>JANQLR010000057.1 GCA_028280525.1 Longimicrobiales bacterium
ATGGCAACAGCGACGGCTACAAGCAGATGCACGAGGACGGCATCCGCTACGACGCCGTGCTGCTGGGCATGCTCGCCGGCGGCGCCGGACCGCGTCTACGCGCTGATCGAGACGAACGTCAACGACGACTTCGAGCCCTTCGAGGAGCACGAGGGGGTGCTCTGGGTGTCGGAGGACTTCGGGTCGTCGTGGGAGATGGTGAACCCGGACCACACGATCGTGCAGCGGCCGCACTACTACACGAATGTGACCGCGGCGCCGGACGACGCGGACGAGGTGCACTTCCTCGCCACCCGGCACTCGGTCTCCTTCGATGGGGGCCGCTCGATCCGGGGCGGCGGGGCAGGGGGGGACAACCACGACATGTGGATCGACCCGGTGAACCCGGACCGACGGATCGTGGGGCACGACGGGGGGATCTCCCTCTCGACCGACCGGGGTCGCTCCTGGGTGCGCCCGCAGCTCCCGATCGCGCAGATGTACCACGTGACGACCGACGACGAGGTCCCCTACAACCTGTACGGCAACCGGCAGGACGGGCCGTCGACGCGCGGGCCGTCGCGGGTGACGTGGGGCGGGTCGATTCCGATCGGAAGCTGGCGCTCGGTCGGGGGCTGCGAGAGCGGGTGGGCGGTGCCGGACACGGTCTCCCACGTCGTCTGGTCGGGGTGCTACGAGGGGATCCTCGACATCCACGACCTGGCGACCCGCAACTCCCGCACCGTCTCGGTCTGGCCGGACAACCCGGAGGGGTGGGAGGCTGCGCCGCTCCGCTACCGCTTCCAGTGGACCTTCCCGATCGCCCTCTCGCCCCACAATCCGTCGGTGGTGTACGTCGGGAGCCAGCACCTGCACCGGACAACGAATGGGGGCCAGAGCTTCGAGGTCATCTCCCCCGACCTGTCGACCGGGGCGGACTCGCTCCTGGTGAAGAGCGGGGGGCTGACGCCGGACGACGTCTCGCCGACCTACGCCGCGGTCCTCTTCGCCGTCGCCGAGTCACCGCTCGCCCCGGGCGAGATCTGGGCCGGGACGAACGACGGGAAGCTCTGGATCACGCGGGACGGGGGCGGGGGGTGGACCGACCTGACCGAACGGCTCCCCGAACTCCCCGAGCTGGCGACGATCTCGACGATCGAGCCCTCCCGGCACGTGGCGGGGCGGGCGTACGTCGCCGTCGACGGTCACCAGCTCGGCGTCTTCGACCCGATCCTCTACGTCACCGAGGACCACGGCGGCTCCTTCCGCCGGATCGACGCGGGGATCCCGCGCGGCCCCCTCTCCTTCACCCACGTCCTGCGCGAAGACCCGAAGGCGCCGGACCTCCTCTACGCGGGGACGGGGAATGCGCTCTGGGTCTCCCTCGACCGCGGCGAGCGGTGGACGCGCTTCGACGCCGATCTCCCCCCGGCACCGGTCCACGCCATCGACATTCAGCCCCGCTACGACGACCTCGTAATCGCGACGTACGGGCGGGGGTTCTGGATCGCGGACGACATCACCTCGCTTCAGGCCGCGTCCCTCGACCGAGCCACCTACGAGGGCACGACGCCGGATCTCCTCTCCCCTCGCGACGCCTGGCGGTACCTGCGCACGGAGTCGCCCTTCTCACAGCCGGGGGACCCCGCCGCAGGACGGAACGGCGGACTCGGCGCCTCGCTCTCCTGGTGGCTCCCGGAGAACGTGGACCAGGTGGAGATCGAGATCGTGGACGAGACGGGCCGAGAGGTCGCCCGCCTCTCCCGTCTCCGGACCCGCGCCGGGCTGCAGCGCACCGAGTGGGGGCTGCGCTGGTCGCCATCCCGGCGACCGATGCTTCGGACGACACCTCCCGGGCACTCGCACGTCCAGCTCTCCGAGGAAGGCACGCGGGCGGCGCCGGACGGGGGGCGCGTCGCCCCGGTCGCGCTCCCGGGCGAGTACATGGTCCGGCTCCTCGTCGACGGCGAGGTGGCGGACGAGGAGACGCTCACGGTCCTCCAGGATCCGGCCTCGAAGGGGACGATGGAGGAGATGCGGGCCCAGCTGGAGATGTCGCTCGAACTCCGGGACCAGGCGAACCTCGTCGCCGACCTGATCGAGGAGATCGAGGACCTGCGGGTCGAGGCGATGGCGGAGATCGACCGCATCTCTGCGACGAACGGTACCGACGATCCCGGGCGGATCGCGGCGGTGCAACGCCTCGAGGCGCTGACCGCGCTCCAGATGGAGCTCGTCGACCTCCGCATGACGGGCGGGACGGCGGGGCAGGACTCGCTGCGCTGGCCGCGCCAGCTCTTCGCGAAGATCACGAGCCTGGCGGGGTACATCTCCGGCTCCGACGACCAGCCCACCGACCAGGCACGGGAGGTGCATCAGCGCTATCGGGAGTGGCTGCAGTCGGTCCGGGAGCGGTTGGAGGAGCTGCGGGGTCCGATCGTCGAGGACGGAGCACCGCCGGACCGCTGAGTGGTCCGCTCCTCCCTCGCCCCGGACCGCTTCTCGGAGCCTGGGCGGGGAGGACTCGCCGGTGGATCGCGGCGCCCTCCGGCGGATCGACCGGGCGCGCCACCCGGGGCGAGGCCGGGTGTTAGCTTTCGAGCTTCGCCCGCGCCGAAGGCCCGCACCACCGCCCGTTGCACCCGCATGTCCGACCGACTTCACGACGAGATCCGCCGCCGGCGGACCTTCGCCATCATCTCGCACCCGGACGCCGGGAAGACGACGCTGACGGAGAAGCTCCTCCTCTACGGCGGGGCGATCCATCTGGCGGGGTCGGTGAAGGCGCGGCGCGCCCAGCGGCACGCCACCTCCGACTGGATGGCGATGGAGCAGGAGCGGGGGATCTCGGTCACCTCCTCCGTCCTCCACTTCGACTACGACGGCTTCCGGGTGAACCTCCTGGACACTCCGGGTCACCAGGACTTCTCGGAGGACACCTACCGGACGCTCGTCGCGGCCGACGCCGCGGTGATGCTCCTGGACAACCGGAAGGGGGTCGAGGAGCAGACGCGGAAGCTCTTCGAGGTGTGCAAGCTGCGCCGCACCCCGGTCTTCACCCTGGTGAACAAGTGCGACCGCCCGGGGGAGGACCCCTTCCAGCTCCTCGACGACGTAGAGCGGGATCTGGGCGTCTCCTGCTACCCGATCACCTGGCCGATCACCGACGCGGGGCGATTCCTGGGCGTGTACGACCGGGTGCGTGACCGGATCCTCCTCTTCGAATCGTCGGGCGACCACGGGGCGTCGCAGGTGCGGACGCGCGAGTTGGGGCTGGCCGATCCGGAGACGGACGAGCTCCTCGGCCCGAGCGTCGCCGAGCGGCTCCGCGAGGAGATCGAGCTCCTCGACGTGGCCGGGACCGACTTCGATCGCGAGGGCGTCTCCGAGGGCCGCGTCTCCCCGACCTTCTTCGGCAGCGCGCTCACGAACTTCGGGATCGAGCCCTTCCTGCACTCCTTCCTGGAGCTCGCGCCCGCACCACCCCCGCGCGAGGCCCGGCCCGAGCCGATCGCCCCCGAGCGGGGGTCCTTCACCGGCTTCGTCTTCAAGATCCAGGCGAACCTCGACCCGAAGCACCGCGACCGGATCGCGTTCCTGCGCGTCTGCTCCGGGCGCTTCGAGGCGGGGCTGCAGGTGAAGAACCATCGCTCCGGCGACACGGTCCGGCTGTCGCAGCCGCAATCCTTCATCGCCCGCGACCGGCAGGCGGTCGAGGAGGCGTGGCCCGGTGACGTGGTCGGGATCCACGACCGGGGTGCGCTGCGCATCGGGGACACCCTCTACCACGGCGATCCGGTCGAGTACGGCGGGATTCCGCGCTTCTCTCCCGAGCACTTCGCCAAGGTCGGGGTGGAGGACCCCCTCCGACGGAAGCACCTCGACAACGGGCTGCGGCAGCTCTCCGAGGAGGGGGCCGCGCAGGTCTTCTACGCCGAGTCGATCGCCGGCCCGGCGCCGATGGTCGGGGCGGTGGGGCCGCTCCAGTTCGACGTCCTCCTGCACCGCCTGGAGCACGAGTACGGCGTCCGCGCACGGCTCGAACGGCTCCCGTACACCTCGGCCCGCTGGGTCGAGGGTCCGGAGAGGGAGATCGCCCGCGTCGCGGCCGGGTACGACCGCACCCTGGTCGAGGATTCGAAGGGGCAGCCCCTCATCCTCTTCCAGACGGAGTGGTCGCTCCAGCGGACGATCGAGAAGGAACGCGACGTCCTGCACTTCCACTCTGCGGCGCCCTGATCCGGGGCGTCTTGCCCCCCTCCCGCGGGTTTGGATACCTTCTCTGGCGTGGAATTTGCAAGCGTGCCCCCGATCCACGGGTCGTCGAACGCCCTCTCCCACAGTCGAGTGCTCGGAGTCATCCCGGCTCGACTGTCGTCCTCCCGCCTCCCCCGGAAGCCACTCCACCCGCTCCTGGGACGACCGCTCATCGAGTGGGTCTGGCACCGCGTGGCGTCGATGGAGTGCCTGGACCGAGTCGTGGTGGCCACCGACGCCGAAGAGATCGCGGAGGTCTGCCGGTCGCTGGGTGCGGAGGTCGTGCTGACCGACCCGGAGCACCCGTCGGGAACGGACCGGGTGGCCGAGGTCGCCGAGATGCCCGCCTTCGCAGGCTACGAGGTGATCGCCAACCTGCAGGGAGACGAGCCGCTGATGGATGGCGAGCACGTCGCGCGAGCGGTCGAGCTGGTGCGTAGCGGGGACTTCGACGTCGGGACGTGCGCGACGCCGATCCACACCGCCGAGGAGCTCGAGGACCCGGCCGCGGTGAAGGTGGTCTGCGCGCAGGGTGGCCGCGCCCTCTACTTCTCGAGAGCGGAGATCCCCTTCGCGCGGGATCCCGGCGTTCGCGCCGAGGCGCTGCGCGCGGGTCGGTACCTTCGCCACCTGGGCCTGTACGTCTATACGAGACAGGCACTTCGCGAATGGGTTGCACGCTCGGTTTCTCCGCTCGAGGAGACCGAGCGCCTCGAACAGCTCCGCGCCCTCGAGGCGGCAACGCCGATCGGGGTCGCCGTGGTCGAAGGAGCCGAGCCGGGTGTGGACACCCCCGAGGACGTCGACCTCATCGAGCAGAGAATCCGAGACTCCCGACACCCCCTGGCCGTGGAAGCGCCAACACCATGAGCGATCGCAGCACAGTGAAGCCGTCGACCAAGTACATCTTCGTGACGGGCGGGGTGGTCTCCTCGCTCGGGAAGGGGATCGCGGCCGCCTCGCTCGGACGGCTGCTCAAGGAGCGGGGCTTCCGCGTCACGCTGCAGAAGTTCGACCCGTACGTGAACGTCGATCCGGGGACGATGTCGCCCTTCCAGCACGGGGAGGTCTTCGTCACCGACGACGGCGCCGAGACCGACCTCGATCTCGGGCACTACGAGCGCTTCATCGACGAGTCGCTCTCGCAGGCGAACAACATCACGACCGGTCGGATCTACACCGACGTCCTCGCCAAGGAGCGGCGCGGCGACTACCTGGGTTCCACGGTCCAGGTCATCCCGCACATCACCGACGAGATCAAGGGCCGGATCCGGCGACTCGCCGACGACAACGACTTCGTCATCACGGAGATCGGCGGGACGGTCGGCGACATCGAATCGCTCCCCTTCCTGGAGGCGATCCGGCAGTTCCGTCAGGAGGTGGGGCGCGAGAACGCGATCTTCATCCACCTGACGCTGATCCCGTACATCGCCGCCGCCGGTGAGCTGAAGACGAAGCCGACGCAGCACTCGGTGCGCGAGCTGATGCAGATCGGGATCCAGCCGCACATCCTGATCTGCCGGACGGAGCACGAGCTCGACGAGGAGATCCGCCGCAAGGTCGCCCTCTTCACCAACGTGCCCCTCGACGCCGTCATCGAGGCGCGCGATGTGGACACGATCTACCAGGTGCCGATCGAGCTGCGCCGTCAGCGGCTCGACGACGTCGTCCTGCGCCTCCTCGGGATGGAGGCGCCGGTGCCGGACCTCGACCCGTGGCGCCGGATGGTGAACCGGGTGAAGACGCCGGGGAGCGGGTCGGTCCGCATCGCCGTCGTCGGCAAGTACACGGAGCTCGTCGACGCCTACAAGTCGGTGCAGGAGGCGCTCCTGCACGGCGGGATCTCGAACGACGTGAAGGTCCACATCGACTGGCTCTCCTCGGAGCAGTTCGACGAGGGCCAGCACCTCGAGCGGCTCGCACGCTACGACGGCATCCTCGTTCCGGGCGGCTTCGGCCCGCGCGGGATTCCGGGGATGCTGCACGCCATCCGCTACGCTCGGGAGCAGGAGGTCCCCTTCCTGGGGATCTGCCTCGGGCTGCAGTGCGCGGTGATCGAGTTCGCGCGCAACGTCGCGGGGCTCGAGGACGCCGACTCGTACGAATTCCGGGAGGACTGCGAGCACCCGGTCGTCGGTCTCATGGACGAGCAGCGGAAGATCACGAACATGGGCGGGACAATGCGCCTCGGGGCGTACCCCGCGGTGATCCGGCCCGGATCCCGGGCGGAACAGGTCTACGGCTCCTCCGAGATCTCCGAGCGTCACCGCCACCGCTACGAGGTCAACAACGACTACCGCGACCAGCTGGAGTCGGCGGGGATGGTCATCTCCGCGACCTCGCCGGACGGAGGGCTGGTGGAGATGGTCGAGCTCCCGGACCACCCCTGGTTCGTGGCGGGGCAGTTCCACCCCGAGCTCCGTTCGCGCCCGATGCGTCCGGCGCCCCTCTTCGACGCCTTCATCCGCGCCGCGGCCCGTCACGCCGTCAGCGAGGAGCCGGCGATCGAGCCGATCGCGGCGGGAGACTGAGGTGTCGACGCCCTCCTTCTCGGACTTCGTCCTCCTGGCCGGCCCCTGCCTGGTCGAGGACGACGCGCTGAACCTCGAGATCGCTCGCGAGGTCCAGCGGGTGAGCGCGGAGCTCGACCTGCCCGTGGTCTTCAAGGCCTCCTTCGACAAGGCGAACCGGTCGAAGGTCGGCTCCGCACGGGGGCCCGGGATGGAGGCCGGGCTTTCGCGCCTGGCTACGGTGAAGGCCGAGACCGGGCTCCCGGTCGTGACCGACGTGCACGAGCCGGGGCAGTGCGCCCGGGTGGCCGAGGTCGCCGAGGTGCTTCAGATCCCCGCCTTCCTCTGCCGCCAGACCGATCTGGTCGTCGCGGCCGGGGCGACCGGGCGGGCGATCAATGTGAAGAAGGGCCAGTGGATGGCCCCCGAGGAGATGGCCGCGGTCGTCGAGAAGCTGCGCGACGCCGGGGCGGGGGAGGTCGCGGTCACCGAGCGGGGCACCTTCTTCGGGTACGGAAACCTCGTCGTCGACATGCGCTCCTTCGCGCGCATGCGGGCGGCGACCGGGTGCCCGGCGATCTTCGACGGCACCCACTCGGTCCAGCGACCGGGCGCGGCGGCCGGGAGCAGCGGGGGCGACCCCGAGCACATCCCCTCGCTGGTGCGCGCGGCGGTCGCCGCCGGGTGCGACGGGCTCTTCCTGGAGACGCATCCCGATCCGGCCGGTGCCCCATCGGACGCGACGAACATGCTCCCGCTCGAGCGCCTCGAAGGGCTCCTGCGCGAGGTCGTCGGAATTCGG
>JANQLR010000170.1 GCA_028280525.1 Longimicrobiales bacterium
GAGATCGCGAAGGGGAGATCCTTGTCGGTCATGGCCGCGCCTCCGCGCCTTCGGGGGCGCACAGATCGTGATGAAGCTCGACCGCGGCTGGGCCGGGGCCTCGGACGCGCGGAAGGACGGGATGGCGGTCGGGCACTGATGGAGATCCCCTTCGACCGGCTGCCGCCGGGCTTCGTCGACACCGTCCAGGAGGTCCCGGACGCGCCGGTGCCCACCCGACCCGCCGCGACGATCCTCCTGCTGCGCGACGGCCCGACCGGGATGGAGACGCTGATGCTCCGGCGAACCCGCTCGTCAGGCTTCGTTCCGGGGGCGTACGTCTTCGCCGGAGGGCGGGTGGACGCGACGGACGGCTCGAACGCGGTCGCCGATCGGCTGGAGGATCTCCCCGACGACGAGGCGGCCGATCGGCTCGGCCTGCCCAGGGATGCGACTCCGCCCGGCATCGCCTACTACGCCGCGGCGATCCGGGAGGCCTTCGAGGAGACCGGGATCCTGGTGGGGGTCGATGCGCGGGGGAGGGAGATCCCCGGGGCCGGAGAGTCGGCCGATGTCCTCGCCGTACGGGACCGGCTCCTTGCGGACGAGATCGGGCTGCCCGAGGCGCTCGACCGGCTCGGGGCGCGCATCGACGGGTCGGCGGTCGAGTACGTGGCGCATTGGATCACCCCGGTCCAGGAGCCGCGGCGGTACGACACTCGATTCTTCGCGGCGCGGGTCGGGCCGGAGCGCGAGATCGCACTGTCGCCTTCGGAGATGACGGACGGGATCTGGCTGACCCCGGAGGCGGCGCTCGACCGACACCGCGAGGGACGGCTGCCGATGGTCTTTCCGACGATCCGGACGCTCGAGCAGATGTGCGGATTCGAGAGCGTCGACGCGGCGCTGGAGGGACACGCGGTCCGAGACGTCCCGCCGATCCTGCCCCGGCTCGTGGTGACCCCGACGGGAGTCGGGCTGGAGGTGGATTGATGCGGGCGTCGCGCCCGTCGCGAATACTCGGCGCCCTGTCGCTCCTCCTTCTCGGGGGGTGCGCTCCGTGGTTCCCGGCGCCCTCGCGTCCGCTCGCGACGACCCCCGACCAGATCGTCGTCATCGCGCCCGGCGCCGACGGTGTCACTCGGGAGTTCGGGGGGCGGCTTCAGCGAATCGACTCCACCGGGGTGTCCGTCCTCCTCGCGGGGGATGAGCCCCGCACCTTCCACTTCGACTCCATCCTCCGAGTGCGGAGAGCCGTCGACCGGAAACGGCACGGCGGCACGGGCGCGCTGGTCGGTGCCCTCGCCGGAGGGATCGTCGGTGGTCTCGGTACCGAGATCAAGCACGGACCGGACACCGACGAAGTCCCCCTGTACGCCGGGGTCGGAGCTGCGGTCGGTGCCGGCGTCGGGCTCGTGGTGGGGCTGCTGATCGAGACCGACGTCTGGCAGGACGTCCCCGTGTCCGTGCTGCGTCGGCAGGCGGGGGGGACGGAGATCCAATGGAGGGTGACGCTCGGCCGGTAGGCGGCGACGTCGACCCCCGTCGCGTGCCCGAGTCCATCGGACGGGCGCCGGCGGCCTTCCCCGGACGAAGGGTGAGGCCCTCCCGAGTTCGACGTCGATTCTTCGGTAGTCCGAATCGGAGCCGGGGGCGAGACTGCATCCATGGACACTACCTCGATGCCCTCCGAGTCGACGATGCTCGACGCCTTCTACGGCCGTGACCCCAGCTTCGACGGCGTCTTCGTCACCGCGGTTCGCACGACCGGGATCTTCTGCCGCCCGACCTGCCCGGC
The DNA here is from genome assembly GCA_028280525.1 of Longimicrobiales bacterium. GTDB lineage: Bacteria > Gemmatimonadota > Gemmatimonadetes > Longimicrobiales > Gaopeijiaceae > Gaopeijia. The sequence goes on from JANQLR010000170.1 coordinate 1,778, forward strand.
CCGGAAGCCCCGTCGCGAGAACATCTCCTTCTTTCCAACGCCCAGGGAGGCGCTCCTCGAAGGGTACCGGCCCTGCCGAAGGTGCCATCCGCTCGAACGCGCCGGCGAAGCGCCCGAGTGGCTGCGTCCGCTCCTGAAGGAGGTGGACGGCGACCCGACCCGTCGCTGGACCGATCGCGACCTGCGCTCGCGAGGGCTCAGCCCCGAGCGCGTCCGCAGGTGGTTCCAGCAGAACCACGGGATGACCTTCCACGCCTACTCCCGTGCCCGGCGTCTCGGCGCGGCGCTCGGCTCGATGAAGGGGGGCGAGTCGGTCACCCGCGCCGCCTTCGACGCCGGATACGACTCGCTGAGCGGCTTCCACGAGGCCTTCCGCCGCTACTTCGGCGACGCGCCGACGGTGACCCGAGACGCGACCCTCGTACACGTCGACCGGGTCGTCACCCCGCTGGGACCGATGCTGGTGGCGGCGACCGACGAGGCCCTCGTCCTCCTCGAGTTCGTCGATCGGCGCGCCCTTCCGAACCAGGTGAAGCGGATTCGGCGGCGGCTCCGGGCGACCTTCACACCGGGCCCGAACGGGGTGACCCGCGAGGTCGCCTGCCAGCTCGAGGAGTGGTTCGAGGGCACCCGCGACGACTTCGATCTGCCCATCCGACCTGCTGGCACCGACTTCCAGCTCGAGGTCTGGGAGGCGCTCCGACGGATTCCGCGCGGCGAGACGCGGAGCTACGCCGAGCTCGCCGAGGCGATCGGTCGGCCGGCGGCGGTGCGCGCGGTGGGGAAGGCGAACGGCGACAACGCCCTCGCCCTCGTCATCCCGTGCCACCGCGTGATCGGGGCGGACGGGAAGCTGGTCGGGTACGGCGGCGGGGTGTGGCGGAAGGAGCGGCTGCTGGCGCTGGAGGCCCTGCCTACATCCGCCGGTACGCCGGCCCCGCTCCGCCCTCCCGCGGCGTCCACCGCGGCCCGATGACGTCGGTCGCCTTGCAGTCGACGCAGTTCGGGGCGTTCACGACCAGCCTGTCGCCCTCGCGCTCGTAGACCCCGGCCGGGCAGAGGTGAACGTACATCTCGGCGACCTCGGCCGGGATGTCCTCCCCGATGATGAGGTGGCTCGGGATGTCGTCGCGGGTCTGATTCCCGGACTTGAAGACGGCGTCGACCTTGCTGAAGGTCAGCTTTCCGTCCGGCACGAAGGGCGCCTTCTCCTCGCCGAGCGTCTTCCGGTCCGCGGCGTCCTCTTCGTGGGCGATGCGACCTCCGGGGAAGGCGCCACCGGTCAGCGTCATGAGCCCGGCGCGGACGCTCCCGCCCCAGAAGCCCTTCTTGAAGGCGAGACGCATGTTCCGCGTCTTCTTCATGTCCTTCACGATGTAGCTCTCGTCCACCGTCCTCGTGTACGAGGCGAGGCCGGCCTCCGAGGTGTCGCCCTTCTTCAGCGCCTCGAAGATCGCGCGGGCGGCGTAGATGCCGGACTGCATCGCGTAGTGGATCCCCTTGAGCGAGGGTACGTCGACGTAGCCGACCGCGTCGCCGACGATGCAGATCCCGTCGCCGTGCCGTCGCTCGGGGAGGGAGTGGTAGCCGCCCTCCGGAATCGTCTTCGCCCCCCACTCGACCATCTCCCCGCCCTCCAGGTACTCGCGGAAGAGGGGGTGCAGCTTCATCCGCTGGAGCAGCTCGTGCACGTCGAGGCGGGCGTCCTTGTAGTCGAGCCCGACTACGAGTCCGATCGAGACGAGGCTGTCGGAGACGGGGTACATCCACGACCCGCCGAAGGCGTCGCGGGGAAGCGGCCAGCCAAGGGTATGGATCACCCGGTCGAGCGGCTTCTTCACCTCCCACAGCTCCTTCACCCCGAGGGCGTAGATCTGCGGGTTCGGCGATCGGATCCCCTGCCACTCCCAGTACGCCTGCGAGAGCGTGCCGCGCGTCCCCTCGGAGAGGACGGTGACCCGGCCCGTGATGTCCATGGCAGGCATGGCGTCGGCAGAGGCGGGGTTGCCGTCGCGGTCGAGCCCCGAGGGCGTCGTGCGGACGCCGATCACCGTGTCCCCGTCCACAAGTAGGGAGTCGGCAGGGAAGCCGGGGAAGACGTTCACGCCGAGCGCCTCGGCCTGCTCGCCCATCCACGCCGCGACCTCGGCCAGGGAGACCACGTAGTTGCCGTGGTTCTTCATCGTCGGTGGCGTCGGGATGCGGGCGGCCTTCCCCTCGGTCATGAAGTAGACGGCTTCCTTCGAGACCTTCTTCTGGAAGGGGAAGTCGTCGTCGGAGAGCTCGGGGAAGAGCTCCCGGATCGCACGCGGATTCATGACCGCGCCGGAGAGGGAGTGCTCGCCGAGCGAGGCCCCCTTCTCCAGGACGCCGATCTCGATCTCACCGATCCCTCCGCCGGCCTCGTTGTCCTGCTTCACCAGTCGGGCGAGTTCGATGGCCCCGGCGAGTCCGGCGGGGCCGCCACCGACGAAGACCACGTCCATCGGGACCGCCTCGTCGTCCGGCGTCTCGTTCAGGATCAGACGGTCGAGGGGGAGCTTCGGCTGGTGGTCGAGCGGGCGGAAGGTCCCCTTGAGGGTCCCGTTGGACGAACCGTCGGACATGCTGCGGATACCTCGGACGAGCGGGGGCGGAACGACACGAAGGAGCCCGAGAGACCCGCCGTCCGCGGGGCCGAATCGCTCAGGACCCTGCCCGACGACCCGGGGTAACGCCGTCACTCACGCTCCGACCGGAGCCCCGGGACGACGGCGCCACTGGCTCCCGACCGCCTCGGATCTTCGAACTCCGGAGAACGGAATCTACCGGATTCGCGAGGGCCATACAGGGGTTCCGCGACCGCACCCGAAGAGGCAGTGGATGTCCCGTCCCACGACCGTCGGTGAGCTGAAGGCGTCCGGGTACGCGCCCCGCACCGTGAAGGGGGAGATTCGCGAGAATCTCATCCGCCGACTTCGCTCCGGAGAGGAGCTGTTCGACGGGGTGCTCGGATACGAGCACACGGTCATGCCGCAGATCATCAACGCGATCCTCGCGCGGCACGACTTCATCCTGCTCGGGCTCCGGGGACAGGCCAAGAGCCGGATCCTCCGGCAGCTCGCCAACTTCCTCGACGACGAGATTCCGATCGTTGCCGGATCCGAGATCAACGACGACCCGCTTCGTCCGATCTCGAAGTACGCGCGGGAGACGCTCGCGGAGCACGGCGACGGCACGCCCGTCGAATGGGTGCACCGCGACAACCGCTACGTCGAGAAGCTCGCGACCCCGGATGTGACGATCGCCGACGTGATCGGCGACGTGGACCCGATCAAGGCGGCGCGCGGTGGGCACATCCTGGCCGACGAACTCACGATCCACTTCGGCCTCCTCCCCCGGGCGAACCGCGGCATCTTCGCGATCAACGAGCTCCCGGACCTCTCGGGGAAGATCCAGGTGGGCCTCTTCAACGTCCTCCAGGAGGGGGACGTGCAGGTGAAGGGGTACCCGATCCGCCTCCCGCTCGATGTCTTCATGGTCTTCACGGCCAACCCGGAGGACTACACGGCGCGCGGGAAGATCATCACCCCGCTGAAAGACCGGATCGGGGCCGAGATCCGGACGCACTATCCCGAGGACGTCGAGATCGGGATGTCGGTCACGCAGCAGGAGGCGTGGCTCGACCGCGGCGAGCTACCGGTCGAGGTCCCGGAGGTCGTCGCCGAGGTCATCGAGCGGATCGCCTTCCTCGGCCGCGAGGACAAGCGCGTCGACCAGCGCTCCGGCGTCAGTCAGCGGATGCCGATCACCGTCCTGGAGATGGTCGTTTCAAACGCAGAGCGTCGCGCAATCCTCCTCGGTGAGGACCGGATCGTGCCCCGGATCGGCGACATCTACGCCTCCCTCCCCGCCATCACCGGGAAGATGGAGCTGGAGTACGAGGGCGAGCTGCAGGGCGCGGACAAGATCGCGCGGGAGCTGATCGCAAAGGCCGCGGCCGCGGTCTACGAGACTCGGGCGGCCGGCGCCGATGTCGACGAGATCATCGCCTACTTCGAGAGCGGCTCGGCGCTCCAGCTCGGCGAGGACGCGGGGGCGGCGGCGTGCGTGAAGGGCTTCGAGACGGTGCCGGGACTGCTGACGATGGTCGAACAGGTCGGACTGGCGGCGAACGGCGCCTCGGCGGGGGTGCGGGCGGCGGCGTGCGAACTGGTGCTCGAGGCGCTCGTGGCGGAGAAGCGGCTCTCGCGCTCGAGCGGCGGTGGGTACCGCCGCGCGCAGCACGAAGGGCCGAGCGGGTCGAGCGGCTTCGGAAAGTTCGATCCCTTCGGGGGGACGACCTTCTAGGCGGATAGCCGAGCCGCAGTAGGACAGAGGCGAATCCAGCCATGGAGCCGCCCCCCTTAGGGAGGTATCCCTCCGATGATGGAGGGGGCGGGGGGTGGGAAGCAGGTCGACCCTACCGCGCCATCTCCCACACCCGCTGTTGCGCCTTCGACAGCGCCAGCTCGCCGACGTTGTCCCCCTCCACCCACCGCTCCTCCGCCCAAGCGGGCTCCTCGCCGAGCGGCAGCCCCTCCGGCAGTTCACCATCGACCCGCACGACGTGATACCGCGCCCGCAGGTGCGAGTACACATGGTCGACGGCCCCCAGGTAGTTGGGCCCGGCCTCGACCGTGATGCGGTCCGCCTCCTCCAGGGTCACCTCCGCCTCGGGGAAGGACCACATCCCCTGCAGGAGACTGGCCCCGCGACGCACCATCCGAACGCGCCCCGCTTCATCCCGCTCGATGCGGGTCACGAAGGCGCCCACCCGGACCTTCGTCCGCTTCTTCGGCGCCGGACGCTCCGCGACCGTGCCGTTTGCGTACGCTCCACACGCCCCGGCTACCGGGCAACGCGCACAGGCGGGGTTCCGAGGCGTGCACACCGTCGCCCCGAGCTCCATCACCGCCTGATTGAAGTCCCCGGGACGATCCGGATCGACGAGCTCGGCGCCCCACACCTCGAGCTGGCGGGGACTCGGTGCCCGCTCATCGAAGAGGCGGGCGAAGACGCGACGCACGTTCCCATCCACCGCGGGCACCGCCTCCCCGAAGGCGATGCTCGCGATCGCGCCCGAGGTGTACGGGCCGATTCCGGGAACGCCGCGAAGGGACTCGGCAGTCGACGGGACCCGCCCCCCGTGGCTCTCCTGCACGAAGGCCGCGCCGCGGTGGAGGTTTCGCGCCCGGGAGTAGTAGCCGAGCCCCTCCCACGCCTTCAGCACCTCCGCCTCCTCTGCCTGGGCGAGTGCCTCGACCGTCGGGAAGAGGTCGAGCCAGCGCTCCCAGTACGGCACCACCGTCTCCACCCGCGTCTGCTGGAGCATGATCTCGCTGACCCAGATCGCGTATGGATCGTCCGTCCTGCGCCAGGGGAGATCCCGGGCGCGCTCGCCGAAGAAGGCGAGGAGACGGGCGCGAAGGTCGCGGACCCGTTCGGGCGGAAGGGGACCGCTCGCGACTGCGTGGAGAGGGGAACGGGGCAACGGTGTCGACGGATGGGAGGAGGGCGGACACGTGGGTGGAGCGGCGCACCGGATCCGACCGCGGTCCCGCGGGTAGGCGAATTCCAACGGCACGGATCGGCCAACCCTCCGAGGATTCCATGCGGTTCACCCGGTACACGAAGTACAAGGGAAGCTGGATCGACAAGCTCAACCTCGAGAACCTCCTCGAAGGGCTGTCGGACTTCCTGCTGAACGGTGGGTTCGCCGGGGGGCCGCACTACCACCCGTACTGGGGGTGGTCGGGGACGGAGGACACCGACTCCGTGGAGGCGCTCAAGAACGCGCTCCTTCGCGCCCTCCTCGAGAGCGGCCAGCTCACCCCCGAGATGATCGAGGAGCTGCGGGGCGACGGCGACTCGGACGAGTCGGTCCGACAGCAGATCGCCGACATGCTCGACGATCTGGTGCAGCGGATGGTCGACGAGGGCTTCCTCACCCTGGAGAACGGACAGACCGGGCTCGGGGGACAGATCCAGGATGCGACCGGCCAGGGGAAGATCGATGAGGCGAAGGAGGCCGCGCAGACCGTCCACTTCGACCTCACCCAGAAGGGAGTGGACTTCCTGGGCTACCGGTCGCTGAAGGGCCTCCTCGGAGCACTGGGCAAGTCGACCGCGGGGTCGCACGACACGCCGATGCTCGACACCGGGATCGAGGCGGAGGCGGCCTCGCGCCCCTACCAGTTCGGGGACACGCTGAACCTCGACATCCCGGCGACGCTCAAGAACGCGATCGAGCGCGAGGGGCTGAAGGTGCCGCTCCACCTCGACTACAAGGATCTGATGGTGCACCAGTCCGAGTACCGGTCGTCGTGTGCGACGGTGCTCATGCTGGACATCTCGCACTCCATGGTCCTCTACGGAGAAGACCGCTTCGCCCCCGCCAAGCGGGTGGCGCTCGCACTCTCCCACCTGATCCGCACGCAGTACCCCGGCGACACCCTCCGCGTGATCACCTTCGGCGACCGCGCCCAGGAGATCCCGCTGTCGCAACTCGGGAAGGCCCAGGTCGGGCCCTTCCACACGAACACGGCCGAAGGCCTCGAGCTCGCCCGTCGCATCCTGATGAGCCAGAAGCAGGACATGCGTCAGATCATCATGATCACCGACGGGAAGCCGAGCGCCGTCACCCTGGAGAACGGGAAGGTCTACACGAACTCCGGTGGACTCGACGCCTTCATCCTCTCCGAGACCTTCCAGCAGGTGGCCGCGTGCCGGAAGGGCGGGATCCCGATCAACACCTTCATGTTGGCGAAGGACCCGTACCTGGTGCAGTTCGTCCGGAAGATGTCGGAGATCGCCCGCGGCAAGGCGTACTTCACGAGCACGATGACGCTCGGTCAGTACATCATGATGGACTTCATGTCGGGGAAGACGCGTCGGGCGGGCTGAGTCTCAGCGGTCGGCTTCCCGCATCGCCGCCTTGATCGCGGCAAGTTCGCGGGTGGCCCACTCTCCCTCCGGCGTCTCCTCTCCCTGCGCGTCGCGGTACCGCGCAAGGAGGGTAGCCGCACCGCGGCCGGACGGCTCCGCCTTCCGTGCCGCCTCGACGAACTCCCGCATCACGACCCGCACGTCTCCGGTGGTTCCGGCGATCTCGATGGCCCGCCGAAACCACCTCATCGCTGCGTCGAGGTCGCCCAGGTGGTCTCGATGGAGACGGGCGAGGCGGAGGGCCGGCTCGGGATGGTCGGGGCGCTCGAGCACGCTCACCTCCCACGCAACGGCCGCCTCGCGGAACTCCCCGCGCGCTTCGAGCGCCTCCGCCCGAGAGCTGGACGGCGCGACCGACCTCCCGATTCCGGGCTCGAGCATCCCCCGGGACGCCGCGCCGGCGGCTTCGCTCATGAAGGTCGCGAAGCCCCCGGCGCCGAGGAGGATGCCGAGGCCGGCGACGACCCCGGGCCAGCCGAAGGACACGGTCAGAAAGCCGCCGATGAAGAGCGCCGGGAAGGCGGCCCACGCAAAGGCCTTCGTCCAACGCGCCGTGCGCGCCAGATCCCGCTCGCGACGACCGGAGTCTCGGTCCGACCAGCTTCGTCGCGACGGCTTCAGCATCCGCTCGGGCCCCTCCGAGATCGACTCAGTGGACGCCGCCGCTGTCGCCCTCGCCCCGCGCCTCCAGCTGCGCGATCGCCGCGTCGAGTTCGCCTGAGAAGGTCGTGCCCAGGTAGTCCATCAGGGCGCGCACGGTCGTCGCCCGCCCCTCCGTCGCCAGCGGAATCGACCAGATCGGCTGCAGCGTCTCCTCGTCGACCACATTGACCGCACTCAGCCGGATCTCCTCCGGCCCCTCGAGGATCGCGAGCAGATCCGGGGACAGCACGATCTGCGTGCCCAGAAGCTGTCCGGTCGCCTGTGCACTCCAGATCGACTGTCCACCCTCGACGGGCCCGGCGTGCAGGAGGTAGTAGGACTCCGCCGAGAGGGGGACGGTGATGTTCGTGCGAATCTGGAGCAGGGGAACCATCGCGTAGCTCTCGTGCGCGAAGTCGATCGCGAGGGAGTCGAGCACCGCGTCGAACTCGGTGACCTGATCGGCCTCCATCCCCTCGCGCGGCCGCACCAACGGTCCGAGCGACATCTCGAAGAGGGCGTTCCCGGCGCGGGCCGCGATCTGGACCTGCCCGCCCGTCAGCCCCCCTTCGCCGGCCGAGATCGGCGTATGGGACAACCACTCGCCGAGGCTCTGGTCTGCCCAGATCTCCTCGACGGAGTCGACGAACACCATCGTGCCGGCCGTGCTGTCCCCGCGGGCCGCCATGCAGATCCCGGTCTGGAACTCCTGCGCGTCGCACTCCGCCACGATCGGGGCCCGGAGCAGGCGCACGTCGGCGACGCACATCTGCCCCTGCACCTGGAGATCCTGCAGGAGCGGCGGAAGCTGCTGCACTCGCTCCAGGAGCGCTCGACCGCGGGAACGCACGTAGGCGCGCAGGTCGGAGCGCCGCTGGGTGAACTCGGCCTGCGCCGTCGCGTCCCCCGCCTCCAGCGCTCCGGTGTTCCGATCCTGCCACCCCGTGAAGCCCGACAGCATCGGGAAGAGGTCCGTGCCCGCGAAGACCGTGTCCACGCGAAGAGCCTCCCCCTCCCCCGCTTCGAAGGTCAGGTAGGCGCGACCGTCTCCGGTGCTGCCGGACTGGAAGCGCGCGTCCGCGTCGATCCGGCTCACCAGATCGGTCAGCAGGACCAGGGTATCCTGAAGCGCGACGCCCACCGTCTGCCCGCGAATGTAGGTCGCCTCGACCAGCGCACAGCTCCGCGCCCTCGCGACCTCGGCCGAGTCGAGGCCCGGCGGGAGGGGGGGGAGCTGGGCGGCTCCGGGTGCCGCCGACGCCGCCAGTGCGGAAGCGACCAGGAGAGAGCGGAGGAGTCGGGACCGTGTCATCGTGCGGAATCGTCGTGCTGAACGTGGAGACGCCGGGCACCTCGCGAGTTCGGGTGCCCGGCGTCGTCGTACGGGTGGGCGCGGAGGGGTGTTCCGGGGCGCAGCGCCGATGCTGACGAGCGCCCCTGGTGGTTCGGCACCCCGGCAGAAGTGAGCAGCGAGGACCGGCGACAGCAAGGCTCCGTTCCGGGTGGCAGGACGATATGTTATCCGCAGTATCCAGGTTCAATCGCCCGAGGTCCAAGGAAGACAGCTCCCGCATGCGTGCGTCCCGCCTCCCCCTGCTCTTCGTCGTGGCCGCATGTCACGAGCCTGCCCGATCCCCACGGGCGCTCGCCCCCGACACCGTCTACGCAGTCGCCGACCAGGTCTGGGGCACCCTCGACGGCCCACCCGAGACCGTGTTCGCCGAGATACGGAGCCTGGCCGCGGGAAGTCGCGGGCAGCTGTTCGTCCATGACGCGGGGCGGGGCATCATCGAGCTGGCTCCGAACGGCGCCTTCGTCCGCATCTTCGCTGCTCCGGGACAGGGCCCGCTGGAGGTGAGATCGGCCTACGCCTTGCACGCGCGGGGAATCCTCGTCGCGGCGTGGGACGCAGGCAACAAACGAATCTCGGTCTGGCGAGAGGACGGGACCCTCCTCGGAAGCGCACCTGCCCCCCGGTTCTGGACCGCGTACGACGAGTCTGCGCTCACCCTCACCGCGGAGGGGGACCTCTGGGCGAAGATCGTGCCGGACGCCCGGGACGACGGGATGGGCTTCCCTCGTCCCGAGTACATCCGGATCTGGCCAGGGGGCCAGCCGGACACGATCTGGGTCGAAGCGGGCGGACCCGCCTGCGATCACCCGTACGACTTCAGCTTCCGACGTGGATTCTGGCTCGATCGACGGGAGCCGTGGTTCCCCTCACACCTTTCTGCCCTCGGTGAGGATGGTGCGCTGTACGTCGGGTGCACCGACGACTTCAGCTTCACCCGCTACGCCGACGGTGACAGCCTCCGCTTCTCCCGCCCGAACCGACGCATCCCGATCCTCGACGACGAGCGGGAGTTCTTCGAGTCGGTGGTGACGCCCCCGATCGGTCCCCTCCCGGATCGCCGACCCGAGTACAGCCGCATCATCCCCTCCACCGACGGGAAGGTCTGGGTCTTCGAAACCGCGCCGCCGGATCCCCTGACGGGGAGATCGGGCGAGATGGCGCGCGAGATGGGGTATGCCAATCCGGTGAAGATCGGGGAGACGCAGGGGCACTTCTCCGTCTTCTCTTCGCAGGGTGACTTGATCGCCATCGTCCCGCTTCCGGAGGGGATGCGGTACTCGGGATACCCGACAACACCCTCGGTGCTGATCCGCGGCGATACGTTGTGGACGGTGACTACGGGCGAGTTCGACGAACAGTACGTGACCCGCTTCATCGTGCCGATCCCGGAGTCCGGCGAACGACGGTAGCCGCACTCCTTCGGTCCGATTCGCCCCCGGGAGTCAGTGGAGTGGGAAGTCCCGTTGCCCCCTACAACCCCACGAACTGCGGCGGCGTCGTCCCCGGCAGCACCTGGTAGAGCACGAAGAGCGCGCTGACCATGAAGACGGCCAGCACCAGCCCTGCCACGAAGACCAGGCTGAAGATGTTCGAGTCGAACTTCAGGTGCATGAAGTAGCCGACGACCAGGACGAACTTGATCGCGGAGAGCACCAGGAGGATCGAAACCTCGAGGGTGTGCGACGCGATGGGGATGTAGAAGGCCGCGATCTCCATCGCCGTCAGGATGGCGAGGATGATCCCGATCATCACGTAGAACTTCGGCGAGGCGTGCGCGCCGTCAGCGTGAGCGGACATTCGCGAACTCCTTACGGGATCAGGTAGATGAGGACGAAGATCACGATCCAGACGATGTCGACGAAGTGCCAGTACAGCCCGGCGATCTCGACCTGGAGCGCCTTCTCGGGCGGCATCTTCCCCTGCAGCACCCGGATGAAGAGGGTGATCATCCAGATCACCCCGATCGTCACGTGCGCCCCGTGGAAACCGGTCAGCACGTAGAAGGTCGACCCGAAGACGTTCGTCTGCAGGGTGAGGTGATACTCGTGGATGAAGTGCGTGAACTCGTAGTACTGGAAGCCGAGGAAGATGGCTCCCATCACGATCACGGTCCCGAGCCAGATCAGCGCCTTCTTCTTCGAGCCCTTCTGCACGCCGTCGAGGGCGAGCACCATCGCGAGTGAACTCATGAGCAGCACGAAGGTGCTGATGCTCGTGAGCGGGATGTCGAAGACCTTCTCCGGGTACGGGCCGACGATGCTCGCGCCCTTGTACGCCATGTAGGTCGAGATGAGCGTCCCGAAGAAGAGGCATTCGGACCCGATGAAGGTCCAGAAGCCGAGCTTCCAGTTGTTCAGCCCGGTGCTGGTGTAGTGATGGTCGTCGTGGGCGACCGCGGCGGCGTCAGCCATGCGCCGTCTCCTTCTTCGCAAACGGGTCCTCGAAGGCCCAGCAGTACACGGGGATGGCGGTCAGGACGAGCCCGATCACCGGAGCCCACCACCTGCCCGTCATGACGAGCGCCCAGGTGAGGGTGACGCCGGCGGCGAGCACGATCGGCCAGAAGGAGGGGTTCGGCATCTCGGGCTCGACCTCGGGCTCGGCCAGCGTGATGGCCTCGATCTCCTTCCGCTCGTCCTCGTGCCAGAGCGGCTCGCGAGAGCGGACCTGGGGGAGGGCCGGGAAGTTGTAGTGATGCGGCGGCGATGGGATCGACCACTCGAGCGAGGGCGCGCCCCACGGGTTGTGGCTCGCCTTCTCTCCCGTCCGGGCGCTCTTCCAGAGGTTGTAGAGGAGCACCACGGTGGAGATGGCCAGGATGAAGGCGCCGACCGTCGAGAGCTGGTTGTAGATCTCCACGTTCAGCTCGGCGCGGTACGTCCAGGTCCGGCGCGGCATCCCGTACATCCCCGAGAAGTGCATCGGGAAGAAGGTCAGGTTGAAGCCGATGAAGGTCAGCCAGAAGTGCAGCTTGCCGAGCGCCTCGTTCGGCATCCGCCCGGTGACCTTCGGGAACCAGTAGTAGAGGCCGGAGAACATCCCGAGCAGCAGCCCGCCGACGATCACGTAGTGGAAGTGGGCGACGACGAAGTAGGAGTCGTGCTGCTGCAGGTCGACCGGGGCCGAAGAGTGCATGATCCCGGAGAGACCGCCGAGGACGAACATCCCGACGAGCGAGACGGCGAAGGTCATCGCCGTGTTCATCTTCAGCGCCCCGCCCCACATCGTCGCCATCCAGTTGAAGATCTTCACCCCGGTCGGGATGGCGATGATCATCGTCGAGGCGACGAAGAAGGAGTCGGCGATCGGGCCGAGTCCGGTGGTGAACATGTGGTGCGACCAGACGCCCCAGCCGATGAAGCCGATCAGGACGCCGGCGTAGACCACGACCGCGTAGCCGAAGAGCGGCTTCCGGCTGAAGGCCGGGATGACGTCGGAGATCACCCCGAAGGCCGGGAGCACCAGGATGTAGACCTCCGGGTGACCGAAGATCCAGAAGAGGTGCTGCCACATCGTGGTGTCCCCGCCCGACGCCACGACGAAGAAGTTCGTCGCGAAGAAGCGGTCGAAGGCGAGGAGGATCAGCGCGACCGCGATCACCGGGAGGGCCGTCACCAGGAGGAAGGAGGTGACGAACGTCATCCAGGTGAAGAGCGGCATGCGCATGAGCTTCATGCCCGGCGCGCGCAGGTTGATGATCGTGGTGATGAAGTTCACCCCACCCATGATCGAGCTGACGCCGAGGATCGAGAGCCCGAGGACCCAGAAGTCGACGTTCAGCCCGGGCGAGTACTCGGTGGAGGTGAGGTTCGCGTACCCGACCCACGAGGTGTTCGGCGCGGCGCCGAAGAACCACGAGGCGTTCAGGTAGAGACCGCCGAAGAGGTAGATCCAGTACGACAGCGCGTTCAGGCGGGGGAAGGCGACGTCCCGCGCCCCGATCTGCAGGGGCACGATGTAGTTGAAGAACGCGACCGCCAGAGGCATGGCCACCAGGAAGATCATGGTGGTGCCGTGCATCGTGAACAGCTGGTTGTACAGCTCCGCCGAGATGAAGTCGCTGTCCGGGCGGAAGAGCTGGATCCGGATCAGCATCGCCTCCAGACCCCCGATGCCCAGGAAGAACATCGAGGTCATGAAGTACATGATGCCGATCCGCTTGTGATCGACGGTGGTGATCCAGCTCCAGATCCCGGTGGGCTCCTCGTGGTGATGCGAGGAGGACTCCGCGGGGACCTGCGACCGCTGGATCGACTCGAACGACTCGAACGACTCGGTCGTCGTCTGGCTTTCAGTAGACATCCGTGCGCGGCCTGTCAGCGGAGGCTGGTGAGGTAGAGCGCGATCGACTCGATCTGCTCATCGGAGTAGGGGAAGGCGGGCCACACGATCGGGGCTCGTCCTCCTTCGTAGTCCACGCCCGGCATCAGGACGCCCGGCTTGATCGAGCGGGGGTCCCTGATCCAGCGAACGAGGTTCTCCGGAGTGTTCTCGAGCATCCCCGCGCCGATCCGCTCGCGGCGTCCGAGGAGGGTCAGATCCGGCGCCACGGAGGCCATCGCGTTCGGGTCGCCGGGAATGCCGTGGCAGGCGACGCACTGACCCACGAAGAGGTTGTAGCCTTCGAGCAGTCGAGGGTCGGTGGGCGGAGCGGGAGCCGCGGTCTCCTGCGCGCTGCCGACTGGCATCGCGGCGAAGCCGGCCGCCTGCATCGGCGCCACCTCGGCCTGAGCCGTCTGCGTTCCCGGCACCGCGTGCCCGGCCCGCCAGTCGTCGAGCCACGCCTCGAACTCCTCCTCGGTCTCGACGACGACGCTCATCATCATCCGGGAGTGGCTCTCGCCGCAGAACTCGGCGCACTGCCCGAGGAAGTACCCGGTCTCCGAGGGCGTCATGTGGATCCAGCTGTAGTGCGTGTCCTTCCCCTCCGGCACGGCGCGCAGCGGGTTGGCGTCGCGCTTCCCGCCGAGGAGCGGGATCCAGAAGGAGTGGATGACGTCGTTGGACCAGATGCGCAGGGAGACCGGCTGGTTCACCGGAAGCCGGAGCTCGTTCGCCGTGACGACGTCGCCGTGCTGCGGGTAGCGGAACTCCCACCAGTACTGGTGGCCGATCACATCCACGACGAAGGCGTCCGGGTGGGCCCGCTGCGTCTGGAAGACGGTCTGGATGGTCGGGATCGCGATCGCCACGACGATCAGCGCCGGCACGACGGTCCAGGCGATCTCGAGTCGGGCGTCGCCGTGGATCTGCTTCGGCCGCGGGGAATCGGGTCGTTCCCGGAAGCGAATCAGGATGTAGGCGAGAACGACCCAGCAGACCGTGAGGATCCCCATGGCCCACCAGAAGATCTGCACGTAGACGGAGTGGATCCCTTCGGCGAAGTCGCTCGCGGGAGCGATCGTCGACATGGGGTACTCCTGCTGTGCCGCGACCGGGATGGCCAGCACGGCGAGGGCCAGAAGACCCCCGAGAAGCTTCGCGAACCGCATATGGATTTCAGTACTCCGGGAGGGCGGAGCGCCGCGAGTCAGTCGAGCTGGTCGAGCTCGATCGACTCGTCAACGAGCATGATCGGAATGTCGTCCCGCACGGGGTAGAGCAGGGATCGGTCTTCGCGAATCAGCGCCTCCGATAGGGTACCGCTCACCACCGCGCCGGAGCGCGTGGTGAGAGAGCCTGCGGAAATCGCTGCGTTGACCCGATCCAAGGTCTCGGCGTCAGCCTGCACGAGACGCTGCTTCGTCTCGGGGCAGACCAGGATGTCCAGGAGCTGTGTGTCCAGCATGTAGCCACCGGATGAGGTGCGGAGCTGGTCTGACGGAACGAATGCCGCCGGTCGACGTAGACCAGCGATTTCCTCTGTTCCGAAGACCACCCAAGATAGCAGTATCGACAGGTAGGGGCGAGACGTGCAGCCCGTACTTCTGCCCACATTCGAAACGCGAGTTCGACCATGATGCCGTTGCCCTCCAGGAGCCTTCTCCACCGCGCCGTCACGCTGGCCGTCTTCGCCCTCGTCGGGTGCGGCAGCGAGGGCGGCGAAGAGGCTCGAGCGGAGGGCGCAGCGGAGACCTCGTCCCCCGCGCCTGCCGCGCCCGCCTCACCCCGACCGCCGGTCGGGAGTGCATGGGTGATCTTCGGCGCGGACACCGTCGTCGCGGAGGTCGCCGCCTCCCCTCAGGAGCGAGCGGACGGACTGATGTACCGGGAGACGCTCCCGGACGGCACCGGGATGCTCTTCGTCTTTCCCGATGTGGCGCCCCGCTCCTTCTGGATGCGGAACACGTACGTCGATCTCGACATCGCCTACATGGGGTCCGACTTCCGGATCGTGTCGATCAAGCAGATGACTGCCCTGGACGAGACCTCCATCCCCTCCGACGCTCCGGCCCAGTACGCGCTCGAGGTCCGCCAAGGGTGGTTCGCGGAGCGGGGCATCGAGGTCGGCGCCCTTCCCGAGGTGGTATTCGGCGGTTGAGCCTTCGGGGGCGCATCGATGGTGACCCGCTCACCCGCGCCGTAGCTTTCGGCTCTCCCGACCCCCATCCGGCCATCGATCGGAGACCCTGCGCTTGAGTTCGTTCGACGCCATTCGCGACCTGCTGGTCGAGAAGTTCCAGATTTCGGCCGACGAGATCCGTCTCGAGGCGACGCTGGAGGATCTGGGACTCGACTCCCTCTCGGTGGTCGAACTCCTCTTCGACCTCGAGGACCTCTTCGGGATCGAGCTCCCGCAGGAGGAAGCGCAGGGGCTGGTGACGCTGGGCGACGCCGTCGAGGCCGTCGATCGACGGCGTAGGCAGGCGGACGGCTGACGCGGACCATGGACCGCCGCGTCGTCGTTACCGGCATCGGGGTCGTCGTGCCCCACGGCCGGGGGATCGACCCCGTCTTCGACGCCGTGCACCGGGGGTGCTCTGCGATCGATCTCGTCGAGACGGGAAGCGCGGAGCTCGCGACTCTGGAGCTGCTGGCCCGCTGCCCCGTCGACGTCGCTACCGAGGTCACGGGGCCGCGACGCATCCTCATGGACCGAGTGTCGATGCTCGCCGCGGTCGCGGGCCGAGACGCCGTATCCGACGCCGGGCTGGATGGGCCGGGCGAGCTCGCCGATGCCGGCCTCTTCGTGGGGTGCGCGATCGGCGGCGCCGAGGCGATCCAGGCGGCACACGAGCGGTACGTGGGCCGCCGGACGCGGCGGATACGGCCGACGAGCGTACCGATGGGGATGCCGAGCGCACCCACGGCCCACCTCGGGATCGACCTCGGGATCCGGGGCCCCGCCGTCACCTTCTCCGTCGCCTGCTCCTCCTCCTCGATCGCCGTGGGCGAGGGAGCGCTGGCGATTCGGCACGGGCGCATCGATCGGGCACTCGTCGGGGGGAGCGAGGCGATGCTCAACGACGTATCCGTCGCGGCCTGGCAGTCGATGGGCGTTCTGGCCGCGTCCGACCCGGAGGAGCCGGCCGCCTCCTGCCGCCCCTTCGACGCGGGCCGAACCGGCTTCGTCCTGGGCGAGGGGGCGGCCTTCCTGGTGCTCGAGGAGCGGGAGTCGGCGCTCGCCCGCGGGGCCCCGATCCGCGCCGAGATCGTCGGCTACGGCACGTCGAACGACGCGGTCAGCCTGACCGATCCCGACGCCGAGGGTCAGGCGCGCGCGATTCGGGCGGCCCCCCACGACGCGGGCGTCGCGCCGGAGTCGATCGGGTACGTCAACGCGCACGCGACCGCCACGGAGGTCGGGGATGTCGCCGAGGTGGAGGCCATCCGCGCCGTCTTCGGAATCCGGGCGGGCCGTCTCGCGGTCAGCTCGACCAAGTCGATGCACGGGCACCTGATCGGGGCCGCGGGCGCCCTCGAGGCTGCGCTCACGATCGAGGCGGTGCGCACCGGGCGAATCCCCCCGACCGCGAACCTGCGCGCGAAGGACCCTGCCTGCGATGTGGACGTGGTCCCCGATCCGGGTCGGACGGATGCGGAGCTGGAGTTCGCGCTGTCGAACTCCTTCGCCTTCGGCGGCTCGAACGCCGCCCTCCTCTTCCGGAAGCCCTGACCGGCTCCCGGCCGCGGGGCGTCAGCCCCCGCGGTTGGGCAGGAAGCTCCCGTTGGAGAGCGACCAGACGTAGGCGGCGAGGGCCCGGTACTGGTTCCACTCCAGATCGAGCCCTCCACCCGGATTCATCTGGAAGCGCCACGCGGGGTCGGAGAAGTCGCGCCGACGAACGCCCCAGAAAATCGTCTCGCGAATCCCGGCAAGCGTCCCGTCGCTCTGCACCCACTCCCCGTCCGACAGGTCCGGGCCGTTTCGCCCGCCCACGCCGGCCACCCCGTGGCAGCGCCGACAGCTCCCCGAGTTGAAGAGGGAGTCCCCCTCCTCGATGAGCGCGGCCCACCGCTGGAGCTGGTCCGCCTCGAGCCAGCCGCGGACCTCGTCGGGGAGCGTGGGGGCCTCCTGGGCCGCTACGCCCCGGGGGAGTGCCACACCGGCGAGGATGCAGAGCGCCACGCCGCAGAGTATCGACCGAGTCATCCGTTCCTCCCCTCCCGAGCCAGCGGTCGCGCCCGGGTGGCGACGACCCGCACCGATACGGGACGCGTGTCCCGGTGCACACGGGGAGGATACGGCGGCGAACGCCTCCGCGTTACCTCGATGAGGACCCCGAGTCGTTCAGGGAGCCGCGGTCCGGAGGATCTCCACGAGTGCCGCGATGTCCGCCTCGTCGTTGTAGACGTTCGGGCTGACGCGGAGGGAGGAGCCTCGCATCGAGGCGTAGACCCGGCCCTCGTCGAGCCGGGCCTTGAGGTCGCCCAGGTCGAGGCCCTCGGGCATGCGGATTCCGGTGATGTGGCGCGACCGCCACCCCTCCTCCTCGACGGCGTACCCCGCTTCGACTGCCGCCGAGACCAGCGGTCCGACCAGATCGCCCACGTACGACTCGAT
Source organism: Longimicrobiales bacterium (assembly GCA_028280525.1). GTDB lineage: Bacteria > Gemmatimonadota > Gemmatimonadetes > Longimicrobiales > Gaopeijiaceae > Gaopeijia. The sequence goes on from JANQLR010000170.1 coordinate 19,684, forward strand.
CCGGTCGACGCCCCAGCGGTCGATCGCTTCGAGCGCGGCGATGGCGATCGGGAGGAGGGCGAAGTTCGATCGCTCGCCGACGTCGTAGCGGACCGCGCCCGCGCCGTACCGGTCGGTGTAGTCGACGAGCGCCTGGAAGTCCTCGGACCCCTCCCGGGCGATCCACCCCTCCTCGAGGGGCACGCCGTCGGCGAGGCGCGGCCCGACCGAGGCGAGGGCGATCGAGTAGGGTCCGAGGAGCCACTTGTACGCCCCGGCCACCAGCAGATCGCACCCGAGCGCCTCGACATCGAGCGGGGTACCGCCCGCCGCCTGCGTGGCATCGACGACGAACCAGGCGCCGACGTCCCGGGCCCGGCGGCCGATCTCGTCGAGGTCGAAGCGGGTGCCGTCGGTCCAGTGGAGCGGAGGGAGGGCCACGACCCGGGTCCGGGGACCGATCGCCTCCACGATCCGGGCGTTCCACTCCGCCCCTGCCGCCACCGTGCCGTCGCCACCGCGGCGCGAGGCCGGTCGGGGGACGGTCACGACGCGGGCCCCGGCCTCGGCCGCGAGGCGATGCCAGGCGTACACGTTGCCCGGGAACTGCTCGTCGAGGAGGAGGAGTTCGTCCCCGGCCTCCAGCTCCACGTTTCGGGCGACGGTGGAGACCGCGTAGCTGACCGAGGGCATGATCGCCACGGCACCGGCCGCCCCCCCCACGATGCGGGCGAAGAGCTCCCGGACGCGGTCCGAGTCCGCGAGGAAG
>JANQLR010000197.1 GCA_028280525.1 Longimicrobiales bacterium
CCGTGGTGCAAGGGAAGTCGCGTGGCCGAGGGACCGCACGACGTCCGTGACGCCACACGAGGACGACGCCACATGGACGAACTCGGAGCGCACGTCTCCGCCGCTGGCGGGGCCCGGAACACCCCCGGACGGGCGGCGGAGCTGGAGAGCGCCGTCTTCCAGCTCTTCACCAAGCAGCCGAACCGCTGGGCGGAGCCGACGATCTCGGAGGCGGAGGCGGCGGCCTTCCTGCGCGCCCGGGAGGAGCACGGCACCCGCTTCTGCGGTGCCCACGACTCCTACCTGATCAACCTGTCGACTCCCGACGACGCTCTGTGGGAGCGATCGGTCCGGAGCTTCACCCGGGAGCTCGAGAGGTCGACGGCGCTCCGGCTCGACTTCGTGGTGACGCACCCCGGGAACGCCACCGACGGGGACGTCCCGAGCGGGCTGCACCGCAACGCGGACGGGGTGACCCGCGCCCTCGAGGAGGTCCCGGGCACGACGCGCATCCTCCTCGAGATCACCGCCGGGAGCGGAACCTCGGTGGGGGCCACCTTCGAGAACCTGCGCACGATCATCGACGCGGTGCCGGCGCCGCACCGGGAGCGCGTCGGCGTCTGCTTCGACACCTGCCACGCCCTCGCGGCGGGGTACGATCTGGTGGACGACTGGGACGGCGTGTGGGCCGCCTTCGAAGACACCCTCGGTTTCGATCGGCTCGGGCTCTTCCACCTCAACGACTCGAAGCACCCGCTCGGGTCGAGGAAGGACCGTCACGAGAACATCGGCGACGGCTTCCTCGGCGAGGCGCCCTTCCGGAAGCTGATGACGGACCCGCGATTCACCGCGATCCCGAAGGTGCTGGAGACGCCGAAGGGGGCGGATGGCCTCGAAGGGGACCGGATGAACCTCGCGCGGCTGCGCAGCTACCGCAGCTGAACGGGGGGCCGCCGCAGCTGCGACGACCCCCCGCGAAACGCCCGCCGGAGCGGGCGCACTCCTGCGCTCGGAACGTCAGTTCACGTGCGCGTGGACCGCGGTGGTGACGAAGTCGGCGTGCCCACTGCCGACGGCGCCGTGCATCAGCGAGAAGACCACGTCGGTCTCGCCGACGGCGACCCCGTGGAGGTGTCCGCCGAACTCACCGGGCGTGTCCTGCTCGAACTCGGCGATCGTCGGGTCCTCGACGGAGACGTCGAGGTAGAAGTCCGCGTCGAGGGTGACGGCGTTGCCGTCGTGGTCGGTGAAGCGGACGTCGATGTGCGCCGTCTCGGTGCCGACGTCCACCTCGAGCTCGCCCGTCCAGCGCTGGGTGTCCCCGTCGAAGGAGGCGATGACCTGGCCGTTCAGGACGAGCTGAACGCCCTCGACGTCGTCGGCGTGGTCGTGGTCGTCCGCCCCGGTGGAGTCGTCGCCACAAGCGCCCAGCACGAGGGTGGATACGAGAGCGAAGGCCGTGGCATGTCGGCCCCACGAACGCTGAAAGAACATGGAGTTCTCCTTGTGGACCGGCGTGTCCCGGGGGCCCGCGTCGCGCCCCCTTCGCCGGAAGTCAGTACACGACGCGGTATGTGATATCGAAGCCTCTCCCAGCCTCGGGCATGATCTCCTTCACCCGGGAGAGGTGGTTGCGGTACGTCTGGTCCGTCAGGTTGCGAATCGAGGCGGTGATGATGTGCAGTCGGCCCGAGACGGTCAGTCGCACCCCCCCGGAGAGGTCGAAGACGGTAAATCCCGCCGTCGGCTCCTCGAACTCGCCGAGACGATCCTGGCGGTCCGCGAAGCGCGTCTGCGCGCGCAGGAAGCCGCTGGACGGCTCCCATGCCACGCCGACGGTCCCCTGAAGCGGGGGCATCCACGGAAGGGGCTCATCCGTGGACGCGATCGTTCCGCGAACCCAGGAGGCCGTCGCGTCGAGCCGCAGCGCCCCCCCGGGCGCCCACTCCACCTGAGACTCCACGCCGACGAAGTCCGCGTCTTCCCCGACGAACTGATAGATGGGGAGCTGGACCCGGCTGATGCGGCCGGTCGCCCGCGGGAAGACGTAGCCCTGGATGTCGTTGCGGAAGACGGTGAACTCCGCGTTCAGCCGCTCGCGACCGAGTCGGGCGAAGAGGTCGATCCCCGTGCTGCGCTCCACGCCGAGGCTCGGATTCCCGACCTCGAAGGCGAAGGCGGCGAGGTGCGGCCCCTCGGAGAAGAGCTCGTTGATGTCCGGGGTGCGGAAGCCGCGGGCGAGGTTCGCCCCGATCGACGCTCCGCCTCCGACCTCCCAGATGGCGCCGAGCGAGCCGGAGAAGGAGCCGAACCGCTTGTCCTCGATGACGCCGATGTCGGAGTCGGGGTCCTCGTCGAGCGGATCGACCAGGACGCCGTCCCAGCGAAGGCCGGTTTCGACGCGGAGTGCGCCCAGCTCGATCTCCTGCACGCCGAAGGCGGCGAACGAATGCCGACGCGTATTCGGGTTGAAGAGCGACCCTCCGAACTCGAAGAACTCGGTTGAGAGGCGCGTGCCCCACGCACCGGAGGTGAAGGGACCCCAGGCGCCCGTCCGCATGAGCGCGTCGAGGACTCCGGTCTGCCGGCCGAAGAGGGTCCCGAAGATCCCACCCGTCTCCGTCTCGATGTGCTCGTAGTCGGTGAACTGCGCGTCGAACTCGAGCGACCGCATCCACCCCTCGGCGTCGCCCCTTACGAGAACGGACCCTCGCAGGGCCGCCCGCTCCAGATCGGTGCTCACCCCCTGGACGTGGCCCCCGCCGAAGCCGCCCGGGAGGCCGTACTCGTTCCGGTAGACTCGCGCCGACACCCCGGCGTGGCCCCAGTCGTCCACCCAGGCGGTCCCGATGGAGGCGTTCCAGCTCTCGGCCCCGGTGTTCTCGAGCGGGCCGACGGGCGTCGCGAGGTCGTCGGAGGTGCGGTACCCCGCCTCGATGCGGAGCGGGACGTTCTCCGAGAGGGCGAGTCGCGTGTGCGCCGTCGTCCCCGCTCCGTCGTTCACGGTGTTCCCCTGGACCGTGACCGTCCCGGTCATGTGATCGGGGATCGAGGTGGGGATCTCGTCGCGAATGACGTTCACCACCCCGCCGAGAGCCGAGCTTCCGTAGAGGATCGAGGACGCGCCCCGGACGATCTCGATGCGACGGGCGGAGGTGGGGTCGAGGGCGACCGCGTGATCGGCGCCGGAGTTCTGGACGTCCCCGACCATGTTGCCGTCCTCGAGGACGAGCACGCGGTCACCGGCGAGGCCGCGCAGCACGGGGCGCGCCGCGGCCGGGCCCATCGCGCTGACGGCGACCCCCGGCTCGGTCGCGATCGTCTCCGCGAGGGTCCCGTTCAGGCGGCGCTGGAGCTCCTCGCCGGTCAGCACCCCGACCGTCTGAACCGCCCGGTCCGCCTGACGCTCGGTGATCGACCCGGTCACGACGAGGCCCGGGAGCTCGACGGCGCTGGGCGAGAGCGTGATCTCCACCTCGGCGACCCCCGCCTCGGTGTTCACCTCGATCTCCTCGGTCCGGTACCCGACCCGGGACGCGCGCAGGGTGTACCGACCGGGCGCGATCCCGAGGAGGTGAAAGACGCCGTCCCCGTGCGAGATGTCGCGGGCCGAACCCCCGACGATCACCACCGTGACGCCCGCCAGCGGCGCCCCGGTATCGGAGGCGCGGACGACTCCGAAGATCTCGCGTTCCGGCTCGTGTCCTTCGTGCTGCGCGCTGACGGGGAGCGCGAGCAGCGACATCAACCCCGCGAAGAGGGCGAGTCGGGCGGGAGTGGAGGGCGGGCGCGGCATCGGAGGTGTACGCGGACGAAGGGAGTGCGGTGGAAGAGGACACGCTCCCTCGGGTTCGGGGAGCGAGGTGGTCGCTGCGGGCGGCCGGCGAGCGCGAAGGGCGCAGGCGCGACCGTGCAGTCCTGGGCGAGCCGAGGAGGCTCAGCCGTGGACCGGCGGACCTCGGGTCGGGGGCACTCCGCCACGCGAGGCCTTCGGAAGAGGCCTGGCGGGAGCCCTCTTCTCTCCGGTCGCGACTCCCCCGTCCTCCGCCGTCGGAGGGCAGACGGGCCGAACCAGCCCGGGAGCGTCGCCGCCGTGGACGACTCTGCACGCCGCACAGTCGCCGTGGATGCCGCACTCGTCGTCGCACGGGGCCTCGAAGTGGGCCGACACCGGCGTGCGCTCCTTCTCCTCGAGCGCCTCGGCAATCGAAGCCCCCAGGGGTGCACTCCACTGGAGCAGAGCGACCAGGAGGAGGGATAGACGGAAGGAGAGAGACGGACGGTTCACGAAACTGCGTACGGGACAGCGGCGGCGTTATTGCGCCTGCGTTCTCAATAATGGAGACAACCGAAGAACACCGCTACCGGTACGAGAGTTTCGATGCGGGAGCACAAGTGGTGGCCGATCCGTCACTTGCAGCCGACGCGCACCGTGAGGGATCGAGTGGATGAGAACGATTCCCGGTCTCGTCTGAGAGTCTGTAAGTCGTTGCAGTTGACCGATATACAGATTTGGTCCAAGTTGACTGCGTAGAGTGTCGCCCCACTGCCCCTGGAGGAATCAATGGCGAACCCCGAGCAGGCCCCCACCCCGACCGGGGCCAGTGTATCGTCCTGCGCCGCGACCGACTGCGCGCACAACGACGACCGTTCCTGCACCGCGACCCAGGTCATGATCTCCCTCGAGGGTGATCGCCCGGTCTGCGGCAGCTACACCCCGGAGACGCCGGCCGCGCGTCCCTGACCCGAGGTGACATCCGGGACGGTCCACTCGGCCAGTCCCTGAATCGGGCCGCGACCGACCCAACCGGTCGCCTACGGCGGGCTACCTCCAGCATGGGGGTGGCCCGCTCGTCGTGGGGGGGATTCCCGCACACCTCCGGGGAAGAACCCCGACTGGAACGAATCCCGCGGCGCCATTATCGTCGGTGACGTTGAGAATCAATCTCATCCTCCGCCGATGATCCAACTCGCCCACACCTCCGACGCGCCGTCTCGCCGCCACGATCTGGCGGTGCGGTCCGTGGACCGCTGGGTGGGGCGCATTCTCGCGGGACCGGCCGGGGACGACTTCCTGCGCAGGCGGGCGGAGTTCGAGCTCCGCGAACTCCCGGACGGGATCGAGCGACGGTTGCTCGACCTCGTCCTCCGTGCGGCCACCTCCGCCTCCGGCACGACGGCCTCCACGCGCGCGCTGCTCGCCTGGGCCGGTCATCTGGAGGGTCGCGGCCTCTACCCGTGGGCGGGCGACGTGGTCGATCGCGCACTCCGGCTCCACCCCGGGCATGCGGAGATCACCCTTCACGCCGCTCGCATCCGCCGGAAGGCGGGGGAGACGGATCGGGCTCGGGAGCTGTACGACCGAGTGCTGGCGGCTCCGGACCCCTCCGGACGGCTGCCGCGGATGGCCCGCATCGGTCACGCCCTCCTCGAAGCGTCCCCGGAGGCGCGGCTGGGTCGGGAGATCCGACGTGCCCTCGGTGAGGGCGACCCCGAAGCGGCCGCGGTGGCTCAGGAAGCCCGGGCCCGTGTGCGCGCCACGCAGGGGAAGCTCCGCGGCTCGCTCCGAGACTACCTGATGGCGGCGATCCGGTACGACCACCCGGTCGATCTGGGTCGGATCGGGCACGACGCAGCCGATCTCCTCCTGCGGCACGGCGAGATCGCCGCCGCACGTCGGGTCCTGCTGGAGGTCGAGGCGAAGGGTCACCCCGGACAGGTCGATCGGGCCCGGGCGCGACTCCGCGACCTCGCGGTGGCCCAGAGCGACGAGGTCGGCGCGCGGCGGTGGTCCGACGCGCCGCCCACCTCTCTCGTCTCCCTCTCGCCCGGCCGTCGCTCCGGACCCGAGGCGAAGACGATCGACCTCGACCGGGTGCTCGCCCGGGTCGAGCGACTCGCCGCCCCGCGTCCCGACGCCTGACCCTCCGCGGCCGGCCCGAAGGGGCATGGCGCGGAGGGGGGTGGCCGGGTACATTTTCGACCACGCGCTGGGAGGCTTCATTATTGAGCCAACACATGCGAAGCCGGGACTGGCTTCCACCGCGGACGTCACGCCTGCGAGCAGGAAGGCGAAAGCGCTGGGGAAGTCGCCTCACATTCCGCCCGGGCTTCAATATTCCCCTTCTGGTGCGTTTGGGGGCCGGTGTCTACGGGACACCGGCCCCTTTCTTCTTTCCCCCGTCCCCGGCCCGGTGTCCGGAACCGGTGGCGCGACGATCGGGTAACGCGATCCCCTGCCTCCGTCCCATCTCCCGGGGCACCCGCCCCACCCCCTTTCCGGAGTCCCCTCGATGTCGACCGTCGTGAAGGTCACGCGTCGCGTTCACTGGAACTCGGCTCACCGCCTGTACCGTCCGGACTGGTCCGACGATCGGAACGCATCCGTTTTCGGCGCCTGTTCGAACCCTCACTGGCACGGCCATAACTACGAGATGGACGTGACGGTCTCCGGGCCGATCGATCCGGAGACGGGGTACGTGATGGACATGAAGGCGCTGAAGGACGTGCTGGAGGAGCGCGTGGTCGGGGACCTCGATCACCGGAACCTCAACGTCGAGGTCGAGTGGCTCGAGGGGCTGAACCCCACCACGGAGAACCTCGTGGTCTCGATCTGGGACCGGATCGTCAACCAGCTGCCCGAGAAGGTGCGGCTCCACCGCATCGTCCTCTGGGAGACCCCCCGCAACTACGTCGAATACACCGGGGGAGACCCCGCTGGAGACTCTGCATGACCGAGAACGTCCGTTCCGCCCTGGCCGCCGCGAGCTACGAAGATCTCGTCGGCGAGATGATCCGTCGCCTGGGCGACGACCCCGACCGCGAGGGGATGCAGGACACGCCCGCCCGCGTCCACAAGGCGATGCGCTTCCTGACCGGGGGATACGACAAGACGGCCGAGGACGCGATCGGGGGTGCGCTCTTCGAGGAGCGCCATCACAACATGATCCTCGTGAAGGACATCGAGATGTACTCGCTGTGCGAGCATCATCTCCTCCCCTTCTTCGGGCGGGTCCACATCGCCTACATCCCCGACGGTCGGATCATGGGGCTCTCGAAGACGGCTCGGATCGTGGAGGTCTTCTCCCGACGCTTCCAGGTGCAGGAGCGGCTGACCGAGCAGATCGCGCAGGCGATCTGGGACGTGGTTCAGCCGCAGGGGGTGGGAGTCATCATCGAGGCGCGACACCTGTGCATGATGATGCGCGGTGTGGAGAAGCAGAACTCGTCGACGATCACCTCGGCCATGCGCGGCGCCTTCCTGGAGGACCACGCCACCCGGGACGAGTTCCTGCGCCTGTCGAACGGGCACAGCCGGGTCTGATCTCCCGGTCCGCCGACCGGCCGGGCGGCTTCGATCCCGGTGATCCGAGGGGCGGGGGACGCGCATTCGCCCCTTCCCTCCGGGGTGGGGAAGCGCGAGGGTAGGCGACGGGGAGTCGCCCCGCACGGGGCGGTCCGTCTGCGCCCCCTCCCAAGGCTCCATCCGAAGGACCCGACCGCTCATGGAACTGACCGGCCGCCGAGCACTCGTTACCGGCGCCAGCCGCGGAATCGGCCGCGCCGTCGCCGAGGCCCTCGCCGAGGCCGGGGCGGAGGTCCACTGCCTCTCGCGCGACCCCTCGGCCCTCGCGGCGCTCGCCGCCTCCACCGGAGGGCGGACCTGGTCCGCGGATCTCGGCGACGACGCCGAGGTCTGGACGCGGCTCGACGAACTCGTCGACTCGTGCGGAGCCACCCCGGACATCGTGGTGAACTCCGGAGGCGTCTTCGCCGTCGCCCCCCTCGCCGAGACGACGCTGGAGCAGTTCGACTCCCTCCTGCGCGTGAACCTCCGCGGAGCCTTCATCGTCACCCGCGCCGTCCTTCCGGCAATGCTGGAACGGGGTTCGGGGCACGTGGTGAACATCGGGTCGGTCGCGGGGCGTCAGGCCTTCCCCTCGAACGGGGCGTACTCGGCCTCCAAGTTCGGACTGCGCGGGATGCACGAGGTCCTGCTGGAGGAGATCCGGGGGAGCGGCGTCCGGGCCACCCTCATCGAACCCGCCGCGACCGACACGCCCCTCTGGGATCCGCTGAACCCGGACGCCGACCCGAACCTCCCGGGGCGCGACCAGATGCTTCGGCCCGACGACGTGGCAGAGGCGGTCCTCTTCGCGGCCTCCCGGCCTCCGCACGTCTCGATTCCGCTCCTTCAGATCCAGAGAGGCTGAGCGATGTACGTCGTCTGCGCCCAGGCCCACTACGACAGCGCGCACTGGCTCGAACACCACCGGGGGAAGTGCCGGAAGCTGCATGGGCACCGCTACGTGGTCGAGGCGGCCGTTGCGGTCGACGAGCTCGACCACACCGGGATCGCGATCGACTTCGCCGACCTCAAGGGCGTGCTGCGGAAGCTCGCCGACGAACTCGACCACGAGTGCCTGAACGAGCTCCCCGCCTTCGACGGCGTCGAGACGACGGCGGAGAACCAGGCGAGGTACTTCTTCGACGCGCTGAAGGCCGGTCTGCCCGAGTCTGCGGCACGCGGTCTGCAGTACGTCCGCATCTGGGAGACGCCGACGCAGTGGGCGCTCTACGGGCCGGGCCCGATGTGGGCGCCGGCGCACTCCGGTCCCGTGATGCAGGAGGGCGCCTGAAGGGCGCTCCAGATGGCGTTGCCCTCGCTTTCGGGCCGATCTAGACTTCCTTGTCCATTCGGTAACGACCGCCTCCGACCCCAGACCGCATGTCCTGGCTGAACATCTTCGGGAATCGTCAGCCCCGGCAGGTCGACTACTACGAGGAGGGGCTCGAGCTCCTCAACGACGGGAAGTTCCACGAGGCGCTCACCTCCTTCCGGCTGGCGCTCAAGGAGTCGCCCGGCGACCCGATCGTCCTGCAGCAGATCGCGATTGCCTACACGCGGATCGGGATGACGGAGGAGGCGGCCAAGACGTACCGCCACGTGCTCAAGTCGAAGCCCGACGCGGCCGGGGCCCACTACGGCCTCGCCTTCCTCTATCTGCGCGGAGAGCAGCACGAGGAGTCGATCCGGCACCTGAAGGCCTTCCTGGCCAATGCGCCGAAGGGGGAGGGCGCCGAGGAGCACATCGATCACGCCCGCACGACGCTCGCGCAGCTCACCGGCGAGCTCGACCTCGACGGGCGGGTCCTCTGATGGCGGACATCTCGCTGGGCCTCGACTGGACGGGAGAGGGCCTCGGGTTCGAGGGGGAGACGAGCCGCGGGCTCGAACTCCGCTTCGACGGCGACGCCTCGGTCTCCGCCACCCCGATGGAGGCGCTCCTGGGCTCGATCGCGGCGTGCATGGCGATCGACGTCGTCATGATCCTCGAGAAGTCGCGCGTTCCGGTCCGGAAGCTCCGGATCGAGGCCGAGGGCGACCGGGCGACCGAGATGCCGCGGCGCTTCACCGCGGTCCGGCTCGTGTACCGGGTCGACGGGCCGGGAGAGGGGGATGGAGAGAAGCTGCAGCGCGCGATCGACCTGTCGAAGGACAAGTACTGCTCGGTGCTCCACACCCTCCGCTCCGACCTCGACCTCGAGATCCGCATCGAGCGCGACTGATCCCCTCCGACCGAGATCGATGGCAGGCCGCACCTACGTCGCGAACGAGTCCAAGGTGCCTCTCGGCACCGTTTCCCAGCTCATCCTCGAGGCCGTCGACGCGTACGGAGACGCCCTCGCGCTGAGGGGCTTCGTCGGCGAGTCGAACGACTTTCGCGACTACAGCTATCGCGAGACGCTCGATGTCGCGGCGCGCCTCGCGGTCGGGCTCCGCGGGCTCGGGCTCGAGCCGGGGGATCGGGTGGCGATCCTCTCGGAGAATCGGACGGAGTGGGCGCTCACCGACTACGGCTGTCTCTTGGCGCGCGTCGCGAGCGTTCCGATCTACGACACCCTGACCGCGGATCAGGTCGGGTACATCCTGAACGACTCCGGATCGGTCCTCGTCTTCACCTCGAACGAGGCACAGGTCGACAAGGTGAAGGAGGCGGCGCGCGACTGGGATCTGGAGCTCCGCATCGTCACCTACGACGGAGCGGCGGATCCGGAGGCCGGGGTCTTCGCCTGGGGCGACGTCCTCTCCGACCCCTCCGAGGTGGATCTGGAGGCGATCCGGGACGAGGTGGCCGGGCTCGATCCGCAGGACGTCTGCACGATCCTGTACACCTCGGGGACGACCGGGGAGCCGAAGGGCGTGATGCTGACGCACGCGAACCTGTACTCGAATGTGCAGGCGTGCGGCGAGGTCCTGCCGATCCGCGTCGGCGACATCACCCTCTCCTTCCTCCCGCTGAGCCACGTCTTCCAGCGGATGGTCGACTACCTCCTCTTCTGGCGCGGATGCGCGCTCGGACGCGCGCACTCCATCCACCAGGTCGCCGACGACCTCAAGGTGGTGAAGCCGACGATTCAGGTCTCGGTGCCGCGCCTGTACGAGAAGGTCTACAACAAGGTGATGGATGCCACCGGGCTGAAGGCGAAGATCGTCGCCTGGGCGACGGCGGTCGGGTCGGCGTGGGCCGACGCGAAGCTCGCCGGCCGGGAGCCGGGCGGGCTCGTGAAGCTCCAGTACGGGCTGGCCGACAAGCTCGTCTTCTCGAAGATCCGGGAGGGCGTCGGTGGACGGCTCCGCTTCTTCGTCTCCGGCGGGGCCCCGCTCTCGCCGGAGATCGCGAAGTTCTTCTACTCCGCCGGCCTCCCCATCCTCGAGGGGTACGGGCTCACCGAGACGAGCCCGGTCACGAATGTGAACCTCCCCGACCGGGTCCGGATCGGGACGGTCGGACCCCCGGTCCCGAACACCGAGATCCGGATCGCCGACGACGGGGAGATCCTGGTGCGTGGGCCGCAGGTCATGAAGGGGTACTACAACGCCCCCGAGAAGACCGCCGAGGTCATCGACGAGGAGGGGTGGTTCGCGACCGGGGACATCGGAGAGATCACCGAGGACGGCTGCCTCCGCATCACCGATCGCAAGAAGGATCTGATCGTGACGGCGGGCGGGAAGAACGTCGCGCCCCAGCCGATCGAGAACCGCCTCAAGACGAACCCCTTCGTCGAACAGGTCGTCATGGTCGGCGACAAGCGGAAGTTCTGCGCCCTCCTCGTCGTTCCCGCCTTCGAGGTCCTCGAGCGGTGGGCGACCGCCGAGGGGATCGACGTCCACGCACACGACCGCCGGGCCCTCCTCCGGGACCCCGCGGTTCAGGCCCACCTGGAGCTCGAGATTCTCGGGCACATCGGGGACGATGTCGCCCGCTACGAGCGGCCGAAGAAGATCGCCCTCCTGGCGGAGGAGTTCACGATCGAGGACGGGACGCTGACACCCACCCAGAAGGTGAAGCGCCGGGTGATCCAGGAGCGCTTCGCCGATCTGATCGACCGCTTCTACGAGGAATCGAGCGAGGGCCGCACGGTCCCCGTCGCCTGACCGATGGGGACGGGGATCCGCGTCGCCCTCGTGACCGCCCCGACCCCCGAGGAGGGCCGACGTCTGGCACGGATGATCGTGGAATCCGGTCTCGCCGCCTGCGTGAACCTTCTCCCCGGGATCACCTCGATCTACCGCTGGGAAGGGGAGGTGCACGAGGAGGCGGAGGTCCTCCTCGTGATCAAGACCGCCGCCGCCCGCGTCGAGGAGCTCCGGGAGCGGATCGTCGAGGCGCACCCGTACGACACCCCCGAGGTGATCGAGGTCGAGGTCGAGGGGGGACACGCCCCGTACCTGGACTGGGTGCTGGCGGAGAGCCGGGGCGCCTGATGGCTCGGAGACGTCGGAAGCGCGGTGGCCGCGGGCAGGGGCGGGCTCCCGGTGCGGGGGAGGACGCGAACCCGAATGACGCCGCCTCGGTGGAGGCGGACGGTGCCGGGGAGGGCGAGGCACACGTTGCGGAGTCGAGCGCGGAGGCGAAATCGGAATCGGCCGATGGCTTCGGCGAGCAGGGAGACCTTCTCGCCGGGCTGATGGACGAGGGCCCGGTCGCGGATTCGGGCGAGGCGTCCGTCGAGGAGGGGGCGGAGGACGCGCCGGACGGTGTGGCCGACGCCGAAGAGGGGCGGGCCGCGGACACGGAGGCCGAGGCGGAACCCGAGCCCGCCACCCCGGCGCTCGATCCCCGAGTCGCCGAAGCCGAGGGACTCCGCGAAGCGGGGGAGTTCGCGACGGCGTGCCAGCTCCTGGAGGAGGCGGTCGCCGAGCACCCGCAGGCCCCTGCGCCCCGCCTCGCCCTCGCCCGCACCCTCGAGATGCTCGGCCAGTTCGACCGCGCCCTCGCGGAGTTGGAGGTGGCCGCGGAGTGCGGCGCCGAGGGACTCGCCCTCCACCTGACCGAGGCGTCGATTCACTCGGCCGCCGCACGCTTCGACCAAGCGGCGGCCGCCCTCGACCGCGCGGCGCGCATCGACGAGCAGAACCTGGACGTTCGCGCGGCGCTCGGCGTCCTCTCCTACCGGCGCGGCCTCTACGAAGATGCGGCCGAGCGCCTGCGCTGGGTCTGCGAGAAGGCTCCCGAGCACGAGGTCGCGCACATCTACCGGGGCGAGGCGCTCAACCGGATCGGGCGGGTCGACGAGGCGCTGGAGGTGCTGCACCGCGCCGTCGAGCTGGACCCGGGGCAGGGCCGGGCGTGGCAGACGCTCGGCGTCCTGTACGACAAGAAGGGGATGCCGGAGGAGGCCTCCGAGATGTACCGCCGCTCCCGGGAGGCGGGCCGATGATCACCCTTCGCCTCGGCGACCTGTGCGACGCCTCGACCGAGGCGCTCGTGCGCGAGACCGTCTCCGACGGGAGTTCGCGGACGATGGTCGGGCGCCGAACCGAGATGCGCCTGGGGCCGGAGGTCCTCCAGCGGGTGGAGCGGATGGGCGAGATGCCGATCGGCACCGCCGTCCTCACCCCCGGGGGCGACCTGAACGCGGCCTTCGTCCTTCACCTGGTCGTGACCTCCTTCGAGGAACCGATCACCCTGGAGAGTGTCGAGAGGAGTCTCCGGAACGGACTCCGCCGCCTGACGGATTTCGGAATCGGCAGCCTCTCCCTCCCGCCTCTCGGGCTCGGAGTCGGGAATCTGGACGCCGAGGGGACCGCGGAGATGCTCGTGCAGGTGCTCAACGCCCACCTCCTCGGAGACGATGCTCCCGGGGAGATCGAGATCGTCGTGGAGAACGACTTCGAACAGGAGATCTTCCAGCGCGCCCTCGGGCGGCTGCAGAGAAGCTGACCGGGAGCGTCGCGGACACCGCCGTCGACCCTCCCGCCGACTGGATCCGGATCCGAACCGATGAACGTCCGCACCCTCTTCGCCGCGCTGATCCTGGGCGCCTGGGTCGGGGTGATCTCCTCGCACGTTCGCCGGGAGTACTTCCAGCCCGAGCTGGCCCAGCTCGCCGCGGCCGCCCAGGCGCTCAACCCGGGGATCAACTTCTACACCCTGGAGATGAACGGGCGCGCCGTCGGGCTCGCGACTTCCGCCCTCGACACGGTCCCGGGCGGCTTCGAGCTCGAGGACTTCATGTCGCTCGAGCTCCCGGCGCTCGGGCAGCAGGGGACGGCGGTGGCACGGACGCGCGTCCGACTCTCCGAGTCCCTCCTGATGGAGTCCTTTGGCTTCTCGCTCGACTCGGAGGTGGGGCGCTTCGAGGCGAACGGAGAGGTGACGGGTGACACCCTCCTCACCGTCCGTATCGAGTCGCAGGGCTCGGTGGACGAGGTGAGCTACCGCTTCTCCTCGCCCCCGGTCTTCTCGGCAATCGTCCCGATCCGGGTGGCGATGGCGGATGAGCTCGAGGTCGGCAACACCATCACCGTCGGCACCTTCGACCCGAGCACGCTGTCGACCCGGAACGTCGAGGTTCGCGTCCGGGAGTACGACACGATCGTCGTCGCGGACTCGGTCGAGCTGGGCGCCGACGGGCGGTGGAGCGCGGTGGGCTTCGACTCGATCCCGGCGTGGAAGATCGCCGAGGTCTTCGGCGGGGTCTCGGTCGAGAGCTGGATCGACGACGACGGCCGCGTCATCCGGGCCTCCTCTCCGCTCGGCTTCACGATGGAGAAGACGGAGTACGAGCTCGCGAATCAGGCGCAGGTCGACACGCGGCTCGCCGGGGGTGGTTCGGTCGACGACGATGTCATCCTGTCGACGGCGATCGCCTCGAACATGGATCTGGGCGACGTCGAGGAGTACGACGAGCTCCGCTTCCTCCTCACCGGCGTCGACCTGGAGGGCTTCGATCTGGACGGTGGGCGCCAGGAGCTGCGCGGGGATACCCTGATCATCCGCCGCGAGAGCTTCGACCAGATCGACGCGGGATACGCCCTCCCGTACCCGCGGATGGATCTGCGCGAGGCGCTCGAGCCGGAGCCGCTCATCCAGAGCGCCGACCCCCGGATCATCGAGGCGGCCGAGCAGCTGACCGTTCGCCGGGCGTCCTGGCGGCAGAACCCGGAGACGGTCACGCGGGATCTGACGAACGCCGTCTACAACATGCTCGAGAAGTCGGTCACCTTCTCCGTCCCGAGCGCGGTGCAGGTGCTGGAGACGCGGCAGGGGGACTGCAACGAGCACACCGTACTCTTCGTCGCGCTCGCGCGAGCCCTCGGTCTCCCGGCTCGGACCGCGGTCGGGCTGGTCTACCTGAACGGATCCTTCTTCTATCACGCCTGGCCCGAGGTCTGGCTCGGCGAGTGGGTCGCGACCGACCCGACCTTCGGGCAGACGCCTGCCGACGCCGCGCACATCCGCTTCGTCGTCGGCGGGCTCGCGCAGCAGGTCGAGATCGTCCGGCTGATCGGGAACCTCGACATCGAGATCATCCAGACCACGACCTTCCTGGAGGAGTGAGCGCCGGACTCCTCCGGATCGATGCGCGCCGAGTACGCGCACCTCACGCCGCCGAGGGCACGCATGCCCCTCCGACCTGAACGCCCCCTCGACCTGAACGCC
>JANQLR010000201.1 GCA_028280525.1 Longimicrobiales bacterium
ACCGGCGCGGTCAGGTCATCCGGGTGCCGCTCGCCCACGCCGAGGGGAACTACCGCGCCGACTCCGAGACGGTCGCTCGCCTCGAGGGCGAGGGCCGCATCCTCTTCCGCTACGTGGACGAGAACGGCGCGACGACCCCCGAGGCGAACCCCAACGGGTCGGTCAACCACATCGCCGGAATCCTCAACGAGAAGGGGAATGTGATGGGGATGATGCCCCACCCCGAGCGAGCCATGGAGCCGATCCTCGGCTCGGTCGACGGCCTCGGCGTCTTCACCTCCCTCCTCGGCTCCGTCACCGTTTCGGTCTGACCCCGACGACGACATGGACTCCAAGACGCTCAAGCCCTCCGACGTTGCCCCGCGAGCGGGCGACCCCGAGATCACCCCGGAGGTCGTCGCTGACCACGGGCTCTCGGAGAGCGAGTACGACCGCATCGTCCGCATCATGGGCCGGACGCCGACCTTCACCGAGCTCGGCATCTTCAGCGCGATGTGGTCGGAGCACTGCGGCTACAAGAACTCCAAGCCGCTCCTCCGCCTCCTGCCGACCCAGGCGCCCTGGGTGATCCAGGGCCCGGGGGAGAATGCGGGGGTGATCGACATCGGCGACGGCTTCGCGATCGCCTTCAAGATCGAGTCGCACAACCACCCCTCCGCCGTCGAGCCGTACCAGGGCGCGGCGACCGGGGTCGGCGGGATCCTGCGGGACATCTTCACCATGGGCGCCCGCCCGATCGCCGTCCTCGACTCGCTCCGCTTCGGCGACCTCGACTCCCCCCGCGTCCGCTACCTCTTCAGTGGCGTGGTGAAGGGGATCGGCGACTACGGAAACTGCGTCGGCATTCCGAACATCGGCGGCGAGGTTCACTTCGATCGTGGCTACGAGGGGAATCCCATCGTGAACGCGATGTGCCTCGGGCTGATGAAGCGCGAAGACCTCATCACCGGGGTCGCCGAAGGCGTCGGCAACCCGATGATGGCGGTCGGGGCGCGGACCGGGCGCGACGGGATCCACGGGGCGACCTTCGCCTCCGAGGAGCTCTCCGAGGACGACGACGCGGCGAGCCGGCCGATGGTGCAGGTGGGCGACCCCTTCACCGAGAAGCTCCTCCTCGAGGCCTCCCTCGAGCTCATCAAGTCGGGGCACATCGTCGGGATCCAGGACATGGGGGCCGCCGGGCTCACCTCCTCGGGCGCCGAGATGGCCGGGCGGGCCGGGAACGGGGTCGTGATCGATGCCGAGAGGGTCCCGACGCGCGAGCCCGGGATGACGCCGTACGAGATCCTCCTCTCGGAGTCGCAGGAGCGGATGCTCGTCGCGGCCAGGAAGGGGCACGAGGACGAGGTCCGGAAGATCCTCGAGAAGTGGGAGCTGGAGGCGGAGGTCATCGGGCACGTCACCGACGACGGCTTCTTCCGGATCGTCGAGGGGGAGACGGTGGTCGCCGAGATCCCGGCGCTCCCCCTCACCGACGGCTGCCCGACCTACACCCGCGAGGGGATCGAGTCGGAGGAGATCGCCCGCCTGCGGGACGTCGCACTTCCCGAGGCGGATCAGCCCGCACGAGACCTCTCCGAGGCGCTCCTCGCCATGATCGGGTCGCCGAATCTCGGCTCGAAGCGCTGGATCTACAATCAGTACGACACCACGGTCCGCACGGCGACGGCGGTCCGGCCGGGGTCGGACGCCGGTGTCGTCCGGATCCGCGGGACGCGGCGGGCCGTCGCGGCCACGACCGACTGCAATGGGCGCTACGTCTACCTCGCCCCGAAGACGGGCGCGCAGGCGGCGGTCGCCGAGGCGGCGAGGAATCTCGTCTGCTCCGGTGCCGTGCCGACGGCGGTGACGAACAATCTGAACTTCGGGAATCCGGAGAAGCCGCACATCTACTACCAGCTCCGCGAAGCCGTGCAGGGGATGGCGGAGGCGTGCCAGCTCTTCGAGACCCCCGTGACCGGCGGGAACGTCTCCCTCTACAACGAGACCGACGGCCGGGCGATCTACCCGACCCCGGTGATCGGGATGGTCGGGGTGGTCGAGGATGTCGACCACATCACCACGATGGGCTTCGAGAGCGCGGGAGACGCGATCGTCCTCCTCGGCGACAACACGAACGAGCTGGGCGGTTCGGAGTACCTGTACCTCTTCCACGACCTCGTGGCCGGGGCGCCGCCCTCGGTCGACCTCCTCGCGGAGCGCGCGTTGCAGCAGGCGACGTTGAAGATGATCACCGAGGGCCTCCTCGCCTCCGCGCACGACTGCTCCGAGGGCGGCCTCGCCGTCGCGCTCGCCGACTGCGCCGTCGGCGGAGAACGCCGCTTCGGAGTCGACGTCGAGCTCACCGACGCCCTGCCGATCGTCCCGCTCCTCTTCGGCGAGGCGCAGGGCCGCATCGTGGTCTCCTGTCCCGCAGACCATCTCGACGCCGTCCTCTCCATCGCGAAGGACCACGGCGTTCCGGCCAAGCGCATCGGGACCGTGACCGAGGGGGCGGAGGCCTTCCGCATCCGGGCGGGCGAGCACCGCCTGGAGGTCCGCGTCGACGCCCTGCGCGGCGCCCGAACGCAGGCCATTCCCGCCCGCATGGACGCCCCACCGACCTCGGAGCCCGAAGCGGCCGAATGAGCGACCCGCGCCGTCTCCCGACGATCTCCTCCTCGCCCTCCCCGACCCCGCGGTACGTCGACGCCGAGCTCCCGCAGCTCGACGACCGGCCTCGCGAAGAGTGCGGGGTGTGTGGCGTCTCCGGAGCTCCCAACGCCTCGCACCTCGTCTACCTCGGCCTCTACGCACTGCAGCACCGGGGGCAGGAGGCCGGCGGGATCGTCGCGGTCGACGACGACGGGATCGCCCGGGTCCACAAGGACCTGGGGCTCGTCTCGGACATCTTCGACGCCGACATCCTCGGGCGCCTCGCCGGGTCGGTCTCGCTCGGACACGTCCGCTACTCGACCGCGGGGGGCGGAGGGTCCCGGAACGCCCAGCCTCTGGTCGCCCGCTACCAGAAGGGCGACCTGGCGGTTGCCCACAACGGCAACCTCACGAATGCGCACGACCTCCGTCGGCGGCTCGTCAACGAGGGATCGATCTTCCAGTCGACGAACGACTCGGAGGTCATGATCCACCTGACGGCGCGCTCCCGGCACGAGACGATCGACGCGCAGATCGACGATGCCCTCACGCATCTCGAGGGTGCCTTCTCCATGCTCATCTCGGTCGGCACGACGCTGTACGCCGCTCGGGACCGGCACGGCTTCCGACCGCTCGTGCTCGGGAAGCTCGAGAAGGGGTACGTGGTCGCCTCGGAGACGTGCGCGCTCGACATCATGGACGCCGAGTACATCCGCGACCTCGAGCCCGGCGAGGTGATCCGGATCGACGGCGAGCGGATCACCCGGCT
>JANQLR010000207.1 GCA_028280525.1 Longimicrobiales bacterium
CCGAGCGACATCGGCTTCGACGTCGGCTACAACCTGACGCCGGGGCTGCGCGCCGCGGTCTCGGTGAACACCGACTTCGCCGAGGTCGAGGTCGACCAGCGCCGGATCAACATCACCCGCTTCCCGATCCGCTTCCCCGAGCAGCGCAACTTCTTCCTGGAGGGCTCGGGGGTCTATTCCTTCGCCCCGCGCTCCGGACCGGAACCCTTCTTCTCGCGGCGGATCGGTCTGCAGGCGGGACAGGCGATCCCGATCGAGTACGCCACCCGCCTGGGCGGACAGGCGGGAAAGTTCGAGGTCGGCTTCCTGCAGGCGGGCACCGCCCGGACGGACGAGGTCGGCTCGGAGCAGTTCACGGTGGCACGCGCGAAGTACCTCTTCGTCGGGCAGTCGACGATCGGGGCGATGTGGACGCGCCGGGCGACGAATCCCCTGGAGGCCGACCCCACCCTCGATGACCGACACACGCTCGGGATCGACCTCGACTACCGGACCACCACCTTCCTCGGGAACAAGAACCTCGAGCTGGAGGCCTTTCTCGCCTGGAACACCGACCCACTCGCCGGCCAGCGGCCCGCGGAGGAGGAGCAGCCCGGCTTCAGCGAACTCTCCTCGCGCGGTCTCCGACTGAACTACCCGAACGACGTCTGGCAGTCGCACATCTCCTACCGCGAGTTCGGAGACGACTATCAGCCCGCGGTCGGCTTCGTCCGTCGCAACAACTTCCGGAGGCTGGAGCCCCGCTTCGGGTGGTGGCCCCGCCCCGAGGGGATCGCGGCCATCCGGCAGTTCCAGTTCGACGTCCTCTTCCGCGCCCTCGACGACCTGCGCACCGGCGAGGTGCTCGAACGCTTCTGGGAGGTCGGGCTCTTCGGCGCCGAATTCGAGAGCGGCGACCGCTTCGACATCGAGGTCACGCGTCTCTACGAGTTCCTCGACCGCGACTTCACCGTCGGGCGCGAGGAGATTCCGATCCTGTCGGGGGAGTACACCACCTGGGGGCTCGACCTGGAGGCTCGTACCGCCCGCCAGCGGAGGATCTCGGTGAACGGGAACGTGGGTCGGGAGGGCTTCTGGGACGGGACGCGGATCTACGCCTCCTCCGGAATCGACTTCCGCCCGCAGCCCGGGTACCAGATCTCCTTCGAGGTCGAGCACAACCGCATCGACCTGCCCCGCGGCAACTTCGACACGAACGTCTTCATCTTCGACGGCGCCTGGGACATCTCGCCGCAGGCCTCCCTCACCGGGAACGTCCAGTACGACGACATCTCGCAGCTGGCCGGGCTCTTCCTGCTCGGCCGGTGGCTGGTGAACCCGGGGAGCGAGCTCTTCATCGTCTACACGCACAACTGGCAGCGCCCGGAGACGCTGGGCATCCCCGATCGGGACGTCGACCGCGGCTTCGAAACGCTCTCCCGCGGCGCCGCCTTCAAGATCAACTACACCTGGCGCTGGTAGGCCTGGAGCCTCACCCCGCGCCGTCCGTGACCGGCCGGTCCTCCACCGCCTTCTCGAAGTGCGTGTGGTACCAGTCGAACATCCGGCTCCAGTGATCCTTGAAGTCGGCCTCGCTCCCGGCGCGGCCCGCGCCGTGCCCGGCCTTCATGTAGTTCACCCACACGACCTCCTTCCCGAGGCGACGCAGCGCGTAGTACATCTCGCGCTGGTTGGTGGCGGGCACGTTCCAGTCGCCCTCTCCGCTCAGGAGGAGGAGCGGGGTGTCGATCCGGTCGGCGTACATGATCGCCGAGTGCTCGATGTACTTCTGCGGCTGTTCCCACAGCGTCGCGCCGATCCGGTCCTGACCCGACTCGGCGGCGCGGTAGTTGCGGGTGGTGATCTTCTCGGAGTCCCCGAGGAAGGAGATGATGTTCACCTTCCCCGAGATGTTGACCGCCGCGGCGAAGCGATCGGTCTGCGTGACGAGGAGGTTGGCGGCGTACCCCCCGTAGCTCGTGCCGTGCACACCGAGCCGGTCGCCGTCGACCAGACCGCGGTCGATCAGGGTGTTGATCCCCGCGGTCACGCCCTTCATCCACGCCTCACCGGGGAAGCCCTCCTCGAACTCGACCGAGGGCCGGAAGCCGAACCAGCCCTGGCTCGCCAGGAGGTTCATGTTCGAGTTGAAGCCGTTCGAGAAGAAGTCCTCGTAGATCTCCGCGACGAGCGGGTAGCGCGTCCCCTCCTCGTAGCCGACCGGGTAGTAGAGGATGCCGTATTGGGTCTTCCCGTCGATGTCGAGGTACTCGACGAGCTCGGACCGGGTGAGGGCGACCTCGTCGAGCCAGGGGTTGAGGTCGGTGAGCGCCGTGGCTCCCTCCAGGTCGATCGTCCGCTCGTCGGCGGCGGCGACGTGGAGCTCGTCCGGGTGGTCGCCGTCGGACATCCGGAAGATCAGGTGCTCGCCATCCTCGGTGAGGATGAAGCTGCGGGAGAGCATCGGCGAAAGTGAGGCATCGACCGAGTTGCCTTCGAGGTCGATCCGCATCACCCCGCGGGCCCACTCTTCCGTCGAGGACTTCGTCGCGTAGAGGTAGCGACCGTCCGGCGACCAGCCGAAGGGGCTCTCGTCGAAGCGCTCGCGGTGCTCCTCGTCCCGGGCGTAGACCAGCTCCATCTCCCCGGACTCGAGGTCGAGGAGGTGCCACCCCCGCTGCGAGTCGACCAGGATCGCCTCCCCGTCCTCCCGCCACCGGACCGCGCCGTAGCGGAGCTTCGTCGTGTCGGACTCCGAGACGGTGCCCGCGAAGGGCGCGGTGAGGTTCCGCCCCTCCTCCTCCAGGATCGAGCGGACGTGGACGTGGCCGGAGTCGGCGTAGGCGTAGTGGATTCCGTCCGGTGCCCAGCTCGGGCGCGGGCGATCGGTCGATGGCTCCACCACCTGCGTCGTGTCGCCCGACTCGAGGTCGAGCCGCAGGAGCCGCCACTCCGATCCCCCGTTCCCCTCGTAGACCGTCTTCAGCGGAACCTCGCCGACCACCGCGAGCCACCGTCCGTCCTCACTCTGCGAGAAGCCGGCGTACTCGCCCTCGGGGAGGAGGGCGCGGGTGGCCCCGTCGAGCTCGACGTGGGCGGGGACGGTCAGGCCGCCCAGGTTCCGGACCCGCTCCCAGTCGAGGAAGGGGTCGCCCCCGTCCTGGACCACGATCGGTCCCTCGCTCAGCGCAACGAACTCGGTGCGGGCGTTCTCCGCCCATCCTTCGGCCCGCAGTTCGAGGAGGAGGCCGGAGCCGTCCGGTCTCCAGTCGAGGCTGGAGTTCGAGGCGATCTCGCCGTCGACGTCGACCTTCTCGACCTCGCCATCTTCGCGGTCGAAGAAGTGGAGCGACGTCCCATCGCCGTGCAGGAGGAAGGCGAGGTGCCGACCGTCCGGGGACCACTCGGATCCCGTCACCTGCACGCGTCCCGGGAGGATCTCGCGCGTATCGCCCGACTCCGCGTCGATCAGGAGGAAGGCCGCGGTCCGCGGCGCCACGTACGTCGGATCCCCGAACCGGAAGTGGTCCGTGTTCTGGCGATCGCGGGCGGTGGCGCTCGACGCGGCGATCCAGCGCCCGTCCGGGCTCACGTCCAGGACGTTGATCGAGGCGACGCGCAGCGCGTCGTCGGGGGTGAACGGGCGCTGCTGAGCCGCGAGGGGGGCGGCGGCCAGAAGGCCCGCGACGAGGAGAAGTCGAGAACGCATGTCGGCTCCGGGGTGAGGGCGAGATCGCAACGTGCGGACGACGGTCGTGGACCGCCACCGGGAGGGGGATGCGCCGCCCGATGATCCCGAGGGTCAGCGGTGCCGGGGCCGTCGTCCTGACGGTTTCCTGACGCCTCCATTCGCACCCTCGCCCGAGTGACCCGGAAGCCAAAGCGCCTTCGGCCCGAATCGACGGATCCGGAGGCCCGAATCGACATGGGAGTGCACGCGAGGGGGGGTGATGGTTCATCCGCGGCCCATCGAGACAGCGGACGCGAACGCTCGACCATCCCCTTCGTCCTTCCTACAGGAGGCAAGACCATGCGCACACTCCTTCTCCGTCCGATTCGGAAGTCGGCTCTACTCTCTGCGGTGGCGCTGTCCGCTGCGTTTTCCCCTCTCGCCGCGCAGTCCGCGCGATACCAGGACTGCCTGGACGACATCATCTCGTGGTGCGACGACACGCTCAGTTCGGCGAGCTGGTGGGAGAAGCCGGCCATCGGGCTCGTCTGCACCGGCATGCTCGGCGGATGCGGCTTCGTGAACCCGCTGTAGTACGGATCCAACTCTTCCTCTGAACACTCCGGTCGGGCTTCGATGATGACGCTGTCTCGGTGGGCCGCACTCCTCTTCACCGCCCTGGTCGCGGCGTTGGGTGCGGCCCGCTGGGCGTCGCTGGAAGGTCCGGCTTCGACGGATCCACTCCACCCTGATCGTGGGCGGCTCCCTCCGTTGTTCGGGGGGGAGGAGAGGTGGGTGGAGGTCGCGCGTTTCGATGCGGCTCGGGGGGAGGTGATCTCGCTCGGAGCCGACGGAGATTCAATTCTCGTCGTCACACGATCCGGGTGGGCGCTCGAGACCGGCGACGGGGCGACTCCGTGGCACGGCGACGCGGAACGGGGGTCGCCCGAGTCGATCGGTTCACCCGCGGTCGCCACGCTCTCCGGCGGCGAGGTGTTCATTGCGGATGGGATGAGCCGTCAGCTGCAGCTCTGGACCTCCGCAGGGGAGGTGGTCGACCGTCGGCCGCTTCCCGTCTCGTTCGACATGGCCGTCCAGTTCTACGGCTTCGACCCCGCCCCCGATCGTGGGGCCTGGCTGACGAGCTACGGCGCAAACACCGATGGGACGGCGGCCTGGATGATCGAGCGCGTCGACGCGAGCGGCGGGGTGCACCTGGTCGACTCGATTCCCGCGGACTCCCCGCACGCGATCTTCGACCGTCCGCACCTCCTCGAAGGACCGGACGGGGGCTGGATCCGAGTTGGAGCGCTGGAGCTTCGCGTCGTTCGCCTGGGTGCCGGCTCCAACGCGGAGGGTGTTCTCGAACTCCCGGTCTGGAGGGTGCCGCAGAGGGAGCGGACCGAGTACGAACGGCTCTTCGCCCAGATGCCGCCGGCGACCGCGCTGCACGCTCGACTCCCGGAGAGCTGGCCACCCATCCGGGAGATCGAACGGATGCGAGACGGACGAGTCCTCGTGGAGGTGACCGCGGGCGCCGAGGCCACCCACCTGCTCCTGCTCGATGCGGAGCTTCGTCCGGTCGCCCGTCTTTCCGAGGAGGCGATGACGCGGCCCGTGTTCCTGTCGGACGGTCGAGCCTTCCGCGTCACCGAGGAGCTGAATCACGTGGTGATCCATGAGCTCCACTTCTGACGCGATGGGCGGGGCGGTCGTCGAGGTCGCCGGTCTGGCGTATCGATACCCGCGGGCGAAGGCGCGCAGCCTCGACGGCTTCACCGCCACCTTCGGTGCGGGCGTCGTCGGGCTGGTCGGTCCCAACGGGGCGGGGAAGA
>JANQLR010000242.1 GCA_028280525.1 Longimicrobiales bacterium
GCCCCGCCGCCGAGCACCGGCGGCGGGAGGCCCTCGGCCGGGAGCCTCGGTCCCGGGGTGACGCGCCGACGGCTGCGGCGGTCGACCTCGAGCGGGCGCTCAACGCGCTGCCCATGGGATTTCGGACGGTCCTCGTCATGCACGACGTGAGAGGATTCAAGCACCGCGAGATCGCCGAAGCACTCGGGATCTCCATCGGTACCTCGAAAAGTCAGCTGTCCCGGGCGCGAAGGAGCGTCCGGGACATGCTCGGAGACGACTATGGCACCATCTGACGAACACCATGACGACCCCCCCGTCCCCGGTCTCCCGGAGCTGTACGCGAACCGACGAGCTCCGGAGCACCTCGAAGACCGGGTCGTCGACGCGGTGCGGGCGGACGGCTGGGGTGCGCGCGAAGAGCCTCGGCACGCCCCTGGCAACGAAGGTCGTCGTCCGCCCGGTCTCCTCCAGTTGGTGGCCGGTATCGTGCTCTTCGCCGCCGGTTTCGCTGCCGGCATGGCGTCGCGCACTCCGGCGGAGGGAGCATCGGCGCCGACGCCGTCGGCCACCCAGGCCGCGACACACATGCTCGTGCTCTGGGAGGGGCCCGACTTCGCCCCGTCTCTGCCATCGGAGGAGATCGCGGCGCAGTACGGCGCGTGGCGGGATGGCGTAGCCCGCGGTGGAAGCCACGTCTCGGGGAACGAGCTGGCGCCGCCCGACCGGCGCCGCATTCACACGCCGGGCGACCGGGAGGGCCGGGGCACCGACGCGCCTCCGCTCGACGCCCGCATAGGCGGGTACTTCATCGTCGAGGTCCCGGACGACGCGACCGCTGCGAGGCTGGCGTCGGGCCACCCGCACCTCGGACACGGCGGTTGGGTCGAGGTCGCGCCCATCGTGCGACGCTGAACGCGTCCCCGAGGCTTCGGCGCCAGCCCAGGAGAAGTGCAGCCCGGCGGTCCTCTGACTGTCTCAGCGCGAAGAGCATCTCCGTGGCCGGGACGAAAATCGCCGAAGCCGTATGCGGATTCCCTGCGAACGGGACTCGGCGCAGGGATCCGCCGTTCGAGGACCTCCACAGGTCGTGGCCCGGGCAGGATCATCGGGCCGGACCAGACCCGGTGGTCGAGCACCGGGCGCCGGTGGTTGCTGGGGAGAAACCGGCGGGGAGACATTGAGCGGGTATCCACTCGCCCTCGCCGCCCCGCCGCCATGCACCCCAGCGCGCACCTCCGCACGCGGACTACTTCCACGGCCCTGCCGCTCCTCGCGGCCTTCACCCTCGTCCTCGCCTCGCCGGCGCTCGCGCAGATCCCCATGCCGGTGCAGGAGCCCCGCCCGGCCCCCGAGCTGGAGCCCGAGCTCCGGGCCGTCCTGGACAACTTCAACCTGGCCTGGGCCGAGCGGAGCGCCGACGCCTTCGTGCGCGACTTCGCCGACGACGGGGACTTCATGCAGGCCTTCGGGCGCTACCGCTACACGCGGGAAGCGATCCACGACTTCATGACGTTCTTCTTCTCGCGCCAGGACGAGGGCTTCTTCTCGCGGGAGACGGGTGTCCGCGTCTCCTACCTGACGGACGACCTCGTCTTCCTGGAGCAGGAGCTCGAGGGAGAGGGGGTCAGGAACGCGGACGGGTCAGCACAGCCCGGCCGCCGCGGCCAGATGATGCTGATCCTACGACGCACGGCGGAGGGCTGGCACATCCTCCACTACCGCTATCTGGACATCCACGGGGGGCCCATCTACCGCGACCCTGCCGGCGGTTAGGCGCACAGGGGCGTTCCCGAAGGCCCTCGTTGCCCGGCACGTCGGGTCGTGACACCCTCGGGGATGTACGATCTCCGCCGGCCGGCCAGGGCACTCGGGCCCTTCATCGAGAACTACTGGGCCGTCCACTCGTCGCCCGAGGAGCCTGTGGACCTCCGGGTCACCGTGTTCGTCGATGCTCGGGCCGATCTGATCTTCAACTTCGGGGCCCCCTACCTCCGGACGGTGATCGGCGGCGAGGCACGCGAGATCGATGGTTCGAACGTCGATGCCCAACGGCTCTACCCGATCCGCATCGAGCAACGCGGCGCCGTCCATACGGTCGGCGTGCGCTTCCGTCTGGGCGGTCTCGGCGCGTTCAGCAGGGTCGCCCTCTCCGACGTCACGGGTGAGACGCCTTCGCCGGTCTCGGTACTCGGCCCCGATGCCGTCGAGCTGGAGGACGCGCTACGGAGAGCGAGCGACCTGGATGCCTGTGCTTCGCTCCTGGACCACTTCTTTCTGGGACGCCTCACAGGTGCAGAGGCCCATCTCACCTTCCGCCGGGCGTTGGCTCGCCTCGAGGACTCCGACGGACTCGTCTCCATCGGCGAGGTGGCCCGGCGCTCCGGTGTCGGCGCCCGTCAGGTCGCCCGGCTCTTTTCACGCTTCCTGGGGGTCGCTCCCAAGAGGGTTGGGCGGATCCTGCGCTTCCAGCAGGCGCTCGGCATGCTGATGGAGGATCCCGGCTGCACTCTCGCAGAGGTGTCCGCCGCCGCAGGCTACTTCGATCAGGCGCATTTCATCCGTGACTTCAGGGAGATGAGCGGCGGGGTGCCCCGGGGCTACCGCGGATACTACCCCCCCGACGGTCCGTCGGACTTCGCCCCGAACGTCGTCGTATTCGTACAAGAACCGGTCCCCGGCGGAGGCTAGTCTGCGCTTCGGATGTCGAACCCGAAGTCGGAGTGGACGAATGGCGCAAACGTGGTCCGGAAGCGGTACCGAGGACGATCCTTGGCAGCTCCTTACACCCCCGCACAGCTCGAGCTACACCGCCTACGTGGACGAGGCGGCCGACCCCCCTCTGCTGGTCTGCCTCGTGGGTTCGACCCGGCTCACCTACCTGGCCCGCGTACTGGACGACCTCCCGGTCATGCTCCGGGAGCACGGGGACTGGATGCTCCTGGGTAGCAAGGACGAGAAGCAGGAGGCCAAGCCCGGCACCATCGAACACTGGGGCCGGTCGGAGGAGAACCCCGTGGGCGGGTGGTACGGGCAGCGAAAGGGATATCGGGGGCGTCTGGCGATGTACGTGCCGCCGATTCTCGAAGCGCTGGGCCGGTTGGAGCTGGAGCACAACAAGCGAAGCAACCGTGTTCGAGCCCGTGAAGGCTGAGGCTGGCGGCGGGGCGCCGAACACCTCGACGGACTCCGCACGCTTCCCGGAGCCGATGTGGTCATCCTCCGGGTGCGAGCCGGGGGCCGTTGGGCGTACCACTTCCTGCCGGTGTACGAGCTCAGTCTCGCCTTCATCGCCGGGATCGGGGCGTCGCGTACCTCGACGTAGCGGTGATGCTGCGATGAGGTGACGCTACGATGATCGGGTGGCCACAGGCCAGATGAGGACACAGCCCGGGCCATCAGGAGTGTGTGGTCTCCGTCGCCCACCTCCCCGGGACGGAACATGACCCCCATGTTGATCGTGTTGAGGGCCTTCACGATCCGAACGGAGGGAAAGGTTCTCTGGAGTGTTTCGCCCAGCGAGCCGTGATCCGTGGGCGCGAGGGAGGGCGGAAACCCCTTCGAGAAGTCGAGCGGGTTGGCCAGGTCGATCATGACCTTCCGAGAGCCACGTCGTGGCCTCCCTCGGCGAGCCGCGCCGCGACCTCGCGACCGACCGCACCCGATCCGAGAACTCCGATCTTCATGAAGCGACTTCTCCTCAAC
>JANQLR010000274.1 GCA_028280525.1 Longimicrobiales bacterium
CCCACCGGGAGATCCCGGAGTTGGACCCAGTTGTCCGAGCGGTCGCGGGTGATCGAGACGCCGCCGTCGCTCCCCAGGACCTGGTGGTCGGGGTTCGCCGGGTTGATCCACCAGGCGTGGTGGTCGAGGTGGACTCCGTCGGTCGCGTCGGCGGTGAAGGAGTAGCCGCCGTCGGAGGAGCGGTAACCGTTCGCTCCGCCCAGGTAGATCCGCTGCGGGTCCTTCGGGTCGACGCGGATCTGGGAGTAGTACATCGGACGGTTGTTCGTGTCCGAGGTCATCTCCCACGTGTCGCCGCGGTCCCACGAGCGGTAGACGCCGTTCATCCGCGGCTCGTCGAAGCCCTCACCCGGCGCGCGGGCATCGGCCTCGACGATCGCGTAGATGTAGTCGGAGTTCCCGGGGTAGATCGCGAGGCCGATCCGGCCCTTGTCGCCCTCGGGAAGCCCCTCGGTGAGCTCGGTCCAGGAGTCGCCGCCGTCGTAGCTGCGCCAGATCCCGGAGCCGGGGCCACCCCCGTTGAAGCCCCACGCGGTCCGCTGCCGCTGATACATGGCGGCGAAGAGGGTGCTGGGGTCGTTCGGGTCCATCATCAGGTCGATCGTGCCCGTGTGCTCGTCGACGTAGAGCACCTTCTCCCAGCTCTCGCCGCCGTCCGTCGTACGGAAGACGCCGCGCATCTCGTTCGGGCCCCACAGGTGACCCATCGCCGCGACGTACGCCACGTCCGGGTCGGCCGGGTGGACCTGGATTCGGGAGATGTGATGGGTGTCCTCGAGACCGAGGTGACTCCACGTCTTCCCACCGTCGACCGTCCGGTAGACGCCGTTCCCCCAGGGGGAGCTCTGCCGGTTCTGCGGCTCGCCGCTCCCCACCCAGAGGACGTTCGGGTTCGAGGGGGCGAGGGTGACGTCCCCGACCGAGGCCGTCGCCTGATCGGTGAAGATCGGCTCGAAGGAGATCCCCATGTTGTCGGTGCGCCACACCCCGGCCGAGGCCGTTCCGACGTAGAAGTTCGACGGGTTCGCCTCGTTGACCGCGAGATCGGAGACCCGCCCGCTCATGATCGTCGGCCCGACCTCCCGGAACTCGAGGACGGACATCGCTTCGCGGAGCGGGTGGTCGGGGTCGTCGTGGTCGTGCTCCTGCGCCGCGATGGGCGCCGGGGCGAGGACCAGTGCGGAGAGGAGGACGGAGGTCCACCCGGTCCAGCGGAGCGACGGGCGGAGGTGGGCGAGGCCGTGCGTGGTCATGGATCCCTCGAGCGGGTGAGTCGACGTGTGGGCGACAACAGGGGGACCCGCGAGGGCGGCGGCAAGTTGAGTCGGGCACCGGGGAGCCGCCTCTCCCCCCGGGCCGGTCGCTCGACCCGGGGGAGAAGGGATCTCGCAGGACGGTGTGTGACGTCCGCGAGCCGGCCCGGCCGCCGGCTAGACCACCCCCTGCGCCAGCATGGCGTCGGCCACCTTCAGGAAGCCGCCGATGTTGGCGCCGTTCACGTAGTTGCCCGGTGTGCCGAACTCCTCGGCGGTCGCGACGCACTGGGCGTGGATCGACTCCATGATGCCGTGCAGGCGCTGGTCGACCTCTTCTCGGGTCCAGGAGAGGCGCAGCGAGTTCTGCGACATCTCCAATCCGGACACCGCGACGCCCCCGGCGTTCGCCGCCTTCCCCGGACCGTAGAGGATCTTCTCGTCCAGGAAGACGCGGGTGCCTTCCGCCGTCGTGGGCATGTTCGCGCCCTCCGACACGAGGTAGACGCCCCCCGCGATCAGCGCGCGGGCATCGGCCTCGTTGATCTCGTTCTGCGTGGCGCTCGGGAAGGCGCAGTCGGCGGAGTGGCCCCACAGCGGGTTCGAATCCGCGGAGGGGTCGCGCGGGGTGAAGACCGCGGAATCGAAGGCGTCGGCGTACTCGGCGATCCGCCCGCGGCGCTCGTTCTTGAGCTCCTTGACCCACTCGAGCTTCTCCGGGTCGATCCCGGCCTCGTCGTAGACGTACCCGGAGGAGTCGGAGAGGGTGACCACCTTCGCCCCCAGTTCGATCAGCTTCTCCGCGGTGTACTGTGCGACGTTTCCGCTCCCGGAGACGAGACAGACCTTCCCGTCGAGGGTCTGGTTGCGGGTCTTGAGCATCTCGGCGGCGAAGTAGACCGAGCCGTACCCGGTCGCCTCGGGTCGGATCAGCGAACCGCCCCAGGTCACCGACTTGCCGGTGAGCACGCCCGCGAATTCGTTGCGGATCCGCTTGTACTGGCCGAAGAGGAAGCCGATCTCCCGGCCCCCCACCCCGATGTCCCCGGCGGGAACGTCGGTGCGCGGTCCGATGTGCCGGTACAGCTCGGTCATGTAGCTCTGGCAGAAGCGCATGACCTCCATGTCGCTCTTGCCCTTCGGATCGAAGTCCGAGCCGCCCTTGCCACCCCCGAGGGGGAGGGTGGTCAGGGCGTTCTTGAAGACCTGCTCGAAGGCCAGGAACTTCAGGAGTCCGAGGCTCACGGTCGGGTGAAAGCGGAGCCCTCCCTTGTACGGGCCGATCGCGGAGTTCATGCCGACCCGAATCCCCCGATTCACCTGGACCTCCCCGGAGTCGTCGACCCAGGGAACTCGGAAGAGGATCGCGCGCTCGGGCTCGATCATCCGCTCGAGGACCTTCGCCTTGCGCAGCTCGGGGCGTCTGTCGAGAACGAGCTGGACCGACTCGGCCACCTCGCGCACCGCCTGATGGAAGGGGGCCTCGCCCGGGGTGCGAGCGAGGAGCTCGGCCATCAGGGATTCGACCGCGTCGGACATTTCGGAGTGCTCCGGAAACGGGGAAGGGGTGTGACGATCCGGGGCCGAAGCTACGCCGGGAGTCCGGGGCGGCAAGGTCGCGCTCGACCTCCGGGGAGGGGTCGGGACCCGGAGGTCGTCGGCCGCCCCCCGATCCTCGGCGCCGGACGCTGAACGGACCTTCTGGCGTGCGGCTGGAGCGGCGCCTACTCTACCGACCACGGGTGTGGGGGAACTCCCCTCACGTTCCGGCGACGCCGCGTGGGGTCGCCCGTGTCTGTGGACGAGGTAAGTCGTTGCTGCACAAGGTTCTGGTCGGTTCGGTCGTGGTCGCGATCTCCGGTGCGGCCGTCGCCGAAGGCGCGCCCGGGCCCGATGTGGCGACTCCGCGAATCTCCGAGCCGGCAGCTCCCGTCGCGCTCGCCGCGCTCGCGCATACCCCGGACGCTCGCGGCCCCTGGATGTCGCTGGCAGCGCTCCGACACGATCCCGTCGATACGCCCCCGCTCTCCTGGGACGAGGCGAACGACGTGATCCGGGAGACGTGCCTGCGGTGCCATTCGGACCGCCGCATGGCGGGCAACCTCTCCCTGGAGTCCTTCGACGCGGAGCGGGCGTGGGAGCAGTGGCCGGTGGCGGAGGGGATGGTTCGCAAGCTGCGCGCGGGGATGATGCCGCCGCCGGGGCGCCGTCGCCCGGCCGAGGAGGTCCTCCAGGGACTCGCCGGGATGCTCGAGCAGCAGCTCGACTCGGTCTCCGCGGTGCGCCCGGACCCCGGGTATCGGAGCTTCCAGCGGCTGAATCAGGCCGAGTACGGCAACGCCATCCGCGACCTGCTGACGCTCGAGATCGACCCCGCGGCCTACCTTCCGCCGGATACCAAGTCGGCGAACTTCGACAACATCGCCGACGCCCAGCTCCTCTCCCCGACGCTCCTCGACGCCTACCTGCAGGCGGCGGGAGAGATCGCGCGGCTCGCGGTCGGGGACGCCGACGCGACGGCCGTCGAGGCCACCTATTCGGTCCCGCGACTCGCCTCGCAGCGGGAGTGGGTCGAGGGCGCGCCCTTTGGAACGCGCGGCGGGCTCTCGGTCGAGCACACCTTCCCCGCGGATGGCGACTACACCTTCCGCATCCGCCTCCAGCCCACCCCGACGGGCCAGCTCTTCGGGCGGACCGCCCGGAACGAGTCGGTCGAGATCTCGGTCGACGGGGTGCGCGTCGCGCTCGTCCCGGTGGACCGGTGGATGTCCCAGGCCGATCCGCGCGGGATGGAGATCGCGGTGGAGGAGACCGTCCACGTCACCGCCGGTCCCCACCGGGTGTCGGCGGCCTTCCTGCCGAACGCCGAGGGCCCGGTCGAGGACATCCTCTCCCCGGTCGGCCACTCCCTCGCCGATACGCAGATCGGGCTGGCGTACGGGGTGACGACCGCGCCCCACCTTCGGGACCTCGTCATCGCCGGACCGACGGATGTGACGGGAGTGTCCGAGACCCGGAGTCGCGAGCGGATCTTCTCCTGCCGACCGGCCACCAATGCCGAGAGCGAGGCGTGTGCTCGCGACATCCTGACCCGCCTCGCCACCCGCGCGTACCGCCGGCCGCTCGGTGAGGCGGAGATCGAGGACCTGATGGTCTTCTACCGCGAAGGCGAGACCGAGGGGGGCTTCGAGATCGGGGTGCGCACCGGGTTGCAGGCGATGCTGGCGAGCCCGTGGTTCATCTTCCGCATCGAGGAGGGCGAGGAGGCGACGGGCGACGGACTGGTCCGACTCTCCGACGCGGACCTCGCCTCGCGACTCTCCTTCTTCCTCTGGGGGTCGCTCCCGGACGACGAACTGCTCGAGCGTGTCGCGGAGGGCCGCCTCTCGGGTCCCGAGGTGCTCGAGGCCGAGGTGCGGCGGATGCTCGCGCACCCCTCCGCCGCCCGCCTCGGCGAGCGCTTCGCCGCCCAGTGGCTGCGCCTGTCGGACATCGAGAAGGTTCACCCGGACGCGTTGCTGTACCCGGACTTCGATCAGCAGCTCGCGGAGATGATGGTCGAGGAGACGTCGCTCTTCTTCAATCATCTGGTCGCGGAGGATCGGACGGTTCTCGACCTCCTCCTGGCGGACTACACCTTCGCGAACGAGCGGCTCGCCGAGCACTACGGCATGCCGGGCGTCGCGGGGCCGGAGTTCCGGAAGGTCGACTACCCGGACGCCGCGCGCCGCGGGCTCCTCGGGCACGGCTCGATCCTGACGCTGACCTCGCACGCGAACCGCACCTCGCCCGTTCTGCGCGGGAAGTGGGTCATGGAGGTCCTGCTCGGGACGCCGCCGCCGCCGCCCCCACCGGACGTTCCCGATCTGGACGCCACCGAGCCCGCGGTCGACGGACGCTTCCTGTCGGTTCGCGAGCAGATGGAGATCCACCGCGAGAATCCGAGCTGCAACTCGTGCCACGTCTTCATCGACCCGATCGGGCTCGCGTTGGAGAACTTCGACGTGGTCGGGAAGTGGCGGATCCGGGACGCAGGCAACCCGGTCGACGCGACCGGAGAGCTCTACGACGGCACCCCGCTGACCGGCCCGGGAGATCTGCGGGAGGCGCTCCTGACGCGGCCCGCGCCCTTCCTGCGGACCTTCACCGAAAACCTCATGGCGTACGCCCTCGGCCGTCGCGTCGAGTACTACGACATGCCGAGCATCCGCCGGATCGTCGCGGATGCCCGGGACGCCGACTACGCCCTCTCGGCCTTCGTGCTGGGCGTCGTCGAGAGTCCCGCCTTCCAGCTGAGACGTGCGGACGGCGCCATCGACGCCGACCGCATGCAGTGACGCTTCGCCCCTACGGAGGACCCGATGATCCTGACCGGTAAGCACCTGGCCCGTCGCACCTTTCTCAAGGGTGCCGGGGCCGCGATCTCGCTCCCCTTCCTGGATGCGATGATGCCGGCCGGACGACTCGCGGCGCAGCTCCGCGCGGAGGCCGAGAAGACGCGTCTCGTGGCGATCGAGATGGTCCACGGTGCCGCGGGTGCCGCGCCGTGGGGGCTCGAGCAGAATCTGTGGTCGCCGGCGCAGACGGGGTCGAACTTCGACCTCTCCAGCTCGTCGCTCTCCCCGCTGGAGGAGTACCGGAAGTGGCTGACGATCGTCTCGAATACCGACGTCCGGATGGCGGAGGCCTTCGAGGCGGATGAGATCGGGGGCGACCACTTCCGTTCGAGCGCCGTCTTCCTGACCCACAGGCACCCCCACCAGACGGAGGGGTCGGATGTGCGGGTCGGGGAGTCGCTCGACCAGATGTTCGCCAAGCGCTTCGGACAGTCGACGCCGATCCCGTCGATGCAGCTGTGCATCGAGAACGTCGATCAGTCGGGCGGGTGCGCGTACGGGTACGCCTGCGTCTACACCGACACGATCTCGTGGGCGTCCGAGACCGAGCCGCTCCCGATGATCCGCGACCCGCGCGTCGTCTTCAACCAGCTCTTCGGGGCCGGGGGGACGGCGGAGCAGCGGGCGGAGCGGCGGCGCACGAACATGAGCATCCTCGACTGGGTGTCGTCCGAGATCGCCGATCTGCAGCGGGCGCTCGGGCCGAGCGACCGGGCGCGGATGGAGCGCTACCTCGACTCGATCCGCGAGATCGAGCGCCGCATCGCGATGATCGAGTCGTACAACGAAAGCGGCGAGGTGCGGGAGCTCCCGACCGCGCCGGCTGGTGTGCCCGACTCGTTCGAGGAGCACGTCAAGCTGATGTTCGACCTGCAGGCGCTCGCCTTCGCCTCGGACATGACGCGCGTCTTCTCCTTCAAGCTGGGCCGGGACGGTTCGGCGCGGGTCTACCCGGAGTCGGGGGTCGACAAGCCCTTCCACCCGGCGTCCCACCACGGCGGGCGCGAGAACAACATCATCGACTTCGCCGAGATCAACCGGTACCACGTCGGGCTGCTCCCCTACTTCCTGGACCGCCTCGACTCGATGACCGAGGGCGAGGCGAGCCTCCTGGAGAAGACGGCGATCATCTACGGCTCGCCGATGGGCGACCCGAACGTCCACAACCACAAGCGCTGCCCCCTGATCTTCCTCGGGGGCGGGAACGGTGCCCTCTCGGGCAACGTGCACGTCCGGGCGGAGGACGGGACGCCGATGGCGAACGCGATGCTCTCGCTCATGCACGAGCTGGGGATGGAGGACATGGTCTCCTTCGGGGACTCCACCGGCGAGTTCACCTTCCACAGGGGCTAGCGCCTGTTCACGCGATGGGGATCCCCGCTGTTGCGACTGAAATGGTGCCCATCCAGACGGGAGGAGCGAGGTTTGGCAGCGTCAAATGAGCGACGAGCAACGCCGAGGGGCGCAATTTCGGCCGCAACCCGTACGGGCCGGGCCGTTTCGCCCGCTGGCGGCGTCATCCCTCGGTCACATGGCGGTACCATGCATCCCTCACTCTTCCTGGCCAGCCGACGAAACGGCCACGGCAGCGGGGATCCCCATAGCGTGAACAGGCCCTAGGAGGCGCGATGCGACACGATCCGACGCTCGACGGCGTGGGCCCGGCCCGGAGCGGCGGCGGGGGCTTCACTCGACCGACCTCCGACTGGAGTCGGGAGCCCCAGCTGCGCGAGGCGCCCTGCCTCCTGTCGCGCTTCATCATCGCGGCGGTGATCGTCCTCGCGGTCCTGTCGCTGGCGGCGGTGCCGGCGGACCGGGCGGATCGCGCGGCGGCGGTCGCGGTCGCGGCGCCCAGCGTGACGGGGGAGCTCGGGACGGACGGGGCCATCGGGGCGATTCCGGCGTCCGAGACCCCGGTCGCCGATGCGGCGCGCTCCGGTGATCTCGAGGCGGTGCGCACCCTGCTCGATGAAGGGGAGGACGTCGATGCGGGCCACGGCGACGGGATGACCGCCCTGCACTGGGCGGCGTACCGGGGTGACTCGGAGATGATTGCGGTCCTCGTCGAGGCCGGCGCCTCGCTCGAGGGCGCGACGCGGGTCGGCGGGTACACCCCACTCCTGGTGGCCGCACGCACGGGGCACGGCGAGGCGGTGGTGGCGCTCGTGGAGGCGGGGTCCGAGGTGGGTGCGCGCACCTCCACCGGGGTGACCGCGCTGCACTTCGCCGCCGGGACCGGGCAGGTCGAGGCGATCCGTGCGCTGCTGGATGGGGACGCTCCGATCGAGGCAACGGAGGAGGCCAGCGGGCAGACGCCGCTCGTCTTCGCCGCCGACCGCGGACGCACCGAGGCGATTCGTGCGCTTCTCGACGCCGGCGCGGATCCGGCGGCCGCGACGCGTGTGACCGTGATCGCCGACCTGCAGGCGGAGGACCGGGTCGAGTCCCGTGAGCGACGGGAGCGCATGGAGGCACTGAAGGCGGCGGAGGCGGAGGCCCAGGCGGAAGCGGAGGCGTCCGA
>JANQLR010000413.1 GCA_028280525.1 Longimicrobiales bacterium
CCTCATCCCGGTCCCCGCCCGGATACCGCTCGACCTCGATCGAACAGTTGGTCACGAGCGCCGCCACCGCCCCGACCGCGGCGAAGACGGGCCAGAGCGCGGCACCCGCCACGCCGACTGCGAGCGGGATCTCGAGGAGCGTCTTGCCCTCGTCGTTCTTGATCGCGATCCGCCGGATCGTCCCCTCGCGGATCAGCTCCTTCACCTTCCCCAGCAGGTTGTCGCCGGAGACGCGGTGCGTCTCCCGATTCGAATCGCTCACGGACTTCGCCTCAGTCGAATGGTGCCGGTCGTCACCAGGTCGAGGTAGGAGCGGACCCGGCTCTCCACCCCCTCCTCCTGAAGTAGACGCAGCGGCTGCAGCGTCTGTGTCACCACGTACCCGTCGACGGCGTCCGGATGGCGTCCCCCGACCCCGGGAAAGTACGACCGGATGATGACGGAGCGCTCGTCGGTCGGCAGTCGGCGGAGGTTGCTCAGATAGGTGCCGATGCTCGGTCCGTTCCAGACGTAGAACTCCACGTTCGAGGTGTAGAAGGCGGAGACGACGAGGCCGAGGTTCCGGATCTCCTCCGCGACCCGACGGATCGCACGGTCCCCGGCGAAGTCCCCGACCACCGGGATCACCCTCCCCTGGGCCTGCATCTCCCGCAGGAAGACGTAGGCATCGCGGTCGGCGACGAAGCTCGACGGCCGACCCTCCAGATCGGTCTCGGTCAGGAGCTCGGCGTAGGTCGGGTAGTAGCTGCGCGGCTCGGAGCCGAAGGAGGAGAAGCGGTGCCGCATCCCCCAGCGGATGAACTCGGAGTGGAACTCCCGGATGGTGCGGAGGTCGTCCTCGGTGACCTCGACCCCCAGCTCGGCCACGACCTCCGCGACGGCATCCTGCGCCACCCGCGCTTCGACCGTCCCGATCCCTCCGCGCGCCTCGCGGATGTACTCGACGAGTTCCTCGGGGGAGGCGTCCCACCAGTCGCGTGGAGTCTCCGGGAGCGCCCTGCCGTGCAGGAGCCCGAGGTACTCGACCCGCGTCTCCGCCAGCTCGAAGAGCGCCTTGAAGAGGAGGTGCTGCAGGACGTTGTCCCGCCGGATGTCGACGATGAAGGCGATCTCGGGACGGATGGCGGCGATGTAGGCGAAGTTCTGATCCGGGCCCACCCCGATGTAGGCGCCCCCCTCCACACCGAGCCGATCGAGCGCCCCGAGGACGTGCAGATACGACGCCTCGTTCGAGACGAGGTTGTCGGTATCGAAGAAGCCGCCCGACTCGGAGAGCTCCGCGACGAGCCGGCCGAAGAGGGTGTCCGGCGTGGCCGCGACCGCCTGCTCGATCCGGCGCGCCAGCGGAGCCGGGCGGGCGGCGGGTCCCTGTCTCGGGGCGGCACGGACGAGTTCCGGACGGTCCTCCTCCTCGGTCTGCGGCTCGGGCGCGCACCCGAGAGGGAGCCCCGCCATCCCAAGGAGGAGAGCGAACCGCCGAAGGGGGAGGGCGTGTCGTACGCCTCCGCCCCGGAACTCCTCGCTCATCGCCCTCGTTCTCCGGTGTTCGTCAGGAACCGAACCGAACTCACCCCTCCCGTGCCGGCGCGCCGATCGGGTCGGGCAGTTCGGGCTTCACTCCCGGGGCGTACACCGCATCGAGGAGATCGGACAGCTCGCCGGCGACCAGGCCGTTGACCGACCGAACAACGCCCGGCGCCTCCTCCCAACCGCGGGCCAGACTCCACTCCTGATCCGAGGTGGGGGCCGTGAAGCTCGAGCGGACCCTGCCGCCCGCGCCCGCGCCGCCGTTGACCCGGCCCACCGCGTCTTCGAGTTCCTCCAGTCGATCGCGGATCACCTGGACCGACGCGGTCAGCTCCTCCGACGGGGACTCGGCACCCTCGATCACCTCCTCGGCCCCGTCGACGAGCTCCTCGATGCGATCCACCGTCGTGCGGATGGCGTGCGCGGTCGGGGCGAGGCGGTCGGCGCTCCGCATGAGGGCGTGGCGGGCGCGAAGGTCGGCGTCGGTCGCCTCCACCCGCGGATCGAGGCGAAGCTCGAAGTCGCGCGTGGGCCCCTCACCGTTCACCTCGAGCGTCGCCGAGTAGCGACCGGGAAGGGCCTGGGGACCTGGGGGCGCCGACCCCTCGTCGACCTCGTACGGCGAATCGTGGTTGAAGTCCCAGAAGAGGGTGTGCGTCCCCGCCTCCCTCGACGCCTCGAGGGTCCGGACGGTCGCCCCGTCCGCGTCGCGGATCACGATCGCGACCTCCGCCTCCTCATCGAGCGCCTCCGGCACCGTGTAGCGGACCCGCGCCCCGTCCGGCGCGTTCTCTCCCAGGAAGACGTCGCCCCAGAAGGGCCACCCGCCCCGGCGGGACCAGATCGTGGCGCGCTCGATCGGGTGCAGAAGGGCGGCGGCCGATCCGCCGTCCGACATCGGCGCCCCGTCCGCGAAGTCCTCCAGGAAGCCGATCCCGTCGAGGACCCAGATCGAGCGGCCGTGCGTCCCCACCACGAGGTCGTTCTCCCGCGGGTGGATGACGAGGTCGTCCACCGGGACGGTCGGGAAGTCGCCCTTCAGGCGGTGCCAGTTCGCGCCTCGGTCGACCGAGACGAAGATCCCGATCTCGTTCCCCACGAAGAGGAGATCGGGCGTCGAGGGGTGTTCGCGGACGACGTTGACCGAGTGCATCGGCAGTCCGTTCGCGATCCGCCGCCACGAGTCGCCGTGGTCCTCGGTGACGAAGACCCAGGGCTCCAGGTCGTCGTCGTGGTGCCCATCGAAGGTCACGTACGCACGGCCCTCCTCGTGGTGGCTCGCCTCGATGCGCGAGACCCACCGCCGTCCGGGGAGGCCGTCGATCTCGTCGACGACGTTCGTCCAGCTCGCGCCGCCGTCCCGGGTGACCTGCACGTTGCCGTCGTCCGTCCCGACCCAGAGCACCTGCGCCGACACCGGCGACTCGGAGATCGTGGTGACGTTGCCGTACGAGCCGGTCCCGTCGTTTCGCGACAGGTGCGACTCGGAGAGGGGGCGGCTGAAGATCGTCAGCGTGTCGCGGTCGATGCCCCGGGTGAGGTCGGGGCTGGCTTCCTCCCAGGTGGCGCCGCGGTCGCGGCTCCGCATCAGCCGGTCCGAGCCGACGTAGACGGTGCCCGCATCGTGCACGGAGGGGGCGATCGGGGTGTTCCAGTTCCACTCGTACCCGGCCTCTTCCTCCTCGCCGCGGTACTGCGGCCGGATCCGCACCGACTCCCCCGTCTCCATGTTCACGCGACCGAGGTTCCCGTTCTGCGACTCGGTGAAGATCCAGGTCGGGTCGAAGGGGTCGGGCTCGGAGTAGAAGCCGTCCCCGCCCCAGATGTCGACCCAGTCGCCGTTGTCGATCCCGTAGTTGTCGAGCGAGTTCACCGGCGCGCACCACGACGAGTTGTCCTGCAGCCCGCCGCAGACGCGGTACGGATCGCTCATGTCGACCCCGATCTCGTAGAACTGCCCGATCGCGAGGTTGTTGTGGTGCCGCCAGCTCTCCGCGGCATCCCAGCTCGTCGCGACGCCTCCGTCGTTGCCGAGGACGAGGTGATTCGAGTCGTTCGGGTCGATCCAGAGCGCGTGGTTGTCAACGTGGATCTCCCAGTAGCCGCGGGTCGGCCACCAGCTGCGTCCACCGTCGTCGGAGACCTGCAGGACGACGCCGCCCATGTAGATCCGGTCCGGGTTGGACGGGTCGATGCGGACCATCGAGAAGTACATCGGGCGCGGGTTGTTCCCGGACATCTTCTCCCAGCTCTCGCCACGATCAGTGGAGCGGTAGAGACCGCGGGCGGCCTGACTCTCCCCCTCGATCGTCGCGTAGACGAGGTTCCCGTCCCCCTTCCAGACGTCGATGCCGATGCGACCCTTGTGACCCTCCGGAAGACCGTCGGTCAGCTCGTGCCAGGAGTCGCCGCCGTCCACGGTGCGGTAGAGGCCGGAGCCCGGGCCCCAGGCGGAGAAGCCGAAGGCGGTCCGGCGACGCTGGTACATCGCCGCGAAGATCGTCTTCGGATCGTTCGGGTCCATGACGAGGTCGATCGCGCCGGTGTCCTCGTCGATGTAGAGGATCTTCTCCCAGCTCTCCCCGCCGTCGGTCGTGCGGTAGACGCCACGGTCCGGGTTGGGGCCCCAGAGGTGCCCGGGGGCGGCGACGTAGGCGACGTCCGGATCGCGCGGGTGGACGGCGATCTTCGCGATCGTCTGCGTCTCGGTGAGCCCGAGGTGCGTCCAGCTCCGGCCGCTATCGACCGAGCGGTAGACCCCGCCGCCGTAGGGCGAGGAGTTCCGGTTCTGCGGCTCGCCGGTGCCGACCCAGACGACGTTCGGGTTGGAGGGCGCGAGCGTCACGTCGCCGATCGAGGAGGTCGCCTCGTCGTCGAAGAGGGGCGTCCAGCTCATCCCGTGGTTCTTCGTCTCCCAGACGCCACCGGTGGCGAAGCCGACGTACCAGTGCGCCGGGTTGTCCGGGTGCACGTCCAAGTCGGCGACCCGCCCGCCCATGATCGCCGGTCCGATCTCGCGGAAGTCGGCGGACGCGAGGGCGTGCTCGAGCGGGGTCGAGGGCTCCTGGGCAACGGAGGGCCCGGCGAGGCCGATGACGGTGGCGACGAGGATCGTCAGCGCGAGGGGGAACGGGCGGGAACGAGGGCGCGAGCGGACGGGCATCCGGGGCTCCGGGAACGACGACGTTGGCGGTGCGGGCCGGGGAATGTGTGGAGCGCCCCGCCCCGTCGGCCAGTACCGTCCCGCGAGTCCTCGCGCCACGCGAGGAGCGACGCCGACGCCCCCACCACGCGGTGAAGGGCGCCGGCGACCGACACGGAGCCCGGCTCAGACCCCTCTCAGAGCCCGCACGCGCTCGACCAGCGGGGCGGCCCGCTCCGCGCCGAGCCGTCGCAGAAGGACCTCCTCCGTCACGGCGAGCGCCTCGGCGAACTCGACCTCCGCCTCGTCACCGGACGGCCCCTCACCGCGCCCGGCTCGAGCCTCCAGCATCCCGATCCCGGTGTCGACCGCGTTCCACAGCCACGGCCTGGGCGCGTGGAAGGCCGCGTTGCGCAGGTCCTTCGCCGGGTGGGCCGAACCGACCCGCCGGTCGACGAGCGAGCGGAGCGCCACGAAGGTGGCGTGTCGCCGCAGCCCCGTCCGCGAGAGCCCACCGGCCGTGTAGACCGAGGCGTGGTTCTGCGGGGCGAAGATCCACCCGACCCAGTGCCACGACACCCAGTTCTCCAGGTCGTTTTCGAGTTCGCCCTCGTGGTGGAGCGTGGCCGCGCGCGCTGCCTGACCCACATCCCAGAAGGTGTCCGGAAGTCGCGTCGACCCCTCGATGTCCTCGCCCGGATCTCCGCCGGTGGCCAGGAGGTGGTTCGCGCCGAAGGCGGCCGCCCAGCGGAGTCCCTCGAAGCACTCGAGGGGGTCGGGAATCGCGCCGCCCCCCTGCTCCGGTCGGCAGACCGCGTGCGGCGAGGCCTCTGCGAAGTAGTGCCAGCGCAGGGCGCGGGAGACGGCGAGCGCGTTCTCGTCGGTGGCGTCGCGGCGATAGCGACCCAGGAGCCGTTGGACCCACCGGTCTCGTCCGTCGAGCACCGCCTGAGGGAGCGGACGGTCGGGCATCCAGTCGAGGTTCGACGACTCGTCCGACCAGAGCGGGAGATCGACCGCGGCCGCGATTCGCGACGGGTCGATCGCCCGCAGCTCCTCCTCGCCGACCCCGGCCGGCCAGGCGTCCTCGCCGAAGAGCCGCACCGCGAAGTCCACGTCGTCCGCCGCCCGCTCGGTTTCGAAGGGCGGGGTGGATCGCCCCACCGCGTCGGCCGGAATCCGCTCGATGTGCGCAACGATGTCCTCCGCCTCCTGCTGCGACACGTGGAAGACGGCGCGGCGCAGGATCGTCGAGTCCGGGAAGCCGAAGTGGGCGAGATCGAAGCCGTCTCCTGCGACGTGGCAGCTCGCGCACTCCGCGCGGAAGACCTCCGCACCCCGGCGGGCCGAGGCGTCGGCCAACATGAGCGACTGTGCGTCCCCGGGGGCCGCGACCGCGGTCGCCTCCTCCCTGGCGTCGCACGCGGTCAGGGCGAGGGCACTGAGAAGCAGACCGGCACCGGCTCGGGCGGGACGGGACATCGGATCACTCCTGGCGTCGGGCGTCGAGTCCGCCACACCCGGCGGGTGCGGCATGTGGGCGTGGGAGCCTTCCGGCGCGAGGTTCGTTAAACGTCCGTCCAGAAACGCCCCGTCCACACCTGCCCCGATGCGCATCGTCTCCGGCCGACACGCCGGCCGTCACCTGACCTCCCCCGGGCGGAAGATCCGCCCCACCGCGGAGACCGTCCGCGTGGCGTGGATGGAGTGGCTGGCCTCGGAGATCCGTGGGGCGAGAATCGTCGAGCTGTGCGCGGGGACGGGCGCAGTCGGGCTCGAGGCGCTCTCGCGCGGCGCGGCCTCCGTGGACTTCGTCGAGCGGGACCCCCGGGCGCTCCACTCGCTGAAGGCCAATGTGAAGGCGCTCCGGGAGCACGACCGCACCCGGATCTTCAAGCGGGACGCCGTTCCGTGGACGGAGAGTCTCGACGAGGGGCGCTACGACCTCGTCCTGGCCGACCCGCCGTACGGGAGTGGCGTGGCTCGACTCCTGCTCGACCGCTGGCGCGAGCGCCGCTACGCCCCGCTCTTCGCACTGGAGCACGCGTCGAACCACGACGTCCCGAACGGAGATCGTTCGAAGCGCCTCGGCGACACTACGCTCACCCTCTACCGGCTCCCGAAACGATGATGCGCCCTCCTCGCCCCCCTCGACCGAAGGGCCGACGCCTCCCTCCCTCCCGGCCGCGCAGGACCCGCCGCGGGCGACCCGTCGTCCACCTGGCGCTCGTCGCGGTGCTCGGCGGAGTCGTTGCAGGGGCGCCCCTCGGTGCCCAGGAGCTCGACGCCGCGACCGAGACGACGCTCACCCCGGAAACGATGCGCTGGCTCCCGGCCGGGGGAGGTGCGGAGATGGCGGTGCTGATGGGCGACCCGTCGCAGGAGGCCGAGTTCGCCTACCGCCTGCGGCTCCCCGACGGCTTCCTCTCGCCACCACACATCCACCCCGTCGACGAGCACGTCACGGTCCTTTCGGGCACGCTCCTGGTCGGGTGGGGCGAGGGGCTCGACGAGGCTTCGATGACGGTGTTCCCGGCGGGGAGCTACCTCCACATCCCGGCCGGCCGGGCGGCCTCGATGAAGGCGAGCGGAGCGACGAGCGTGCAGGTGCACGGCACCGGTCCCTTCCGCACGATCCCGGTCGGGGAGGGGGCCGGCGGAGGCTGACGAGGTCCGCCGGCTCCGCCCGGCACCGAGCTCCCGGGTCGCCTCCGGCCCCGTTCAGAGCGGGGCTGAAGAGCCCCGTCCCCCCGCCGCGTGCACGCCCGTCTCGCGCACGAGCAGCTCCCAGGTGATCTCGAAGAGCGGCTCCCCCGGGCGGGCGAGCGTCTGCACCACGTCGAAGTGATGCCGGCCCTCGGGGGCCAGACAGATCGTCTCTCCCCCCGCGTCGGCCCAGAACTCGGCGAACTCCGCCTGCTGCTCGAGCAGGAGCGGGGATTCGTCCCCACCACTGACGAAGGCGAGCGGAATCAGCGGCGCCCCCGGCCGCGGCGTGTAGCGGATCGGACTGACCATCCGCGCCGTCTCCTTCGTCAGCCCCAGCTTCTCGTTGATCGGGGTCGGGATGATCGCCTCGAGGTCGAGGATCGGGGAGATGGCCACGGCCGCGTAGACCGTCCCCTCCGGCAGGTCGAAGCCCGGCCAGTCCTGCATCGCGAAGAAGGCGGAGACCTGCCCGCCGGCCGAGTGGCCGGACATGACGATCCGCGTCGGGATGAAGCCCGCCGCCTCGACCCCGGCGGAGAGGAAGGCGACCGCCCGACCGTTGGCCGCGACGATGTCGTGAACCCGAACCTCCGGACAGAGCGGGTGCCCGACGATGGCGACCGCGACCCCCCGCTCGACGAAGGGGCGGGCGACGAAGGAGGAGA
The DNA here is from genome assembly GCA_028280525.1 of Longimicrobiales bacterium. Lineage (GTDB taxonomy): Bacteria > Gemmatimonadota > Gemmatimonadetes > Longimicrobiales > Gaopeijiaceae > Gaopeijia. Next base: position 8,044 of record JANQLR010000413.1, read on the forward strand.
ACTCCTTCGACATCGCCTGCCAGTACCCGCCGTGCGAGAAGACCAGCAGGGGGCCCGCCTCCAGCCCGTCCGGGAGGAAGAGGTCGAGGGTCTCGCGCGGGTGGGAGCCGTACGGGAGGTCGAGATGACCGCGGAGGAGCGCGCGCGTCTCCTCGCTCTCCTGCCGCCACGCCTCGAAGTACTCCGGATGCTCGGGGACCCTCGCCCGGAACATGAACTCCCGGGCGAGGGCCTCCGAGGTCAGCGTGCGGTAGTCGAAGGCCGACCCACGCCGCTGTAGCTGCGTGGGGCTCAGCGCTCCAGCTCCTCCTTCTCGACCTCTTCGAACCAGCCCCAGAAGTCCATCCAGCTGGCGAAGTTCATCTCGTCGCTCCCGACGGTGTCGGGGACGTAGTCGTCCGCCCGGATGACCTCGAGTTCGGTCTCGTACTCCTGGCCGTCGACGGTCATGACGACCCGGTAGCGTCCCGGTTCCGCGAGCGGCGGCTGCCCGCGGCCGCCCCGGTTGAAGAAGCTCTGCACGGACATCCCCCGGCCCTGCAGCGCGCGGAAGAGCTGGCGGACCGAGGAGTTGCCGAAGCCGGTCCCTCCCCCGCCGGCGCGCGGGGCCGCGGCCGGGGTCTCACCCGGCCGCTCGATGAAGCTCCGGGAGGAGCGCGAGCCGGCGCCGCCGCCTCCAAAACCGCCTCCTCGCCGGTTCATGAAGCGCTCGACCGTGCTCTCCAGCTGCTCGCGGTCGGCCCCTTCGTTCGTCACCAGGGAGTCGATCACCTCGACCATCATCTCCGCCGTGCGAACCGAATCCCGCTGCTGGGCCGGGGAGAGCGCCATCCGCTCCGGCGGCTTGCCCCAGAAGTTCCACTGCACCGAGTTCAGCCCCGGCGAGCGCGAGCCGCTCACCTCGGCCTCGAAGTCGCCGGCCATCGAGGTAATCGAAAACTGGATCCGCCGCTCCTCCGCCCGCTCGGGAAGGAAGTAGTGGATCGTCGCCCCGTACGAACGGCTCTCGCCCTCGAAGTACTGCTGCCCGACGGACTCGCCGCCGCGGTAGTCGTCGCCGAACTGGAGCCCCGGGGCCGGTGTGAGGAGGAGCGGCCCGTCGGCGAGCGTCGCCTGCATCGAGAGCTCCTGCAGCGCCGCCACGTCCACGATCCAGATGCTCGCCCCGTGCGTCCCGGCGATCAGCTCGCGGTCGCGAGGGTGAATCCGGAGGTCGTGGACCGGGACCGCCGGCATGCCCTCCATGAAGTGGTGCCACGACCCGCCTCGGTCGAGCGAGACGTAGACCGCGACGTCCGACCCCACGTAGAGGAGATCCGGGTTCACCGGGTCCTCGCGGACCACGTGCAGGAAGTCGACCGAGCCGGTCGGCAGATCGGACGAGATCGAACGGAAGGAGGCGCCGTTGTCGTCGGTGACGAAGACGTACGGGGTGAAGTCGTCGCGACGGTGGTTGTCGAAGGTGACGTAGAAGCGGTTCGCATCGTGCCGGGAGGGCTCGATCCGCGAGACGTACGTCTCGGCCGGCACCATCCCGTCGAAGCGGTCGGTCAACTCGATCCACTCGCCGCCGTCGTCCGGGCTCATCCACACCTTGCCGTCGTCGGTCCCGGCGTAGAGGCGTCCCTGCACGAGCGGCGACTCGTCGAGCGAGACGATCGTCGTGTAGACCTCGGCCCCGGTGACGTCCGGGGTGATGCCCCCCGTCGTCTCCGAGGAGATCTTGTACTTCTCCTCGTCCTGCGTGGTCAGGTCGGGCGAGATCACCCGAAGATCCTCGCCGAGCATGTCGCTCTTCAGCACGCGGTTCGCCGCGGCGTAGAAGACGTTCGGGTCGTGCGGCGAGAGGAAGAAGGGGGTGTTCCAGTTCCAACGCAGGTCGGCCTCGGCGGTCTCCTCCTCCTGGATCGCCTTGAAGGCGTCGATGCGGGCCTGCACCTCCTCGGGGGCCTCGTTCTCCTCATCCGGCCAGACCGTGAGGATCGAGTCCTCCCACATCAGCCGGGCGGCGTCCGCCGACGGCTTCTGCAGCCCGCGGCGCTGCGAGGTGGAGACCCGGATCCGGGCCATGTTCCCGCCCTGCGACTCGGCGAAGACCAGATCGTGGTCGGTCGGGTGCTGCGCGGTCACGAAGCCGTCACCGCCATTGATCGTCGCCCACATGTAGTTCGTGATCGACCCGTTCGCGCGGCGCGACGGTCCGCACCACGTCCCGTTGTCCTGCAGCCCGCCACAGACGCGGTAGGGGACGTCCATGTTGTACGTCGCATGGTAGAACTGGCCGAGGGGCATGATGTTCGGCACCTCCCAGTTCCCGCCCTGATCCCAGCTCACGGCCACGCCCCCGTCGTTGCCGACCACGATGTGGTTCGGGTCGTTCGGATCGATCCACATCGCGTGATGGTCGACGTGGACCCCGACGGTCGTGTTGCCGGAGGTCTCCCCGCCGTCGGGCGAGTACTTCACCGGGGTGGAGGAGAAGTAGACGCGGTCGGGATCGACCGGGTCGACGCGCACCTGCGAGTAGTAGAAGGGCCGCGTGTTCTCGTCGTTCACCTTCTGCCAGCTGTAGCCGGCGTCGTCGGAGCGGTACAGCCCGTTCCCGTCGGAGCCCTCGCCCTCCTCCGCCTCGACCATCGCGTACATCCGGTCCGGGTTCGAGGGCGAGATCGCGATCTCCATCCGGCCCTTGTCGGTGGTCGGGAATCCGTTCCCTTCGATCTCCTCCCAGGAGTCGCCCCCGTCGGTCGACTTCCAGAGCGCCGAGCCCGGCCCTCCGGACTGGAGGAACCACGGGCCGCGGATCCGCTCCCACGACGTCGCGAAGATCACGTTCGGGTCGCGCGGGTGGAGTTGGACGTCGACGAAGCCGGCGCGCTCGCTGACGTACTTGATCAGCTCCCACGTCTCCCCGCCGTCCCGCGTCCGGTAGAGGCCGCGCTCGGGGTTCTCCCCCCAGATGTGCCCGAGCGCCGCCACGTAGACGGTGTTCGGGTCCTCGGGGTGGACCTGGATCCGGGCGATCACCTGGGTCTCCTTCAGACCCTTGAACTCCCAGTTCATCCCCCCGTCGGTCGACTTCCAGATTCCGCCCCCGGGCGAGATCGAGTTGCGGGAGTCCTCCTCCCCGGTGCCCGCCCAGATCTGGAGCGTGTCCGACGGCGCGATCGCGAGGTCGCCCATCGCGATCACCCGCTCCTCGTCCCAGATCTGGCGGAAGGTCTGCCCGGCGTTCGTGGTCTTCCAGATCCCGCCGGCGGCGGCAGCGAAGTAGAAGGTGCGCGACGGGCTGGCGATCCCCTCCACGTCGGTCACGCGGCCCATCATGTTCGCGGGCCCGATCGCCCTCCACTCGAACTCTTCGAGCAGCTCGGTCACCGTCTCCTGCCCGGTGGCGGGGGCGGCGACGAGGGCGAGGGCGGCCACGGTGAGGCCGGTACGGAGTCGTGCGTGCATTCCACTTCGTCCTTCGGGGGTCGACAGGCGGGCTCGGGGACCCGGCAGTACTCCCACAGGACCTACAAGCTCCGCCTTCTGCTGACCAGTCGATGTTGACGATAGTCGCGTCACGCATATATTCGCGTCACGCACACATCACTCGACGCCGACGTCCATGTCGAACGAAACCGTGGAAGCCCTCCTTCCGCTCCGCCCCGTGGAGTTCCAGATCCTCCTCTCGCTGAGCGGGGGGCCGAGGCACGGCTACCGCATCATGCAGGAGTCGGCAGAGCGGTCCGAGGGAGAGGCGATCTCCGACGTGGCCACTCTCTACCGCGCGCTGAAGCGGATGGTGGATCAGGGGTGGATCGAGCCGGACGAGACGTCGGGCGAACGCCGGCGAATGCAGTACCGGACCACGGAGCTGGGCCGACGGCTCGCCACGGCGGAGGCCGCGCGGCTCGCCGCGCTCCTTCGTTCGGCCGAGGCGGCGGGCCTTCTGCCGGGCTGACGACGTGGCGAAGCGCTGGGTCGAGTTCCTGGTTGCGCTCTACCCCGCGGACTTCCGCTCGGGGTACGGGCGCTTCCTCGTGGAGACCTTCGAGGACCAGTGGGAGGCGACGCCGGGGCCGATTCGGCGCGCCGGGCTGTGGGTGCGAACGACGGGACGACTGCTGGCAGGGGCCGGCGTCGAGTGGTGGGAGACGGTGTCTACGGATGGGGGAGGTGGGGGTATGGGGCAGTGGTTTGCGGAGCTTCGGCACGGGGTGCGGCGCCTGCTGCGGGCGCCCGGATTCACCACGGTCGCGGTCGGGACGATCGGGATCGCGTCGGGCGCCTTCGGCGCCGTGTACGGGGTCGTCTCCGACGTCGTGCTGGAGGAGATGCCCTTCGAGGAGCCGGGTGAACTGGTCTGGATCTGGAGGGACTACTGGGGCAGCTTCCCGCGCGGATGGCTCTCCGGATACGACATCGACCTCCTCCGACGGCACGAGGTCTTCGCCGGCGTCATGGGGGTACGCACCGGCCGCATGAACCTCTCCGACGCCTCCGGGACGAACGCGACGGACGTACGGACGCTCCTCGGATCCCCCGGCTACCTCGACCTCCTCGGGGTCGCTCCGGTGATCGGCTCCGGCTTCAGCGAGGTCGCCGAGACCGGGACCTGGGAGGACCGGCATCCGGAGGTCGTTCTGCGACACTCCCTCTGGACGGAAGCCTTCGGAGGGGACCCGCGGGTGCTCGGACAGGACATCTTCCTGAACGGGGAGTCGTACACCGTCGTCGGGGTCATGCCCCCCGACTTCGACCTCCGTCAGGGATCGTCGCTCGGGACGCCGATGGACGCCGACGCTTACCTCACACTCCCGCTCGACCTCGCGACCGAGGACGTCTACAACGGGTCCTTCGCGGCACTCGCCCGGGTCCGGTCCGACGCCCCGCCGGGAGCGCTGGATCAGGCCCTTCGGACCGCATCCGCCGAAATCGACACGCACTTCCGCAGCCGGGGACTCCGGCTCTGGACGATCGGCCTGCGCGAGGACCTGATCGGCGACGTTCGCCGCCCTCTCTTCGCAGTCCTCGGAGCCGGAGGTCTGCTCCTCCTCATCCTCGGGATGAACCTCGCCACCCTCATGCTCTCCCGCTCCTCGGAGCAGGCGTCGAGCGTGGCCGTCCGCGCCGCCCTGGGGGCGACCCCCGGATCTCGGTTCCGGACGGCGCTCGCGGAGCCGTTCGTGGTCGCGGTCGGCGGGGCGCTCCTCGGGGCGCTCCTCGCGAAGGGTGGGACCGACTTCCTTCGGGGCTTCGTCGCGGAGTCGGTTCCGCGCGCGGTCGAGATCGGCTTCGAGGTCGACAGCATCGCCGCCGTTCTCCTCGGCGCCCTCGCGATTGCGACCCTCGGGGCGATCGGGCCCGTCGCTCGCTGGACGGTGGTCCGACCGCTCGCGGGGATGGCAGAGGGCGGGCGCGGCGGTCGATCGAGGGCCGCCGAGCGGGCGCGGGCGGGCTTCGTCGTCGCCCAGGTGGGGATGGCGCTGACGCTCGTCGTGGGCGCGGGGCTCCTCTTCCGCACCGTTCAGGGCCTCGTCCGGCAGGATCCCGGGTTCGATGCCGGGCCCGCGCTGACCTTCCGGGTCGGCGTCGAGGGCGCCACCTACCACACCGACCCATCGATCGTCGAGGCGCAGTCCGCGATCCTGGACGGCCTGCGCGCGATCCCCGGGGTCGAGGTCGCCGGGTACGCGAACTCGCTCCCCCTCTCGCAGTCGACCAACCAGTTCCAGCTCAACTTCCCCGACCACCCGACCATCGACGGGGAGCAGGGAGAGCTCATCGATGCGTTCGTCACCTCGCCGGGCTACGCCGAAGCCCTGGGGATGCGCGTTCTGGCCGGGCGGGCCTTCGCCGACGGGGACGCGGTGTCGACGGCGGAGGGCACCCTCGTCCAGGGCGTGCTGATCGACGACGTCCTCGCCGCCCGCTGGTTCCCCGACGGAGATGCCGTCGGAGGGCGGGTCGCGCTCTTCGTCGCCGACACCCTGCCCATCCTCGGAGTCGTCGATCAACCGCGGCTCTACTCCGTGGCTGAAGACGATCGAGGCCAGCTCTTCCTGCCCGCGCCGATGCGAGTCCAGACCTCGACCCGGTTCGTGGTCCGGGTCCGCCCCGGGCTCGACCCCACCTCCCTCCTCCCGGAGGTCCGACGGATCGTCGCCGCGCGCGATGCCAGCCTGGCCGTCTCCGAGGTGGAGACGCTCGACGGGCTCATCCAGGCGTCTCTCGGGAGTCAACGACTCAACCTCCGCCTCGCGGCGGTCTTCGCCCTCTCGGCCCTCCTGCTCGCCGGGCTCGGGATCTACGGAGTCGCTTCGACGGTGGTGCTGCAGCGCAGACGCGAGATCGGTCTGCGCATGGCAATCGGGGCCGAGCCCGGGCGCGTGGTTCGCTCGGTGGTCGGTGTCGGCGTCCGTCTGGTCGTCGCCGGCGCGGTAGTCGGGCTCGTGAGTTCGTGGGCGGCCGGACGCTGGATCGCCTCCTTCCTCTACGGCGTCGAGCCCCTCGATCCGCCGACGCTCGTCGCCGCGGCGGTAGCGCTCGTCCTGACGTCGATCGTCGCCGCGCTGATCCCGGCGCGCCGAGCAACGAGGATCCCACCGGCCGAGGCGTTGAGGGCCGAGTAGGAGAGGCGCGAGGCCGACCGGGAGCACACGGGCCCGGGCGCCCGGGGGTCCCCGGGATCGACCAGCGGGGTCGGGGCGCCCATACCGCCCGGACACCCGGCCCGGTCGGCCATCCAACCGCACCGAGGTGCGCCACATCTTGGGGTGGAAGGGCGGGGGGTGGTGGGGCCCGCCGGGGGGACGTACCAGTGGAGCGTCCCCCCCCGCCCCACCCCACCCGATCCTCATGCGCCACCACCGACTCCTCCGCTCCCGCCCGCTCGGACCTCTCCTTGCGGCCCCGAGCCTCCTCCTCGCCGTCCTCCTCTCGGCCCCCGTCTCCGCGCAGGACGGCCACCCCGGGCACGTCGTCCTCGATCACGGCCAGCCGGTGCCGGGCTACGGCGCCCCCTGGCCGGAGTTCGTCCCCGGCACCCGCTACGACCCGCAGATCCCGACGCTCGAGTCGGTCGTGGGACACGCGATCCGCGAGGAGGTCACCTCGCCGGAGGAGATCGTGCGCTACTTCGAGGCGCTCGCCGATGCGGCGCCCGAGCGGACCCGCCTGGTGGAGTACGGACGCAGCTGGGAGGGCCGCCCCCTCGTCGCCCTCTTCGTGAGCGGACCGGGTCACATCGCCCGACTCGACGAGGTCGGGGCCGGGCTGCGAACGCTCGCCGACCCGCGCCGGGCCTCCGAGGCGGAGATCGACGCTCTGATCGCGGACCTTCCGGTGATGGTCGGGCTGGTGCACGGCATCCACGGGAACGAGATCAGCTCGGCGGGGGCGGCGATGGCGACGGCCTACCACCTCCTCGCGGCGGAGAACGACGCCGACGTCGACCGCATCCTCCGCAACGCGGTCGTCATGATCGACCCGGCGCAGAACCCGGACGGGCGAGCCCGGTTCGTCCTCAACACCCGACAGTCGCGGGGCCTCCTCCCCGACGCCGACCCGACCTCCGCCGAACACGACGAACCGTGGCCGGGCGGACGGGTCAACCACTACCTCTTCGACCTGAACCGCGACTGGTTCGCCCTCAGCCAGACCGAATCGCGGGCGCGCACCCGGCTGATGCTCGAGTTCCCCGCGCAGGTCGTGGCGGACATCCACGAGATGGGGGGCAACTCCTCGTACTACTTCCCGCCGAACGCCGTCCCCGGGAACCCGTGGACGACCGCGGCGCAGACGGCGACGCTGCAGCGGCTGGGCGGGGCGATGGCCGACGCCTTCGACGCCCGCGGCTTCCTCTTCTTCAACCGCGACACCTACGACGCCTTCTATCCGGGGTACGGTGTCAGCTGGCCGATGGCGCAGGGCGCGATCGGGATGACCTTCGAGCAGGCCTCGGCGCGCGGACTCCTCTACCGCCGGGACGACGGCTCGGTCCTGACGTACGGCGAGGGCGTGCTCCAGCACTTCACCGCCGCCTTCGCCTCGACGCGCCTCTCCGCCGAGGAGCGGGAGCGGATGCTGCGCGAGTTCGTGGAGTTCCGTCGGAGCGCCGTGGCGCTCGGGGAGGGGCGCGCGTACGTCCTCCACTCGGCGCACGACCCGGCGATGGCGGAGCGGCTCGCCCGGACACTCGCCCGGAACGGAGTGGAGGTGTATCGACCGGATCCCGATGCGCTGCCGGTCGTGGACGGGGAGCGACTCGGCGGGTGTCCGGTCGTCGAACAGGGTGGAGTGGCGGGGTGCAACCGGACCTTCATCGTGCCGCTCGACCAGCCGACCCACCGCCTGATCCGAAACATGCTCGATCAGGAGACGCCGATGGACGCGGACTTCGTCGAGGAGCAGCGACGGAGGCGTTCGCTTCGACTCCGGGACCAGATCTACGACGTGACCGCGTGGAGTCTGCCGGCCCTGTGGGACGTGGAGC
>JANQLR010000040.1 GCA_028280525.1 Longimicrobiales bacterium
GGTCGAGTTCGTCGTGTTGGTGTCGACCGAGTTTCCGAAGCCACCGTTCAGGAGCGTCTTGCCCTGGAACTTGGTGGTGTTGGTGATCGCACCGATCTCGGAGATCAGCGCGTCGTACTCGGACTTGATTCGGCCACGGCCCGCGTCGTCAACGTTGTCCGAAGCCGCCTGCGTGGCGAGCTCCTTCATACGATCGACGATCGAGGACACCGTCTGGGCTCCACCCTCGGCGACCTGAAGGAGCGAGGTGGCCTGCTCGGCGTTCCGGGAGGCCTGCTTCATCGAGCCGACGTCGGCCCGAATCTTGTTCGCGATCCCGAGACCGGCGGCGTCGTCCGACGAGCGGTTGATCCGGAGACCGGACGAGAGCTTCTGAACGGAGCTCGCGAAGCCCTTCGACGCGCTGCCCAGCTGACGGAGCGTGTTCAGCGACGACGTGTTGGTGTTGATGCGCATGGGAGTCTCTCCTTCCATTGAGAGTTTGGTGTTCGGAGCGTCCTTGCTCCGGGGGCGTCCATGCCCCGAAAGCCGGCCCATTCCCGGCTGTTGCTGGGGATTATCGGGTGCTCCTCAATTCACTTGAGCGAGAGGAGTCGTATTCCCGTAAATCCCATGATTTCAATGTTTTATGTGAATCGCGTGGTGTTCGCATACCGTCGCGAGCGCCCGCGCGGGAGCCGCCTCCGAGGGGCGCCCCAGACGCCCGGGCGTCTTGGCAACCTCGGGACCGTTGCCCGCGGCGGTACACCTGGCATCGCTCATGGACTACTTTTTGATTCCCTAATCTCGGTAGTCGCCGAATTCCATGTCCGACATCCCCTCTCTACGCATCCTCGTCGCGGACGACGAGCCGATGATCTCGCGCGCGCTCGCTCGGGTACTCGAGAAGCGCGGCCATCGGGTGGAGACGGCGGCCGATGCGGACGAGGGACTCTCCTGCTTCCGCGACGGCGCCTTCGATGTGGTGGTCGTCGATCAGAACATGCCGGGGAACGGGCTCACCCTGCTCCGGACCATTCTCGAGTCCGGGTTCGCGGGGTACGCCGCCCTCATGACGGGCGGGGCCGACGACGGTGAGATCGGAGGTCTTCCGGGCGAGGTCGTTCGCCTGCAGAAGCCCTTTCGCTTCAACTCCGTCGCGGACCAGATCGAGCAGGAGTTCGGCTAACCACTCCCGCCGGCCGTTCAGCTCTCTACCGTTCGTGCCATCTCCGCCAGGTCGAAGGGTTTCTGGATCTGGGGGCGTCCGGTCGACTCGATGAAGTCTTCGGTGGCGTCTTCCAGGAAGCCCCCCGTCATGAAGATCGTGCGGCGCTGCATCTCCGGGGCGACGCCGTCCAGCCGTCGGAAGAAGGTCGGCCCGTCGGTACCCGGCATTCGGACGTCGACGACGATCCGATCGAAGCGCGCCTCCGCGAGGAGGTCGAGCGCGATCTGACCATCCTCGGCCTCGGTCACCACGTGACCGCGTCGCTCGAGGTATCGTCGCATCACGTTGCGGAGCGACGGGTTGTCGTCCACGACCAGGACGTTCAGCCCCCCCTCCGCGTCGCGTACGACGCGGACGGCCGGGGGCATCCCGGTCTCGGGGCGCTCGGGTACCCGTCGATCGACGGGGAGCATCACCGTGACGCGGTTCCACATCCCGGGGCGGTTCTCGACCATGAGTCGCCCGCCCCACCCCTCGATCAGCTTTCGGGCCGAGTTGAGGAAGACCTCCGAGCGCGACCCCTCCGCCACGTGGTCGTAGAGCGGCTGGAAGGCGTCCTGCCCCTCCGGCACGTCGACGCCGCGACCGTCGTCGGAGACGGCGATGTACACCTCGCCCTTCTCCTCCCAGCTGCGGAGGGTGAGGGTGCCGCCTGCAGGTCGAAGCGAGTCCCGGGCCAGGTCGACGAGGCCGGTCAGGATGTGCTGAAGCTCGATCGGGCCGACCGGGGTGCGTGGCAGCTCCGGGCGAAGGAAGCGGAGGATCCGCACCCCCTCGCCGAGGAGGGCCCGCTCCTGCGGGGCGACCACCTCGTGCAGCAGCGCGTTCACGTCGACCGGCTCCCGGACGCGGCCCTCCGCGTCCTCGATCACCCCTGCGATGAGCTCGTCCGCCCCCGCGGTTCGGCGCGCGACCTCGGCGATGTACCGGTGGAAGCGCTCGGCCATCGGCCCGTCCACACGCTCCCGGACCTCGTGCAGATCCGAGGCGACCGCCTCCTTCGCGGAGGCCACGCGCAGGGCGAGGCTCAGGATCGGAAGCGGCCCCGGCCCGTGCGTGCGCTCCGAGCGGAGGTCGTTGAAGAGGACGACCCGCCCTCCCTCCTCTCCCTCTCGGACCGGGGCGAAGGGGATCGCCGCGATCGACACCGGGACGCCGTGCTCCTCGAGCGGAGGCATGAGGTGTTCCTGCCAGTCCAGACGGTCGCCGGTCGAGAGAGGGAGGGCGGCGATCATCGGTCCCCCGGGGAGGCCGTCCAGCGGCCGTCCGAAGGGCCCCTGTCGACTCCATCCCGGCAGCTCCTCGATGAAGCCCCCTGCGAAGATGACGCGCTCCCAGCGATCGACGACGACGGTGCCGTCGAATCCCTCGAGCGGGGTCCGGCGATCGTGTCTCACATGCGCCGCGAGCGCCGCGTGTGCCGCGGTGAGCTGAAGCCCGCGCAGCGCCCTCGAGACCCGATCGACCGCGAGCCGGAACTCCGGCTCGATCTCGGCCTCGAGCGCGTCGATCCCCTCTGCGATCTCGACGCAGACGAGGCCGGCCTCGCCCTCCCAGCTGAAGAGGGGCACCAGGAGGAGGCCCTCGAGATTGCCGGCAGCGAGGGCGCGCCGGAGCTCGCCCTCGGGGAGTGCGTCCGTCCGGACGACGACCGGTTCGCCGCTCCGGCGGACCCCGTCGACGGCCGCCCGACCGGCCCCGGTACCGAGGCCGCGGCAGACGCTCTCCTCGAGCCCGCGGCAATAGACGACTTCGATCTCGGCCGGGTGGCCCCAGGCGAGCAGGGATGCGACGCCGGGTTCGCCCCACCTCTCGGCGAGAGCGTCCGCGGCTACCGTGACCGCATGATATAGATCCATGGAAGGGGGTCTACGAACCATTCGAACCTCCCTCGACGACCGTCACGCTCCCCGCTGCCGACTCGGTCGGTACGATGCGCGACCCGTCGCTCAGGTCGATGGGTTCACTGAAGGGCAGGAGTATGGAGATCCGTCGATTTCGGGGATCCAGCGGATTCTCCCGGATCTTCGGATCACGGTCCGCGTAACCGCGGACCTCGAGGAATCGGGCCCCCTCCACGCCGCGCGCGACGAGGAGCCGACGGGCGGCGTTCGCCCGGTCGACGGAGAGTTCCCAGTTCGAGTAGCCGGACGAGGTCCGGAAGGGGCGGGCGTCCGTGTGACCTTCGATGACGACCGGGGTCTCCCCGCCTCCGAGTTCGGCGGCGACGACCTCCAGGAGTCGGATCAGGGAGGGCCGCGGCTGCGCGGAGGCGACGCCGAAGAAGACGTTCTCCGAACCGGTCTCCATGAGTTCGATCCGGAGGCCTTCGTCGGTCATCGCGACCTCGACCTCGGCCTCCAGGTCGGCGACTCCGCCGCCCGATTGGATGGCCTTCTCGAGCGCACCCGCCGTCTCTTCGAGGGTCTGCGTCTGCAGCTCCCGCGTGAGGAGGAGCGCAGCGGCGCGCATCTCCATGTTCACCGGGGAGTTGCCGGACGAGAGGGGGTTGGTTCCGCCCCCGAAGGCCTTCTTGAAGCCGACCGGGTTGGAGAAGTACCCCTCCACGACGTCCTTCACGCCCTGGTCCATCCCCATGATCCACATCACGAGGAAGAAGGCCATCATCGCCGTCACGAAGTCCGCGTAGGCGACCTTCCACGACCCTCCGTGGTGGCCTCCCTTCACGACCTTCTTCTTCTTGACGATGACCACGCGCGATCCGTCCATCAGCCGTCACCTCCCTTGCGTCGGGTGATCTCCTCGAGCTCGGCGAAGGACGGCCGGTGCTGCGGCTCGATGGCCCGCCGAGCGAATTCGACCGAGGTGATGGGCGGGTCTCCCCGCGCGAAGGAGAGGAGGGCGGCGCGGATCACGGACATGTACTGCTCCTCCCCCTTGAGGCGCTCGGTGAGCGCCTGGGCGAGAGGTCCGAATACGCCGTAGGCGAGCAGGATCCCCAGGAAGGTTCCGACGAGGGCGGCGGCGACACTCTTCCCGATGATCTCGGGCGCCCCGCCGATCTTCCCCATCGTGATGATCACGCCCAGCACGGCCGCGACGATCCCGAAGCCGGGCATCGCGTCGCCGACCTGCTGGATCGCGTGGGGGACCGCCTCCGCCTCCTCGTGGTGCATCTCGAGATCGGTCTCGAGGATGTCGGCGAGGTGGTGGTCCTCGACCGCGCCGGTCAGGAGAACCTTGAGGGTGTCCGCCAGGAAGGTGACGGCGTGGTGGTGCGAGCTGAAGTTCTCGTACTTCGAGAAGATCGGAGAGGACTCGGGGTCCTCCACGTGGCTCTCGATCCCGACCAGCCCGTCCTTCCGGGCGGCGTAGAAGATCTCGTACAGGACCTGCAGCAGCTCGGTGAAGGCCGCCTTGCTGAAGGGGCTCGGCTTCAGGAGCGCGAGCGTCTGCGTGAAGCACCCCTTCACCACCGCCGGCGGGTTCGCCATCACGAGGGCGCCGAGGCCGGCGCCGAAGATGATGACGAATTCGGTCCACTGCCACAGGACGTACAGCTTTCCACCGTGGGCCGTATAGCCCACGACGATGCTGCCCATGACGATGGCGAGTCCGACGAGTACGAGCACGTTCCTTCCTCGGGCATCCTTGCCCTGGGGAAAGCCGGAGGGAGGCGCACATCCTGCGCACACGTCGGGGGTCTGGGGCCGAGTCCGTTCGGCCCACCTCCCGCCTCCGGAGATGGTTTCGCTGATCCTGCTTTCTCATCAGTATCGACGTACCATCGAAAAACTGGAGCGGGGGTCTCCCTCCCTCGCGCCTATCCTCCTCCCGCCCTTCGTGGCGACCGCCCCCGCCCGACCCGGATGTCCGACACCTCATCCGCAGAGCGGCTCGTCCGCCTCGCTCACGCCGGTTGGAACGACGTCTCCGATCGCATCCTGGCCGGGCTCTGTCACGATCTGAACGGGCGCGTCACCTCGCTGGCCGGGATGGTCCAGCTCCTGCAGTTCGACGAGGAGGCCTCGTCGATGGCGCCCTTCCTGGACGAGGAGGTCCAGAGGCTGGAGGAGTCCGTCCGCCAGGTGCGGATGCTCGCGGGCGAGCCGGAGGAGGAACCGGAGCCGATCCACCTCCCCGAGGTGCTCCCCTCCCTGCTCGCACTCTTCTCCAAGCACCGTCACATGGAGGGCGTCGAGACGCAGCTGACGGTGCGCGACGGGCTCATCCCGGTCCTCGGGCGGTGGACGCTCACCGGGCGCGCCATCCTCCTCGCGCTCTCGGCCGCCGGGTGGGAGGCGCTGCACCGCGACCGAACGGTCACGGTCCTCGCCGAGCCGGCGAACGGGGCCGTCATGCAGGTGCTGGTGCGCGCTCGGGGTCCTCGCCGCGAGATCGACGAGTCGCCCCCGAAGGCGGCGCGCACCGAGGGGATGAGCGGGATCGCCGAGCTGCTCGAAGGCGGGTGGGTCGAGCGGGAGTTCCCGGACGGGATCGAGTTCGGGCTGGAGCTGCCGGCGCTGCGACGGCGGAGCTAGGCCGGGCGTACGTCCTGCGCAGTGGGGGAGCCCGCCGGGCCGTCAGCCCTCTCCGTCCACCCCGTCCCTCTCGGGCTCCCGCGCGGAGCCGAGCGGCTTCGGCGGACCGACCTTCGGAGCTCCACCGAGCGCCTGCAGCAGGTCCGCGCCCTCCGCGGTCGCCCCGGCCCGCCGGTTCTCGTCGGCGATGCGGTCGACGATCTCCTCGCGGACGATGCCGACCGAGGACGGGGCTTCGATCCCGAGTCGCACCCCGCCGGAGTCCGCGGCGAGGACCACGATGCGGATGCCGCCGTCGATCAGGATCGCGTCGCCGGCCTTCCGACTCAGAATCAGCATGCTGGGCTCCGTGCACCGCCGACCCCTGGGTCGGCCTTCCTCCTGGTCACCGGTCCGTTCCGTCGGCCCGGTCGCTGGAGCGAAGAGGGGCCCGCCTCACCTCATCTGGTGAGTCGGACGAACCAGTACGTCAGAGCTGGACGACCGTCTGGAGCAGTTCGTCCGCGATCGAGATCACGCGAGCCGCCGCCTGATACGAGGTCTGGTAGCGAATCAACGTCACCAGCTCCTCGTCGGTCGACACGCCACTCACGCCGGCGCGCCGGTTTTCGATCTGTCCGAGCAGCGAACTCTGGACCTCCGCCGCATCCGTGGAGGAACGTACCGCCTGTCCGACATCGGACACCAGTCCCCGGATCCGCTCGGTGAAGCCCTCCCCGAGGGTGACGGAGTCCTGCGCACGGGAGTCCGCGATCCCGAGGGCGATGTCGTTGGCCCCGGAGCGGTAGGCCCCGCCCGCGTCGGGCGTTCCGGCCGCGATCCGGTCCGCGTCGCCGAGGACGGCGGCGTCGAGGGCGAGCGTCCGAGCCGTGGTGCCCGCCGGGTCGAAGAAGGAGATGTTCGTGCTCCCGTCGGGCGTCGTTCCCGTCCGATGCAGCAGGTTCACATCGGTCGCGAGGGCGTTGGCGACCTCGTCGAGCGTCGTCTGGGCATCGGCCAGATCCCCGTTCAGGAAGCTCAGCGTTCCCCCGATCGAACCGCCGGCGTTCGAGATCACCGAGGTCCGCCCGGTCACGGCGATGGCCACGTCCGCGCCGACGGTCCGACTCTCCAGCTGCTGCACGGCGGCGCCGTCGACGATGTTGATCCCGTCGAGCGCGACCCCGATCGATCCGTCGCTGCGGCGAGACACGTCGATCGAGACCAGCGAGGCCAGCTCGTCGACCAGGGCGTCGCGCTGATCGCGGAGCTGCGGCGCCTGCACGCCGTTCCCCTCCTGGGCCACGATCTCCTGGTTGAGCGCACCGATCTCCGGGAGGAGCGCGTTCAGCCGGTCGATCGAGTCGAGGAGGCGGGACTCGCCCTCCGCGCGGACCGTCGACAGGCCGTCCGCGACGCGCCCGAAGGCGTCCACGAGGTCCTGTCCCGACTGGCGGACGAGGTTGCGGACGGTCGGGTTCGTCGGGTTGGTGGCGAGTTCGCTCCACGAGTTGAAGAAGCGATCGAAGGCGTCCGTCACCCCGGTCGAACCCGGCTCCCCGAGCACGGTCTCGACGCGGCCCAGGAGCTGCTGTCGCGCGCTGCTCTCCCCCGCGATCCCTGCCTGGCGGCGGTACGTCCCGTCGATGAACTCGTCCCGAATTCGGGTGACGTTCTCCACGGAGACGCCCCGGCCGAAGACCCCGTCCGGGGTGATGTTCGGGGCGACGGTGCGCAGGTCGACGATCTGCCGCGAGTGATCCTCGTTGGAGGCGTTCGCGAGGTTGTTCGCCGCGACGTTGATCCCCGCCTGCGAGGCGCGGAGGGCACCGACGGCGGTGCTCAGGATCGAGTTGATGCCGGGCATCCTATACCTGCCGGTCCAGAAGGAGGCCTCCGGAGGATCCCGCGGCGGGCGGCGCGGTGTTCGGCGCGCCGTAGCCGCTCGGCTTCCGTCCGCCCGAGCCCAGCGCCCGGAGGAGTTCATCCCCCGCCCGGATCGCGCCGGAGAGGATCTGACGGTTGAGTGCCATCTGCCGCTGCACGCGGTCCGCGACCCGAACCACCTGATCGATCGAGGCGGAGAGCTCCCCGGTCATCGCATCGCCGAGGAGTCGAGGAAGATCGGAGAGGGGGAGCCCCTCGTTCCCGGCTGCGAGCCCGAGAAGGGTGCGGCGGCGGCGGCGGGCCTGACCGAGGGAGAGGAGGATCCGCTGGGCATCGTACACCGAGGTGTCGACGGCCTCGAGATCGTCGGCGGCGACCGCTTCGCGCTGCCGCTGGAGGACGTCCAGGAGGTTCTGCAGGAGCTTCGCCTCGCCGTCGAGCGCGCGGGTCAGGGCACGGACGTCGGTCGGGCCGGCCCGCGGGGGCGTCGGGTCCTCGAAGGCGAGCACCGTGGCGGTCATTCAGCGCCTCCCTCGGGCCCCAGCCGGGCCGCGAAGACGCGGTAGAGGGCGCGGGAGAGCCCCGTTTCCTGACGGGCCGCGGCGGCGTCCGCCATCCGCTGATCCAGGAGGGAGGTGAACATCTCCTCCCCCGCTCCTCCGGAGGTCAGTCCGCCCTCGGGCACGGTGTCGCGCATCGCCGAGAAGAGGTTCTGGTAGAACTGTCCCTCCAGGAGCTGGGCCGCGGCCCGAAGGCGGGCGTGCTCACCCTCCACGCGCCCATCGCGGAGCGCCGCGAAGAGGTCGCGCGGTCGATCGGGGCCGGAGAGCGGGCGGTCCCCCGCGCGCTCGGCCCCGCGCAGGCCAGGAAGGCCGCCGCCCGACGGGATCGCACTCACCGGACCACCACCTGGGCCGTGATCGCGCCGACCTCGCGGAGAGAGTTGAAGACCGCGGCGATCGCCTCGGGCGGGGCGGCGACGGCGTGGAGCGCTGCGGCCACCTCCTGGACGAAGGCGCCGGGTTGCACCCGGAGATCCCCCGCGGTGGCGAAGGGGTCGGCCGGCGCTCCTTCGGGCACCCCGCCGATCGCAAGCGTCATCCCCCCGTGGCTCACCACGGCCTCGCCGACCCGGACGCCGCCTCCCGCGACGACGGTCCCGTTGCGGGAGTCGATCACGATGCGTGCGGCGCGATCCGGCGACACCGTCAGATCCTGGATGCGCGCCAGCGCCTCGAAGCGGGTGTCGTCGGTCGGGAGCGCCAGGGCGATCGAGCCGGGATCGACGATCCGGGCCGCCCCCTCGCCGATCTCGGCGTTGATCGCGGTGGCGATGCGGGTCGCGGTGCCGAAGTCCGGCTCGCGCAGGTGCAGGGCGTCGGCCTGCTCGAACCCCGACTCCGGGAGCGGCTGCTCCAGAATCCCCGCGGAGGGCATCGTCGCCGAGGTCTCGACGGCGATGGGCGTGACGAGCGTCGAGGAGAGCGCCTCGGAGATCTGGATCGGCCCCTGGGCGACCCCGACCGGCGACAGCTGGGGGTCGATCCGGAGCGGTGTCGCGATCAGGACCCCGCCGCGCAGCGAGGTCGCGTCGCCGAGCGAGGAGACGGCCACGTTGAACCGTCCCCCCGGGCGGAGGAAGGCCGAGACCTCGGCGGTGACCATGACGGCGGCCACATTCCGGGTCCGGAGCTCGTTCTCCGGCACCTCGATCCCCTCGCGGCGCAGGAGGTTGGCGACGGACTGCACGGTGTGGCCGGAGGAGAACCCCCCGATCACCCGGTCGCCCGTGCCGTCCAGACCGAGGACGAGCCCGTAGCCCTGCAGCGTCCACGGGATGTCGGCGGAGGAGACGGTGAGGTCGCGGATCCGGACGTCCTGCGCCTGAAGAGGGGTGGGCGAGGCGACGGTCCCGACGATCACCGCGATCCAGCCGTAGCTGCGGATCGAGCCGCCGAAACGGAGGGCCGCGGCGAGCTGCCGGCGGAGGAAGTCGAGGGTGGAGCGGAGACGGGTCACGTTCGACTCAACCGGTCAGGGGATGATCCAATTGAAGAGCATGTCCCAGATCCCGCCGCTCTTCACGATCTTGCCGTTCGAGGTGTAGAGGAGCTCCGCGTCGGCCACCCGCCACGACTCGATCGTGTTGCCGGGGCGGACGTCGGCGGTCCGGATCCAGCCGCGCACGACGACCTCCTGCTCGTGGTCGTCGATCTGCATCTTCTTGGTGCCCTCGAGCCGGGCGAGACCGTTCTCGCCGAGCTCGACCACCCGGACGCTGATCTCGGCGCGAAAGCGGTCGGAGCGGGAAGCCCCGCCCTGGAAGCGCTGCGCGAGGTCGTTGCGGGTGTCGAGGCCGCCGCCGGAGCGGGAGCCGTTGGCGTCGATCGTGGCGCCGACGTTCCGCTGTCGATCGCGGGTCGACGTGTCGTCCCGGTTCGCCTCGGTGAGGGTGAACTCGTCGACCAGGATGGTGACGACGCTCCCCACCACGACCGGAAGGCGGTCGCTGAAGAGCGAGGTGCGGACCGGGCGCCCGGCGCCGGTCTGCGCCGCGGCACGGTCTGCTCCAAGGAGGAGCAGGAGGGCCAGGGAGAAGACGACGATCGCTCGCATCGGGGTCACCCTCGGCCCGCGAGGTGGACGACGACCCGCCCGGGGCCGATCGCCTCGCCGCGGAGGCGCTCCCCGGTGACCGTCCGCACGTAGAGGCTCTGACCCCGAACCGCCGTGCCGAGCGCGATGCCCGCGAGGGTCACCGAGACCGCGCCGGTGCGCAGCTCGACCTCGATCGGGGCCCCGGTGACCACCGCGGCCGTGGGCGAAACCGCCGGTGAGGCGAGCACCTCTCCCTCCGCGATGCGCCGCTTCACCTCCCACCCCACGGGGTCGGCCAGCGGGCCGGAGTCCTCGACGCCCCACACCACCACCGGACGAAGCGCGATGTCCGCCTCTCGAACCCGGTGGCCACGGGGCAGCTCGGCGGCTGCGGTCGGGCGGATGACCCGACGACCCGCGCGAACGCGGAGCGACAGGGCGTCCCGACGGTCCGACGCCGCGACGATCCAGTAGCCGACCCGTCCGGTTCCGCGCAGCTCGACCCGGAGGTCGGCGCCGGGGATCCACTCGCTCCGAACACGCCCGAAGTCGAGGACCAGATCCGCCGGATCGACGCCCCAGACCTCGGCGATCCGGACCCGGGCGGCCGCCTCGACCGCGGGGAGACCCGGCCAATCCGGCGACGCCCCGCGGGGGGCCCCCTCCGCCCGGGTCGTGGAACTCGGGAGCGTGGGTGCCGCAGTCGGGGACTCGGGGGGCGTCGCGGTCCGGGACTCGATCGTTGCGGCGCCCGGCCGCTCGACCTGCGGTACCGACTCGGCCCACAGGGCATTCGTGAGGCCCAGGAGGCCCACGACGAGCAGGCCCAGGAGCGTCAGCGCGCCGGTCGGACCATCGAGGTAGCGGAGACCGTTCATCGGACCAGGTTGTTCGCGATCTCGGCCATCTGCTCCGAGGTCTGGACCGACTTCGAGTTGATCTCGTACGCCCGCATCGCGGTGATCATGTCGACCATCTCCTGGACGATCTCGACGTTCGAGCCCTCCAGGTAGCCCTGCACCACGCGTCCCAGTCCGGCCTCCTGCGGGAAGCCCTCCACGGGTACGCCGGAGGCGGCCGTCTCGGTGTAGATGTTCTCGCCCTGCGCGCGGAGACCGGCGGGGTTGGTGAAGCGCGCCAGCTGGATGCGCCCGACCTCGGTGGCGACGCTCGAGCCCGCCGTCTCCACCGCGACCACCCCGCTCGGGGAGATCGAGATGCCGGTGGCGTCCTGTGGGATCTGCACGTTGGGCAGGACGGTGTAGCCTCCCCGGCTGACGAGGACGCCCTGGTCCGAGAGGGTGAAGCCCCCGTCCCGAGTGAAGCCGACCTCGCCGCTCGGGAGCTGCAGCTGGAAGAAGCCCTCGCCCTCGATCGCCAGATCGTAGACGCGGTTCGTCTGCTCGAGCGGTCCCTGGGCCTCGACGCGCTGGACGGCGGCCAGCCGGACTCCCCGTCCGATCTGGATCTCCTCCAGCGTGTTGGCGTCGGCGGCGTTGACGGTCGCCGCAGCCTGCTCGGTCTGATAGAGGAGGTCCTCGAACTGCGCGCGGCTGCGCTTGAAGCCCGTCGTGTTGACGTTGGCCAGGTTGTTCGAGATCACCTCGATGCGGCTCTGCTGGGCCCGCATCCCGGTGGCGGCGGTGTAGATCGACGGATCCATCGGTACGACTCCCTCTCTATCTCAGGCGACCGAGCCGCGTGGCGGCGGTCTCGTTGATCTCGTCCATGACGCGGACCGTGCGCTCGATTCCCGCGTAGCGGCGTTGGATGTCGAGCATCTCGACCATCGCTTCGACGGGGTCCACGTTGCTCTCCTCGAGCGCGCCCTGCTCCACCCGGATCTCCTCCGGAATCAGCTCGTCGAAGCCGTCCGGGCCCGGCACGAAGTTGACTGCGTCCTCGCGCACCAGAGCCTCCGGCGAACGGGGGCGGGCCAGCGTCAGCCGACCCACCTGCTCTCCATCCAGGAGGACCTCTCCGTCGGCGCCGATCGACACGACGCCCTCGAGGATCGGGATCGGCCCGCCCTCGCCGCGCACCTGGTTTCCCGCGGTGTCGACGATGAAGCCGTCCTCGACGCGGAAGTTGCCCTTCCGGGTCAGCCGCGGGCCGTCCTCCGTGTCCACCACGAAGAAGCCGTCGCCGCGGATCGCGACGTCGAGGACGCGATCGGTGCGGGTGATCGCGCCGGTGTCGAAGTCGGTTGTGGCCACCTCGACCCGACCCACCTCGTCCAGGACCCGGGCGAAGACCTTCTCCGCCTTGAAGCCGGTCGTGTTGGCGTTCGCGAGATTGTGGGAGAGCGCGGACTGGCGCGTCTGCCAGTACCGCATCGCGCTCCCCGCACGAGCGAGGGGATCGGTGCCGCTCATCGCGCTGCCCTCGGTCCGTAGGTGATGCGGCCGTCCTTCATGCGACGCGCCTGTCGAAGGAGCGCCATCCGCTCCGCGGAGACTCCGGCCGCGCGCTCCCCGAGCGTCGGCGGACGCTCCGCGCCGGCGGTCATCGCCGGGCCGGACGGAGGGGTGGCGACCGACCCCGAGGGGCTCGCGCCGCCGAGGCCCATCAGGACGCGCACGGCGTCCTGCGCCATCCCGGTTCGCCGGGCGATCTCGCTGGGGGGGAGTCCACTCTCGGCGAGGGTGGTCACGGCCCACATCCGGTCGGAGCGACCACCCGACCGAGGGGTGCGCGACGCATCGGGCGACACCGGGGAGCCAGCGCGGCGACGCCCGATCCACCAGCCGGCGCCACCCAGGAGGGCGACGGCGATCCAGGGAATCGTCCACACGACGATCCCCGCGCCGGACGAGGCGTCGGCCGCCGTGGGCTCGAGGCCCGCCGCCGTGACGGACGAGGCGTCGAGGCGACCCGCTCGGGTGCGCTCGGCGACGCTGCGACCGCTCTCCAGGGCGAGGGCGACCGGGTCGACCGGTGCCCGAGAGAGCGAGTCGGCCACCCGCCCCGCCTCGAAGGCGCCGAGGACCGACGCCTCTCCGACGCGGGCCATCTCGGGGAGAAGCTCCGCCATCTCTCCCCAGACGAGCGAGTCGCCGGGGGCGGTCAGCGCCGCGCGCACCAGCGCCGTCATCCGGGGCCGCACCGGGGCGTCGCCCGACACCGCATCCCGTGCGGCATCCTGCCGGGCGAGGGCCGACTCGGGGGCCGCCAGGAGGAGGACCGCCGCGAGGACGGTAGGGACGGGGCCGAACCGGATCACCGGGTCGCGCCCTCTTCCCGCAGGTGGGCGAGGCGGGCCCGCAGGTTCTTGATCGCCTTCGAACGGATCTGCGAGATCCGCGACTCGGTCACGCCGAGAACCGTGGCGATCTCGTGGAGCTTGAGCTCCTCGAAGTAGTAGAGCGAAAGGACGATGCGCTCCTGATCCTTCAGCTCGAGGATGCCGTCCCGCAGGATCTGGAGCTCCTCACGCTGGTTCAGATCGTCGATCGCCTCCTCGCCGTCGTCGCCGACGAGGATCTCCTCGGGCGTCGTCGAGCGGTTCCGGTCGGGATCGAGCGGACGGTCGAGGCTGACCCGGGCCGACTGCTCCGCCTCGCGCTGCCACTTCCAGAGCTTGGCGTGATCGATCCCCATCTCCGACGCCATCTCGGTGTCGGTCGGGGCGCGGTCGAGCGTGGACATCAGCGACTCGCGAGCCCGGTTCAGGTCGCGCTGCTTGCGGCGGATCGACCTCGGCACGTGATCGCGGCGCCGCAGGTCGTCCAGGATCGCGCCCCGAATCCGAGGAGCCGCGAATGTCGAGAAGGCGAGCCCGCGGGAGACGTCGAAGTTGTCGACGGCGTTCATCAGGCCAATGGTCCCCGCCGAGACGAGGTCGTCGAACTCGGCGTCGATCCGGGTCGACCGGATGACCTGCCGCGCGACGTGATGAACGAGCCGGAGATTCTGCATGAGCAGCTCGTCTCGAGCGGCCATGCTCCCCTGCGTGTGGTACTGCTCCCAGAGAGTCGTCGTCTGATCCATGTGTCTCGCCTCGGGTCGTTTGGGCGTGCGACCAAGGCAAGAGCAGGGGGCGTACCAGAACGAAAAGAACTTTAGCGCAGCGATACCGAATCGCTAAAGCGTTGCAGTGCAGTGACTTGGAGTCCAACGAAAGACAACCGCCTAGTCGATCGTGCGCGAACGAAAGCGGCCGGCCGGCAGAAACTGCCGAGCCGGCCGCGGTCGGATTTGCCGGGATCCGGAGGGGGGAGGACGCCGCCTCCCCGGTCGGGGTGGGCGGATCAGCCCTCGCCAGCCTCCTTCCGGCGCCCGGTGAACGTCCCCGAACCGTAGTCTCCGATCTGGAGCGTCCCGTCGACCAGCTCCCCGTCCACCAGCGTCGCCTCGTAGACGATCTCGAAGTCGGCGGTATCCATCGAGATGAAGGCGGTGAAGATCACCACCTCTCCGTCGATGATCCCCTCGAGCGGCCCCTCGGCCATCGAACTCGCGATCGTGCCGGTGAGCGTGTTGCCGTCCTGCTGGAAGACGACGTCGCGACGGCCCTCGCCGTTCGGCGTGAGCGTGGTGAGGACCCACTCGCCGGTCAGGTCTTCCGCAGGCTCGTCCTGGGCGGCGGCCGGGGCCGCGAAGCCGAGGGAGACGAAGAGGAGGGTGAGAGCCGGGAGGCGACGAAGGAGCGTGGCCGCCCGCTGCGGGGCACGGCCGTGGAGGTCGGTGCGGGTCATCGATTCGTGGGGTGGCGAGGGCGAAGGACCTTCGTGCAGGTCGGAAGTCGGCGGCGAAGCCGCAGCCGCCACGGAAGCTGAGGGGTGACTCCAGGCTCGACAATCCGGGCTTCTCCGGATTCGGGGTCGGGAATTACAGATTACAAAAATTGACACTTGTAATCATGAGTGGTACCATCCCTTCGTCGAGTGGGACTCCGGACACCCAAGACCGGTCCGACGACCCGTTCGACCCACACGCACACCCGAACCGGAGACCTCCCATGAGCACCGATTCCACGACCCGAGTCGCCCTCGTCACCGGCGGCAGCCGCGGCCTCGGCCGCGAGACCGTCCTTCGTCTCGCCGAGGACGGCGTCGACATTCTCTTCACCTTCCACTCCCGCGAGGATGCGGCGGCCGAGGTGGTCGACCGGGTTCGCGCGCTCGGCCGCCGCGCCCTCGCGCTCCGTGCCGACCTGACCGGGACCCGGTCCATCGACGCGCTGGTCGAGGAGGTGAGGAGCACGCTCGAGGAGTGGGGGCACCCGCGGCTCGATCACCTGATCCTCAACGCGGGAATCGACGCCCACATGCCCTTCGAGCAGGTCACCGAGAAGGACCTCGACGCCCAGTTCGAGACGAACTACAAGAGCGCCTTCTTCCTGGTGCAGCAGCTCCTCCCGGTCCTCGCCGACGGCGGGCGCATCGTCACCCTCGGGACCGGGGCCACGCGCTTCGTCGTCCCGAACCTCCCGGCGTACGCCCCGCTGAAGGCGGCGCTCGAATCCCTCACGACGTACCTGGCGAAGGTGCTCGGGCCGCGGGGCATCACGGCGAACGTGGTCGCACCCGGAGTCATCGAGACCGACTTCACCGCGGATGCACTTCGCACGAACCCCGGGATGGGCGACTACCTGGCCGCGAACACCGCCCTCGGCCGCATCGGCCGACCCACCGACATCGGCGGCGTGGTCCGCTTCCTCTGCAGCGCGGACGCAGGGTGGATCACCGGTCAGCGACTCGAAGCGAGCGGCGGTATGTTCCTCTGATGACCCCGCCGACGACCGAGCAGCGCATCCTCGACGCCGCAACGCGACGCCTTCGAGCGGTCGGTGCCCGCAAGCTCCGGGTCACCGACGTGGCCGAGGAGCTCGGGATGTCCCACGCGAACGTCTACCGCTTCTTTCCGAGCCGGCAGGCGCTGGTCGAAGAGGTCTCCAGACGGTGGCTTCGGGAGACCGAGGGCGAGCTGAACCGGATCCCGACCGGGCCCGGGTCGGCGGCGACGAAGCTGCGCGCCTTCGCCCTCGGTCTCCACGGCCTCAAGCGAGAGAAGGTCCTCGCCGACCGGGACGTCTTCGAACGGAACGCGATGGCCGCGGAGGCGAGTCCGGAGGCGCTGGGTGAACACCTGGAGGCGCTGACCGCCCTCCTGCGTCGGATCCTGCTGGACGGTATGCACCGGGGGGAGTTCGACGCGGAGGGGATCCCGCTCCCCGAGCCGCCGGCCCCACCCGCCATCGGGTGTCCCGCAGATCCGTCGGCGGTGGAGTTCGAGGAGGTGGTCACGGCGGTCGAGTCGGCGATCCTGCGATTCCGGCACCCGATATTCGTCCTGCAGGACGCCGATCGGGGCGTCGACACGGTGCCGATTCTGGAGCGACTCCTCGACCTCCTGGTGGAGGGGTTGAGCCGCGGCCTCTTCACCCCTCGCGAATGAGGGGGATGACCGGGGTCGAGGAGGCGTCACGCGCCGCCTGCTCGTTGAGGACGCGGTCGACGATCGACCACGCGGCCCGCCGCGCGGGCGACTGCGACTCGAGGGCGAGCAGCCCGGTCGCCTCGACCGCGGGGCGCAGCTCCCCGTCCTCCGGGACCACCCCGGCGAGGGGGACGTCGGCGCGCAGGAAGCGTTCGGCCGCACCGTCCACGATCCGGTGCGCCGCCAGCCCGGCGTTCCCGCTCACCCGATTGACGATCAGCTCGACGGGGACCCCGCCGAAGCGACCGCGCGCGACCTTCACCAGCGCGTAGGAGGAGGCGAGGGCGACGCGGTCCGTCCCGGTCACGACGAGGAGCCGCTCCACACCGGCGGTCATCGCCGCCGTCACCGACTCGAGCCGGGAGCCGCCGTCCACGATCACCAGGTCGAAGTGCTCGTACAGCTCGGAGATGCGCCGGAAGAGCGCGCGGCGCTCCGCGGTCGAGAGGGCGAGGCTCCCCTCGACCCCTGCTCCGCCACCGGGGAGGAGGAAGAGCGAGCCGACGACCGGCCGGACCAGGTCGGCGGGGAGGACGCCCCCGCCGCGCAGTGCGCCGACGCCCGGACCCGCGATCTCCATCCCGAGGAGGAGGTGGAGCTGACCGAGGTGCTCGTCGCCGTCCACCAGGAGCACCTTCTGCCCGGCGCGCGACGCCTCGACCGCCATCAGCGTGGCGACCGTGCTCGCCCCGGTCCCCCCCTTCCCTCCCCCCACGACGAGCACCCCGGGCGTCGGCGCGAAGCCGGTCCCGCCGGTGCGGCTCGCCATGTAGGCGCGGAGGGCGTCGGAGGTGGACATGGGAGGAGGGTCGAAGCGGGTCGGAGGTGGGCGGGACGGTCGGTCGCGCGCGCGGCCGTCAGCCGACGCGGCGAATCTCGCCGTCGCCGACGGCGCCGAGTCCGAGTGCGGAGAGGATCCGCGGGCCGGACTCCTTGAGGTCACCGGGGATCTCGTGCCCGTCCGCGACCCAGCGCGTCGGCAGCCCGACCGCCTGCGCGAGCTCGGCGAGCCCGGCGTCCCTCTCCAGGTGGTCGAGCTTGGTGAAGAGGGCGTGCGTCACTCCGCACGGCGCGAAGACCGACTTCGCCCGCAGCGCCACCGAGTCGCGCATCTCCGCCGAGAGCACGAGGTGGACCTCGTCGGGATCGAGCGCCTGCAGCGCGAGCTCCCACTCGGAGGGGTCCTCCTGCGGGGCGCGGCCGGGGCAGTCCACCAGGATCACCTCGCACCCGCGCAGCCGCTGGATCGCCGCGGGAATCTCGCGCGAATGGTAGACGACCTCGAGCGGGAGGTTCGTGATCTCGGCGAAGGTCTGCATCTCCTCGAGCCCGGCCACCCGGTGGGTGTCGAGGGTGAGGAGGCCGACCTTCTTCCGCCCGACGCCGCGGGGGTGGAGCGCCAGCTTGATCAGGGCGGACGACTTCCCGCCCCCGGCCGGGCCGACGAGGGCCACCGTGTACGGACCGATCCGCTCCTTGCGCTTGGCCTTCGCCGCGGCGGCGCGCCCGCCGTCGAGCTGGAGGCGGAAGGCCTCGACCTCCTCCGCCCGCGCCGCGACCACCTCGACCACCGGTCGGCCATTCTCGCGCAGGTTCAGGGTGCGCACGACCATCGCGTCGTCGCCGAGTGACCGGCGCACGTCGACGAGGACTCGGGAGAGGGACGTTCCTCGGAAGGTCTCAAGCCGCATTCTTCAGCTCCCAGGTGGCGACGCTCCGCAGGTTCACGTGCGAGGGCAGCTCGGCGAGCGAGACCACCGCGACGTTCGGGAGCACCGGTTCGATCAGGCGCCGGACGCCGATGCGGAGTCCGGGCGGGGTGATGATGGGGACGGGGCGGCCGTCTTCGCCGTACGCCCGCGTCAGGGTGTCGAGTTCGTTCAGCAGACGCGAAAGCGCGTCCGGATCCATGATCTGGGGCGTGCCGGCCCCGCCGCGCGGGCTGAAGAGCGACATCAGCGATGCCTCCAGACGCGGGCCGAGGGTGATCCCCCGGATCTGGCCGTCCTCCCCGAGGAAGGACTCGCCGATCACATTCGAGAGCGCCTGACGGACGTGCTCGGTCAGCGCCTCCGGATCCTTCGTCTGATCGGCGGCGTCGGCCATCGTCTCGAGGATCGTGATCATGTCGCGAATCGGGACCTGCTCCTTCAGCAGGCGCTGCAGGACGCGGTGGAGGGTTCCGACGGAGAACTTCGCCGGGACCACCTCCTCCACGAGCGCCGGGTAGCTCGCCTTGAGCTTGTCGAGCATGTCCTGCACGTCCTGTCGGCCCAGCAGCTCGGCGGCGTGGCGCTTGAGCGACTCCATCAGGTGGGTCGCCACGACGGTCGACGGCTCGACGACGACGTAGCCGTTCGCCTCCGCCTCGACGCGCTGCGGGGTCGAGATCCACTTCGCCGGCATCCCGAAGGAGGGGTCGAAGGTGTCCTCCCCAGTGATCTCCTCGAAGACGCCGCCGGTGTCGAGCGCCATCAGGAGGCGGGGGCGGACCTCGCCACGGACGACCTCGGTGCCGCGGACCTTCACGATGTAGGCGTTCGAGTCGAGGCGGACGTCGTCGCGGATCCGGATCGGCGGGATCAGGATCCCCATGTCGAGGGCGGCCTGCTTCCGCAGGAGCTTGATCCGCTCCAGCAGGTCGCCGCCCTGCTCCTCGTCGACGAGGGAGATGAGGGCGTAGCCGATCTCGACCTCGACCGGGTCGATCTGAAGGAGGTCATCCATCGGGGTCCGCTCCTCCGAGGGCGCGCCCTCGCCGATCTCCGCGGTCGATCCGCCCGGCAGGATTTCGCCGGAGGGATCGAGGGCGTCGCCCTCCTCGGCCCGACGCTGGTCGGCGGTCCGGGCCGCGAGCGCCGTACCCCCGGCGAGCGCCAGGAAGGGGATCGTCGGCAGTCCCTTCACGAGGCCCATCGCCCCCAGCACCCCGGAGGCGATCCACATCGGCTTCCCGCTCCGGGTGATCTGCTTGATCACCGCCGTCGTCATCCGGTCGCCGCCGGAGGAGGAGGTGACCATGATCCCGGCCGCCGTCGAGATGATCAGCGCGGGGATCTGGGATACGAGGCCGTCGCCGACGGTCAGGATGGTGTACATCTCGAGCGCCTCGGTGACGCTCATCCCGGACTGCACCATCCCGATGAAGAGCCCGCCGACGATGTTCACGCCGGTGATCAGCAGCCCGAGGATCGCGTCTCCGCGGACGAACTTCGAGGCCCCGTCCATCGCCCCGAAGAAGTCGGCCTCGCGCGACACCTCGTCGCGGCGGCGGCGCGCCTCCGCCTCGTCGATCAGACCGGAGGAGAGGTCGCCGTCGATCGACATCTGTCGACCGGGCATCGCGTCCAGGGTGAAGCGGGCGGCCACCTCGGCCACGCGCCCCGCACCCTTCGAGATCACGATGAAGTTGATCCCGATCAGGACGAGGAAGATGACGGCGCCGACGGCGTAGTTCCCGCCGATCACGAAGTCCCCGAAGGACTCGATGACCTTTCCGCCCTCCCCCTTGCCGAGGATCAGCCGGGTCGAGCTGACGTTGAGCGCGAGCCGGTAGAGGGTCAGGACGAGGAGGAGCGCCGGGAAGCTCGAGAAGTCGAGGGGACGGTCGGTGTAGAGCGCGGTCAGGAGGACCAGGATCGAGGTGCCGATGCTGAGCGCCAGGAAGAGGTCGAGGATCGCTCCCGGGAGGGGCAGCACCATCAGCCCGACCACGAAGACGATCCCGATGACGACGACGAGTTCGCCGTTCTTCCGGAGGTCGAATCCCATCGATCAGGCCCTCGCCGAGCCGGCCCAGGCGGGGCGCGCACCCCGCTGACGAATCACGAAGGCGAGGACCTCGGCCACCGCCACGAAGAGGTCGATCGGGATCGCCTCGCCCACCGTCGCCGTGGCGTAGAGGGCGCGGGCGAGCGGCTTGTTCTCGACCGTGGGCACCCCGTTCTCCTTCGCGATCTCCTTGATCTTCTGCGCGACCTTCCGCTCTCCCATCGCGAGGACGATCGGGGCGTCGGAGACCTCGGGGTCGTACTTGAGGGCGACGGCGATGTGGGTCGGGTTCGTCACGACCACGTCGGCGTCGGAGACGGAGAGGAGCATCCGGCGGCGCGCCATCGACCGGGCGAGGCTGCGGCGGCGGACCTTCATGATCTGGTCCCCCTCCGACTCCTTCACCTCCTTCTTGATCTCCTCCTTGCTCATCTTGAGCGACTTCTCGTGGGAGTAGACCTGCCAGGTGTAGTCGATCGCCGCGATGACGAGGTAGGCGAGGCCGGTCGCCATCAGGAGGCGGACCGCGTACGAGCGCGCCGTCGCGAGGAGACCGCCGGCGTCCTTCTGGATCAGCGCCGAAAGCGGTTCGAAGGCACCGTTCAGAACGATCCAGGTCACCCCGCCGATCAGGATCAGCTTGAGGAGGTTCTTCGCGAACTCCATCATCGCCCGCGGTCCCCAGATCTCCTTCGCCTTCTTGATCGGGTCGAGCCGCTCCCACTTCGGCTGGAGCGCCTCGGGGGCGAGGGTGCCGCGCGCCTGCGCGCCGGCGATGGCGAGGGCGGTCCCGGTCAGCGTCAGGAGGATGGGGGCACCGATCGCGGCCGTGGTCCGGGCGATCTCCCGGATCTGGGCGACGTGCCCGTCGAGCCCCGCCGGGGGCGCGTCGAAGGCGCTCACGATCCCGCCGAAGAGCGTCTGGATCCCGGTCCCGATCCCGCCCGAGAGGAACTGGATCGCCCCCGCGCCCCCCAGGAGGAGGAAGGCGGAGGTGAGCTCCTGCGAGCGCGGCACCTGCCCCTTCTTCTTTGCGTCGGCCCGACGCTTGGCGGTTGGGGCTTCGGTTTTCTCCTGATCGGATGTGTCGCTCACCGAACGCCTCCCGTGGTCGGGGCCAGCGAGCCCAGGAGGTCGTCGGCGACCCCCCGGTACATCCCGTCGAAGCCGGAGAAGAAGGAGGCGACCATCGGCAGCGTCGCGGCGAGCATGAAGAGCCCGACCGCGATCTGCACCGGGAAGGCGACCATCAGGACGTTCATCTGCGGCGTCGTGCGCGCGAGCACACCGAGGGCCGCGTTGGCGATCAGCATGGCCGCAATCATCGGTGCCGCGAAGCGGAGCCCCATGACGAAGAGGGAGGTGCCGAGGTCGATCATCGTCCGGATCCCGGCCGCCGTCTCGATCGCGCCCCCCGGGGGGACGATTTCGAGCGAGCGGGCAAGTGCGCCGAGAATCACCACGTGCCCGCCGACGCTCAGGATCAGCGCGAGGGCGAAGAGCCCCATGAACTGCCCGACGACCGGGAGCTGCGTGCGCGACATCGGGTCGAGGACGTTCGCCCCCGAGAGCCCCATCTGCACCGCCACCATGTCGCCCGCCGCCTCGGCGGCACCGATGAAGATCGCGGCGCCCAGCCCGAGGGTCATGCCGACCGCCAGCTCGGCGGTCAGCGTCGCGGCGTTGAACTCCAGCCCCGGGGAGGCGGCGGAGGCCGCGGCCGGCCACATCAGGAAGGTCAGGAGGGCGAGGAGGACGACCTTGATTCGCGTGTTGACCGTCTGCGCAGAGAAGAGCGGAGCGGTCCAGAGCAGGCCGGTCAGCCGCATCACCAGGAGCCCGGCGAGCGCGGTCTGGTCCGGCGTCAGGAGCGACGTCACCTCACCCATCGTCCGCTCAGCCGACCAGGTTCGGGAGGGAGCGGAAGAGCTCGGTCGTGTACGCCACCATCGACTGGAGCATCCAGCTGAGGAGGGCGAGGAAGGCGCCCCCGACCGCGAAGAGCTTCGGCACGAAGGAGAGCGTCTGCTCCTGGATCGAGGTGACCGCCTGGATCACCGAGATCAGGAGGCCGACCCCGAGCGCGACCCCCAGGAGGGGCCCTGCCAGGAGGAGCGACTGCTGCAGTGCGTCGCGTCCAAGATCCAGGATCATCGCCATCGGCATCGGTCGCGCTCTCCTAGACGAAGCTCTTCACGAGGCTCCCCATCACCAGCGACCACCCGTCCACCAGGACGAAGAGGAGGAGCTTGAAGGGGAGGGAGATCATCACCGGCGGGAGCATGAACATCCCCATGCTCATCAGCACCGAGGCGACCACCACGTCGATCACGACGAAGGGGAGGAAGAGGGCGAAGCCCATCTGGAAGGCGGCGCGGAGTTCGCTCGTCACGAAGGCCGCCGACAGGACCACCAGCGGGATCTCGTCGGTGGTCTCGACCGCCGGGGTGTTCGACATCGCCATGAAGGCGGAGAGGTCCTCGTTCCGGACCGACCCGAGCATGAAGTCGCGGAAGGGGACGGAGGCCGTCTTCATCATCGCCCACTCGTCGATCTCGCCGTCGAGCCAGGGGCGGACGGCGGTCGCGTTGGCGGTCTCCAGCGTCGGCGCCATCACGAAGCCGGTCAGGAGGAGCGCCATCGCGGAGATCAGGTGCGCGGGTGGAGCCGTCTGCGTCCCGAGCGCCTGCTTCAGGAGGTGGAGCACCACGAGGATCCTCGTGAAGCTCGTCATCAGGAGGAGGAGCGTCGGCAGGAGGGTCAGGAAGCCGACGAAGAGGACGGTCCCGACCGGGCCCTCCAGGACGAGGTCGTCGTCGCCCTCGCCGTCCCCGACGCGAAGACCGATCGAGGGGAAGTCGACGTCGGCGAGGGAGGGGGCGTCGTCCTGGGGGGGGGTCTGCTGA
>JANQLR010000070.1 GCA_028280525.1 Longimicrobiales bacterium
TACGCGACGCTCTCGCACGGGGTGCCCGCGCTCTGGAAGTACGAGACCGCGGGAGACCGCCGGGTCGGGGTGGTCGAGCTCGGCGCGAAGGGCGCGGGCCGGATCGGGATCTCGCCGGACGGGCGGATCGCCGTCGTCCCCGACTACTGGCTGGCCGGTGGCGGGGAGGAGAGCGAGGTGGTCGTGGTCGAGCTCGAGAGGCTCGAGGTCCTCCGTCGCATCCCCGTCTGCGCCTCGCCCCACGACGCCGCATGGTCGCCGGACGGATCGACCGTCGCCATCGCCTGCCCCCTCTCGGACGAGATCGTGGCCCTCGACGGAGAGAGCTTCGAGGAGCGCTGGCGCACCCTGATCCCCGGGCCCGACGGGAGCTACGGCAGCCCGGGACAACCCGTGGTCCGCCCCATGAACCTGGTCTGGACGCCGGACGGGGAGCGGATCGTGACGACGCTGATGCGCTCGGGCGAGGTCGCCGTTCTTACCGCGGGGGGCGAGGGCCGTCTGCGCGCGCGGGTCGGCGAGGGCCCGACCCAGCTCGCCATCACCCCGGACGGGGCGACGCTCGTCGTCCCTCTCCGACGCGACTGGGCGGTCGCCGTCCTCGACGC
This sequence comes from Longimicrobiales bacterium, assembly GCA_028280525.1. Lineage (GTDB taxonomy): Bacteria > Gemmatimonadota > Gemmatimonadetes > Longimicrobiales > Gaopeijiaceae > Gaopeijia. The sequence continues at coordinate 609 of JANQLR010000070.1, forward strand.
CGCCTCGCTCGAAGTCCGGGTGCGAATTGCCACGCCCGAGCTCGCCCACCCGCACGGCGTCGCCCTCTCGCCCGACGGACGGCGCGCCTTCCTCTCCCACGAGGGGACCGTCCGGAGCGCGGGCGGGGTGAGCGCGATCGACCTCGAGGCGGGAACGCTGCTCTGGTCCCGGAGTGCCGGATCGTTCAATCTGGGGATCGCCTGGCGCCCCTCCCCCACAACGAACGCCCCATGACCCGACTGATCGACGCCCTCCACATCCGCTGGGACGACCTCGAATGGGAGTCCGTCACCGAGAAGATCCGGCGACGGCTCGTGACCGCGAACGACATGATGATCGCCCAGGTCTTCCTGGACGAAGGCGCCGTCGTGCCGAAGCACTCGCACCACAACGAGCAGCTCACCTACATCCTGAGCGGCGCCCTTCACTTCCGGCTCGGCGAGAACCTCGAGCGGGAGGTCGTCGTGCGCGCCGGCGAGGTGCTCGCCATCCCCGCTCACCTCCCGCACGAAGCGGTGGCGCTCGAGGACACCCTCGATCTGGACGTCTTCTCTCCGCCCCGTCAGGACTGGCTCGACGGGACGGACGGGTATTTCCACGCGGAGCCGCAGGGGGGCGCCGACGGCTCCGCGACCAGCGGGGGCGAGGGCGGCGCATGAAGCTCGGCCTGACCGATCGGGTCGCGCTGGTCGCGGCCTCGAGCAAGGGCCTGGGTCGCGCGATCGCCGAGGAGCTGGCCGAGGAGGGGTGCGACCTCGTCCTCTGCGCCCGCGGCGAGGAGGCGCTCGAGGTGGCCCGCCGCGAGATCCAGCAAGCGAGCGGCCGCCGGGTCCACTCCCGGGTCACGGACCTCTCGCGGAGCTCCGAAGTGGAGGAGCTGGTCGAGTTCGCCCTCTCCACCCTCGGCCGGGTCGACGTCCTGGTCACGAATGGGGGCGGCCCGCCCCCGGGCGACTTCGATGCCCACGACCTGGAGGCGTGGCGGGCCGGCTCCGCGGTGACTCTGGAGAGCGTCATCAACCTCGTCCGCGGCGTCCTCCCCGGGATGCGGGAGCGAGGGTGGGGCCGGATCCTGAACGTCACCTCGATCGCCGTGAAGCAGCCGGTCGAGGGGCTCATGCTGTCGAACGCGCTCCGCGCCGCCGTCACCGGCTTCGCCCGGACGCTCGCCAACGAGGTCGCCGCGGAGGGGATCACGGTGAACAACCTGATGCCCGGATTCACGCGGACCGAGCGCCTCGACCACCTCGCGGAGCACATCGCCGAGACGTCGGGCGGGACGGTCGACGAGGCCTTCGCCGTCTGGTCCGAGCAGGTCCCGATGGGTCGGGTCGGCGAGCCCCGGGAGTTCGCCGCGCTCGCCGCCTTCCTCGCCTCCGAGCGCGCCAGCTACATCACCGGCCAGTCGATCGCGGTCGACGGCGGCTGGATCCGCTCGCTCCTCTGAGTCCCGGGGCGGCCCGCCCCTCCCTCACGTACG
>JANQLR010000222.1 GCA_028280525.1 Longimicrobiales bacterium
TCGGCGGCCGCGATGCGATCTGCATCGTGGAGACCGAGGTCGACGTCGATTCCGAGGGCGCGGAGGTCGGCTGCACGAGCTGCAGCTGCGGCAGCAGTCTGGAGGTCCGAGACATGGACGGCATCTCCCTGGGCGTGGGCGAGTCGGGCGGCGGCCATCCCGCTGGCTCCGATCCCGAGAACGGCGACCGTGCTCATCGGATCTTCAGCGTGGAGATGGCGAGGAAGGCGCAGAGGAGCCCCGCGATCCAGAAGCGGACCACCACCTGGGTCTCGGGCCAGCCGAGCTTCTCGAAGTGGTGGTGGATGGGGGCCATGCGGAACACGCGACGCCCCTCTCCGAAGCGGCGCGCGGTGTACTTGTACCAGCTCACCTGGATCATCACGGAGAGCGTTTCGACGACGAAGACGCCGCCGATGATGACCAGGAGGAATTCGCTCTTGAGGAGGATCGCCATCACCCCGAAGGCCCCGCCGAGCGCGAGCGAGCCGGTGTCCCCCATGAAGACGGAGGCCGGGTGGGCGTTGTACCAGAGGAAGCCGATCGAGGCCCCGGCGAGCGCGAGGGCGAAGATCGCCATCTCTCCCGACCCCGGGAGGTAGAAGAGCCCGAGGTAGGCGGAGGTGTCGACGCGACCGGTGACGTAGGCGAAGAGGCCGAAGGTCCCGGCGGCGATCCCGGAGAGCCCCGCGGCGAGGCCGTCGAGACCGTCCGTCAGATTCACCGCGTTCGACGCGCCGGCGATCACCGTCGCGACGAAGATCACGAAGACCGGCGTCGCGAGCGTGATCATCACGTCGCTGAAGAAGGGGACGCCGGTCGAGGTCGCCGGGTAGTCGGAGAGCGGCTGCCAGACGAGGTAGACCCCGAGCGCGAGCCCGAAGCCGTACTGACCCAGCATCTTGAAGCGTCCGACGAGCCCCTGGGTCTCCTTGCGGACGACCTTGAGCCAGTCGTCCACGAAGCCGATCCCCCCCATCCAGACGAGGCCGGCGAGGCAGACCCAGGTGTAGCGGTTCGTCAGATCCGCCCAGAGGAGGGTCGAGACGACGGCCCCCAGGATGATCAGCGTCCCCCCCATCGTCGGCGTGCCCGCCTTCTTCAGGTGCGTCTCGGGACCGGTGTCGCGGACCACCTGCCCGAAACGAAGCCGGGTCAGCCAGCGGATCATCTTCGGGCCCGCCACGAAGGCGATCAGGAGCGAGGTCACGATCGCGCCCGCGGCCCGGAAGGTGATGTAGGTGAAGAGGTTGAAGACGATGTGGACGTCGGAGAGCGGCGGCAGGAGGTGGTAGAACATCAGCCCTCCCCCGGCCCCGTTTCGGGGAGCCCGGCCTCGAGCGCCGGAACGTGCGTCTCCAGACCGACGCCACGGGACGCCTTGAGGAGGAGGGTCGCAGGGTCCTTCGCGGTCGCGGTGCGGCGCAGCGCCTCCAGGATCCCGGGGAGCGCCTCCGCAGGATCGGCGTGCAGCGAGACGTTCGGCGGCACCACGTGCCCCGCGTCGGCCTCCACCGCCCGCAGGTAGTCGCCGGTCGCCCAGACGGCGTCGAGGCGCTCGGCGGCGTGCAGGAGCACCTCCCGGTGGTACTCGGCCCACGCCTCGCCCAACTCGAGCATGCTCCCGAGGAGGGCGACGCGGTGCCCCGCCCGGCCGGCGACCGTGTCGATCGCGGCCCGGGTACTCTGGGGGTTCGCGTTGTAGCAGTCGAGCATGACGTCGACGGCGCCGATCCGGCGGATCTCGCCGCGCATCCCGGGAGCCCCGACCGACTCGACCCCGCGGATCGCCTCGGCGGCCGGGACGCCGAGCTCCTCGGCCGCGGCCAGCGCGATCCAGGCGTCGTATGCGGCGTGGCGACCCGCCAGCCCCATCCGGACCGGGCGCCCGCCCCAGCTGAAGCGCGCGTGCCCGTCCTCCCCGATCTCGACCGACTCCGCCCGCCGCTCCGGGTCGGCTCGGCCGGAATCCCCGGCGACGTGGACCCTCGGGTCGACCTCGCGGGCGCGCTCGGGAAGGTGCTCCGGGAGATCGCCCACCAGGGAGATCCCCCCGTCGGCCCGACCGCGGAGGATGTCGAGCTTCTCCTGCATGACCCCCTCGAGGGATCCGAGCAGGTCGAGGTGGGCCTCGCCGACGGTGATCAGGATGGCCAGGTCGGGTCGGCCGATCTCCGCGAGGCGGGCGATCTCTCCCGGCTCGCTCGTCCCCATCTCCAGCACGACCACCTCGGCGTCGTCCGGGGTGGCGAGGAGCGTCTGCGGCACCCCGATCCGGTTGTTGTAGTTCGCCTCGGTCGCGTGCACGCGGCGGGTCGTGGCGAGGGCAGCGCGCAGGAGCTCCTTCGTCGTCGTCTTCCCCGACGAGCCGGTCAGTCCGACGACGGGGACGGAGAGCGCCCGACGGCGATGGGCGGCGAGATCTCCCAGCGCCCGCAGGGTGTCCGCCACCGTGAAGCAGGCGAGCCCCGCCGGGGACTGCTCCGCATCCCGCGTCACGACGGCGGCCAGCGCCCCCTTCGCGGTCACCTCGTGCAGGAAGTCGTGGCCGTCGAAGCGCTCGCCGACGAGGGCGACGAAGAGGTCCCCGGGCTCGACGGTGCGCGAATCGGTCCAGACGCGGGTGTAGCGATGACCCGCGAGCGGGCCCGACGGCGCGGCCAGCCCCTCGATCGCGCCGGCGTAGCCGCAGGTTCCGGTCTCGAGGGCGCTCACCACCTCCGCGCCGGTCCAGACGAAGTCGCTCACGCCGCCCCCCGCGCCTGCAGCGCCTCACGGACGATCGCCGCCTCGTCGAAGGCGCGCCTCTCGGTGCCGATGATCTGGTACGCCTCGTGCCCCTTCCCGGCGAGGACGACCACGTCGCCATCGCGCGCCGCGTCGATCGCGATCCGGATCGCCCGCGTCCGGTCGACCTCCCGGCGGAGCTCCACCCCGATCAGCCCCGGCTGGATCTCGTCGAGGATCTTCTCGGGATCCTCCGTGCGCGGGATGTCGGAGGTGAGCACGGCGAGGTCGGCGAACTCGGCCACGGCAGCCCCCATGAGCATCCGCTTCCCCGAGTCGCGGTCGCCCCCGGCCCCGAAGAGAACGATCAGCCGTCCTCGGGTCAGCGAGCGCAGCGCCGAAAGGACGTTGCGGAGCGCCTCGGGCGTGTGCGCGAAGTCGATGACGACGGTGATCGGCCGCTCGGCGACGATCTCGAGCCGCCCGGGGATCTGCGGGACCTGTTCCAGCCGCTCGATCGCCGCTTCGATCGACAGGCCCAGTGCGAGGGCGATGCCGACCGCGGCGAGCGCGTTCTCGACGTTGAAGGCCCCGACGAGGGGGAGGCGGACCGGGTGGTCCCGCCCCTCCCAGCGCAGGAGGAAGCGGGAGCCGCCCGGGGCGGCCACGACCGCGTGCGCCGAGAGCGCCGCGTCGCCCTCCCCGGCAGGGGAGAAGGTGAGCGCTCGCGAGTCACGCACGAGAGGCGTCCACGCGGGGTCGTCGCGGTTCACGACGAGGGTGCCGTCCCCGGTCACCAGCTCCGCCAGCCGGCGCTTCGCGTCCCCGTACGCCGCCATCGACCCGTGGTAGTCCAGGTGGTCCTGCGACAGGTTCGTGAAGGCGCCGACGCGGAAGCGGGAGCCGGAGAGGCGCTCCTGGTCGAGGGCGTGCGAGGAGGCCTCGAGCACCACCGCGTCGACGCCCTCCGCCTCGAGTCCCGCCAGGGCCTCGGAGAGCTGCACCGGGCCCGGCGTCGTCAGCCCCTCGGTGCCCGGGCGCACCCGACCGTCGTCGCCGACGAGCCCGAGCGTACCCAGCGACGCGACCCGACGGTCTCCGGAGAGGAGGTGGCGGGCGATCCAGGTCGAGGTCGTCTTCCCGTTCGTCCCGGTGATCCCCACGAGCGGCATCCGCTGCCACGGCGATCCCGAGAGGAGGTCGGCCACGATCGCGGCGGCGCGGCGGCCGTCGGTGGTCACGAGCTGGGGAACGGGTAGATCCAGGGCGCGCTCGACCACGAGCGCCACGGCCCCGCGCTCGACCGCGGCGGGCGCGAAGTCGTGCGCGTCGCTCGCCGTCCCCTTCCAGGCGAGGAAGAGGTCGCCGGGACGGGCGATGCGCGAGTCCTGACAGGCCCCGGAAACGGCGGCGTCCCCCGAACCGCGGAGCTCCTCGAGGAGGTCGGCGGCGCGGAGGACCTGGGCGATCTCCGAGACGGTGCGAGGGGCTGTCATCGATCCCCCCGCGCGGGCACCAGCCGGATCGTGTCCCCCCGGGCCACCGGGGTGCCGGGTTCGGGGAGGAGGCCCTCGATCGGTCCGCCATCCCAGCGGACCCGAAGACCGTGTTCGTGCAGCCTGCGGACGGCGGCGCGCACCGGGAGCCCGGTGACGTCGGGCACCAGGATCGGCCCGTCGCCGGAGCGGCCCGGGCTCGGCCGGCCGGGATCGACGGGCATCGGGAGCGTCGCGAAGCGGGCGTTGCCGCGTCGGACCGTCCCGGTGGCGTCCGGGATGCGCGAGGCGAGCTGTGAACGGACGAGTGCGCGGCGATCCAGGGGGCTCTGCCGCGCCGCGAGCGCGGCCTCCATCGTGGCGCGGGTCACAGGGGCCGCCGTCGCGCCGCCGTAGTAGACGTTCGAGTCCAGGTCGAGCTTGACGAAGACCACGAGCTGCGGATCCTCGGCCGGGAAGTAGCCGGCGAAGGAGGCGAAGTAACGGCCGCGCTCGTAGCCGTCGGCGCCGTACGCGCGCGCCGTCCCGCTCTTCCCCGCCACCTGGAAGGTCTCGAGCTGGGCGCGGGTCCCCGTCCCGTCGTCGACCACGGAGACCAGGACGCCCCCGATCTCCTGTGCGATCCCCGCGTCCACGACCTGCCGGATGACGCGCGAGGAGACGTCCACCTCCGGCTCTTCGGAGGCGCGCACCGCGCGGAGGATCCGGGGCTCCATCAGGAATCCGCCGTTGGCGAGCGCGCCGTACGCCATCGCCATCTGGAGCGGCGTCACCGAGACCTCGTATCCGATCGCGAGCGACTGCGGGGAGAGCGCGGACCACCGATCCGGGCGGCGCAGGAGTCCGCCGACCTCGCCGGGGATCGGGAGCCCGGTCGGGACGCCGAAGCCGAAGTCGCGAAGGTTCTCGTACTGCTCGCGGCGGGTGAGCGGGAGCGCCGCCTTCGCCACCCCGATGTTCGAGGAGACGCGGAGCGCATCGCCGAGGGTGATGAGCTCCTCCTCGTGGGTGTCGGTCAGCGTGCGCTGGTTGATCCGCCACGATCCGCCCTCGGCGTCGACCGTGTCGTCGAGCGACCCCTTCCCGTACTTGAGGACGCCGGCAACGGTGAAGGGCTTCAGCGTCGAGCCGGGCTCGTACGGGGTGTTGATCGCGGAGAGGGCGTCGTAGCGGCCATCCGTCATCGACACGAGCGCCAGGATCTCGCCGGTCTTCGGGTCGGTGACGATGAGGTCGCCGCCACGCGCGCCCGTCTCCTCGACCGCCTCCGAGAGCGCCTGATGCGCGATCTCCTGAAGGTCGAGGTCGAGCGTCAGCCGGACGTCCCCGCCCGGATGCGGCGGCGCGACCTCGTAGACCTGTCCGGGGATCGGATTGCCGGAGGCGTCCCGCGCCATCACCTGCCGCCCCGGGGTGCCGGTCAGGATCGAGTCGAAGGCCTGCTCGATCCCGCCGCGGCCCGCGCCCTCTTGGACGAGTCCGAGGATCCCCCGCGCGAGCTCCCCGTGCGGATAGTCTCGACGGAGGAGGCGCTTCAGGTAGATGCCGGGCACGCCCTGGAGCGACTCGCGGGCCGAAGGCTCGTAGCGGCCCGGGAGCTGCACCCACTCCCGAGAGGGGTCGACCGCCTTCCGCGCCCACTCGGAGGAGAGCTGCAGCTCCTCGCGGAGCAGGCGGCGGAGCTGGTCGGGGTCGTGCACGTGCTGCGGGTCGACGCTGACCATCCACGTCTCGCGGCTCACCGCGAGCGGCGTCCCGTCCCGGTCGAGGATCGAGCCGCGAGTCGCCGGCACCGTCGCGCTCATCCGGTGCTGCTCGGCGGCCATCTCCCGCCAGCTCGCCGCCTCCAGGAGCTGCAGCTTCCCGGCGCGCACCAGGATCGCCGACCCCGCGATCAGCCAGACGCCGAGGAGGACGCGGCGGCGAAGACGGAGACGACGGCAGTTGCGGTCGAAGCGGCTCACGGGGTGGCCTCCAGGTCGAGGATGACCAGCTGCGCCGCATCCGCGACCTCCATCCCGAGCCGCTCTCGCGCGTCGGGAACCACGCGGGCGCGAGAACGGAGCCACTGGACCGAGCGCTCCAGCTCGGCCCGCTCCGCGACGGCGAGGGAGTTCTCCTCCCGCACCTCGTCGAGCTGCGTCATCACGTCGAAGGCCCTCCCCTGCCGCCACGCGACGAGCGAGAGCGAGGCCAGGAAGGCCGCCACCGAGAGGGCGACGCGGACCGGGGTTCCGACGCGGTTCACGCGGCCTTCCTCCACGCCCGCAGCAGCGCGCTCCGCGCCCGGGGGTTCCGCTCCACCTCGTCCGCCCCGGGGCGAATCGGCTTGCGGGTGAGGGTCTCTCCGAGGGCTCGACCGCGGCACTGGCAGATCGGGAGCTCGGGCGGGCAGACGCACGACCGACTCCACTCCCGGAAGGCGTGCTTGACCCGCCGGTCCTCGAGCGAATGGTAGGAGATGACCGCGATCACCCCGCCAGCATTCAGGGCGTCGAGCGCCTGCTCCAGCACGCGGTCGAGCGCCTCCATCTCGCGGTTCACCGCGATGCGGAGCGCCTGGAAGACGCGCGCCTTGTCGCTCGCCGTCGGCGGCTTGCGGTAGACGCGGGTCAGGACGGCCACCAGGTCGTCACTCGTGCGCAGCGGTTCCTCCTCGCGCCGGCGTACGATCTCGCGGGCCAGTCCGCGGGCACGGCGCTCCTCTCCGTACTCCCGGAAGATCCGGGCCAGCTCGGCCTCGTCGGCCGTAGCCAGGAGGTGGGCGGCGGTCGGCCCCTCGGACCCCATCCGCATGTCGAGCGGCGCGCCGGAGCGGAAGGTGAACCCCCGTCCGTCCTCGTCGACCTGGTGTGAGGAGATGCCCAGGTCCAGGAGGAGCCCGTCGATCCCACGATCCCGCACCTCCACGTCGTCGGCGAAGTGGTCGAAGCGCGCGTGCAGGAAGCGGACACGGCCTCGGAACTCGGCGAGGCGCTCCCGCGCCTCGGCGATCGCCTCCGGGTCCCGGTCGACCGCGAGGAGGCGGCAACCACCGCACGCCTCCAGAAGGAGGAGCGCGTGCCCCCCTCCTCCGACCGTGCCGTCCACGTAGAAGCCGTCGGCGCGGGGGGCGAGGAGGTCGATCGACTCGGGCCCGAGCACCGGTGCGTGGTAGCTCGAAGCCGTCATCCGAAGATCCGGTGGGTGAACTGGGCGGTGTCCTCGTCCGGAGCCGCCTCGGCGACCGCGGCGTCGAAGTGCCCCGGATTCCACAGCTCGACCCGGTCGATCACGCCGACCAGGAGGACCTCACCGTCCAGCTCCGCATCCGCCTGCAGGCGCGCGGGGATCAGGATGCGGCCCTGCTTGTCCGGGGCGACGGTGTGGGCGCCGGCCGAGATCCGACGGACGTAGTTGGCCGCGGCCGGGTTGCTCTTCCGGAGGGTCCGGAGTTCAGCCTGAATCGACGTCCACTCCGACATCGGGAAGAGGGTCAGGTACGGCTTCTCCCACTGCAGCAGCACGAACGCCTCCGCCTCCCGACGGAAGGCGGACGGGAGGGACAGCCGTCCCTTCTCGTCCATCTGGTGCGTGTACTGCCCGTTGAAGTCCACGAGTGGCCTGGAGTGGGATACAGTGGGGCATAGTGGGTAAGAATGGAGGAATGATATGGATGCATGGTGCGAAGTGCAAGCACGATTTTCCGGGCTTTTCCCGACTCCGACGGTGGGGATCGAACCCCGAAAAACCGCACAGAGAAGCCATGATCGGGCGTCCCGGCCCTCGGCGAATTTCGGCAAATACGAACAAAAGCCGAAGATTCAGGACGACGGAGATTCGCCATCCCACCCTTCCCCACCCGCTCCCCCAACCCACCCCTCGGACCCCGCAGCGCGGGTCGTCCGTCGGCCCGAGGGAGGGCCCAACGACGAGGGCGCCGCGGAGGTCTCCCCCCGCGGCGCCCCATTGCACCGACGTCGTCCCCGCCTCGAGCGGGGTCGGATCCGTCCCGGCCTCCGGGAGGCCCGTCAGCTCCCCTCGATCAGCGACCGCGCCGGATGATCGCGCCCTGCATCTCGATGTACTGGTCCGCGCCGTTGAGCAGCTGGTCCTGATTCGTCTTCAGGTTGCGGCCCTCTGCGTAGGCGGTCGACCCCGCCGAGCCCAGAAGCGCCTTGGCCTCTTGGAAGATCGGCAACGCGGCCTCGGCCGTCTCGACCGTTCCGCCCGGCGCATCCGGGCCGCAGCGGCAGACCTGGATGCCACGGTTGTACTGCACGAAGCCGTGCCAGAAGTCGAGCTCGCCCACGCTCGCGTCGGCAAGCCCCTCGAAGGACTTCGCCGCCTGGATGCCCTGGAGCGCATAGCTCCACTGCTGCTTCTGGACTCCATTGGAGTACGCGTCGGCGAAGATCAGGCGGGAGAGCTGGTTGGGATTTCCACCGCGCTCGACGGCGCGCATCAGCACGGGTACCGCGTCATCGCGGCGACCGGCCTGGATCAGGATCTGTCCCTGACGGGCGAAGAGGTCCGGGTACTCCGGATCGATCTCCTCGATCGCCTGGTAGGCCTCGACGGCCTCGTCGATGCGGCCGAGTCGGCGGAGAGCGTCCGCGTAGGTGGCCCAGATGACCGCCTCGCCATCGAAGATCTCGAGAACCCGCTCAGCCGTGCTCGCCGCTCCCTCGAGCTGGTTCATCTGCACCTGGGCAACGATCACGTTGCGGAGCTGACTGACGTCCATCGAGTCGCCGCGGACCTCGAAGACCTGCAGATACGCGTCGATGGCGTCGTTGTAGAAGGCCGCCACGTTTTCCGGTACCGGGTTCTCCTCGCTGGGCTGGAAGCCTTCGGGGAGGAGGGCCCTGGCGGCGGCGAAGGAGTAGTTCGCCAGATCCTGCGTCAGCTCGATCGACTCCCCCGCGGCGAATCCCTCCTGAATGATCCCGACGGCCGCCTCGGGGTCACCGGCCCGCGCGACGTCGTAGGCGATCCGGCGGCGGACGTCGACCGCCCCGGGGTTCAGCTCGAGGTAGCGCTGGTAGTAGTCGCGGCCCTGGTCCTGGTTGCCCAGCGTCGTGGCCACGAAGCCGCCCAGCTGCAGCCCCTCCTGATGGTAGGGGTCGTTGTCGAGGACCTCCTGGACGGTCTCGAGCGCACCCTCCAGGTCGTCCTGCTGGTACTTCACGTACCCGAGCTGGTAGCGGACCTCGTTGTCCCCGGGGTTGAGTTCGAGCGCCTCCAGGCAGGTGCGGAGCGCATCCTCCCAGAGCTGGTTCTGCTCGCTCGAGTAGTCGAAGCAGAAGACCCGCATGCGCGACTGCTGCACGTAGGTGTCGAAGGCGTCGACGATGTACTGCGCCGCCGTCTCCTGCTCGCGACGGTTGTAGGTCGCGTCATCGATGGGCAGGATCGCACCCGAACCGACGTCGATGATCTGGATCTGCGACATCGACCGGTCATCGCCCTGCTCGACGTACGACATGCAGATCGCCACCGCCGCGTTGATCTGCGGCCCGAGCTGTCGGGTCGAGAGACAGGTCAGGTCCTCCATGTCGAGGTCGAGGCGCCGAAGGTTGTCCCGGATCTCGTCCCGCTCGATCGCGGTGTAGCCCGGGAGAGACCGCATCAGCTCGCGAAGCTCCTTGGCGACGTCCCGGCCGAAGTTGCGGTTGGCCCCCTCTCCGGCGAAGAAGTCGGGGACGAGCACCCGGAAGGGGCCCGACTGCTGCGCGGCGACACCGCTCGGCTGGAGCGCGGCTGCCGCCAGAAGTGCGAAGGCGGAGGCGGCGATTCCGCGCATCATCCGTCCGAACATGAAGGTACTCCCTGGGCTTCCGCCCGTTGTCGATCCAACCCATGACTCCCGAGGAGCCGCGACCCCCCGGTTCGCTACTCGTACCAGGGTTCAAACTTGAAGGATCCGTCGGGTTCCCCCGACGGACCGCACAGCCAGCGAATGTATGAGCAGCGCCGGAACTCGGTCAATTCGCCCGTTTCCGGCGCACCTTCCCCGCACCTTGGGCCCGATTCTTCATACTCGAACGAAGGGGGGTCGATTACACGGACTCGGGCGTCAGGTTTCCTCGGGAAGGGGGACTCCGCCAGGACCAAAGGGCCCGTCGAGCTCCTCGATCGCCGCGCGCGTCCCCGGATCGAGGGGTGCGGCGCGGCCGGCCGAGTAGTCGTACGACACCTGAACCGTGCCGCCCGAGATCAGGAGGTCGCCCTCCGGCTCATCCGCATCCCGCACCTCGTAGGTGAGGTGGAAGTGCCGCTTCCCGAGCTTCGTGCATCGGACGCCCACGTCGAGCGTCTTCGGCCAGAGGACCCGGGCGTGCCATCGGATGGTGCACTCCGCCAGGATGTAGTCGACGCCGTCGAGTCCGGTCTGTCCGCTCACCTCCGCCCACCAGGCAGCGCGCGCCTCCTCGAAGTAGACGAGGGCGTGCGAGTGGTGGGCATGCCCTCCGACGTCGATGTCCTTGAAGCGCACGACGACGGCGTGTCGGAAGCGAAAGGGTTGATCCATGTGGGCACTTCCCTGTGATTCGGGCGAGCCGGGCCGCGACGTCGACCCGGGAGCGGCGCGGACCGAGCGGTCCACGCCGACCGCGCAGTCTACCCCTCTTTCGATGTCGGACGGAACCTCCTCCTCACGTATCGCGGTCGTCGGTGCCGGCGTCGTCGGCCTGGCGATCGCCCGCCGCCTCGCGCGGGACGGCCATCAAGTCACGGTCTTCGACGCGGCGCGGGCCGGCCGCGGAGCGAGCTGGGCCGCGGGCGGCATGCTCTCCCCCTTGGCCGAGGCCGTGAACACCGGTGCCTTCCTGGAACTCGCCCTCGCCTCGATGGCGCTGTGGGACGACTTCGCGGGAGAGGTCGAGCGATCGAGCGGTCACCCGATCGACTACCACCGCGACGGCAAGCTCCTCGTCGCCTTCGACGACGGGGAGGCCTCCCTTCTCAGGGCACGCTACGACTGGCAGCGGGCAGCCGGTCATCCGGTGCGCTGGCTGGATGGGGAGGAGTCCCGCGTCGTCGAGCCGGGCCTGGCCGAGGGCGTCCTCGCCGCGCTCCACCTCCCCTCGGACGCCCGCGTCGACCCGCGTCGCCTGGCCTCGGCCCTGGTCGGCGAGGTGGGTCGCCTCGGCGTCGAGCTGCTCGAGGAGACGCCGGTCCGGCAGCTGGCGTACTCGGGCACCGGCGCCGTCTCGGGGGTCCGCACGGACCGGGGGCTGCACGAGGCCGAGGGGGTCGTCCTCGCCGCCGGCGCGTGGACCCCGGACCTCCTCGGTCGCCCGCCGCTTCCGGTGAAGGGGCAGATGCTCGAGCTGCGTCCGTCCGGCCGACCGGTGCGGGCGCTCGTCGCCGACGGGCACACCTACCTCATCCCGCGCGAGACGGAGCGCGGCTATCGGGTCGTCGTGGGCGCGACGATGGAGGACGCCGGCTTCGACCTGTCGACGACCGATGAGGCGATCGACGGGCTTCACCGCCGCGCCGGGCGCGCGGTCCCCGAGCTGGCGGCGGCCGAGCGTACGGGAGAGTGGGCCGGGATCCGCCCTGGAACGGCGGACGACCTCCCCGTCCTCGGACCCGACCCGGAGCGACCCGGACTCGTGCACGCCCACGGTCACCACCGCAACGGCGTTCTGCTGACTCCGATCAGCGCGGAGTGGGTCGTCCGCTGGGTCGCAGGGGAGGCGCCGATGGGGTGCGAACCCTTCGCCCCGACTCGATGCTGGCACCGGGAGAAGACCGGACCTTAGCTTTCAGAGATGATCCTCCTCCCTGCCGCTCCTCGACTCCGGGTGCCCGGCCTTCGGCTCGCCGCAGGCCTCTGCCTCGTACTCGCCGCTCAGGGATGCGCGTCGGGGTCGAGTTCGCGGGTCGACTCCGACTCCCGGATCGACGAGGCGGCGTGGGCGGCGCTGGCGACGCCTCGACCCACGCCCGCTGCGGAAGCCCCGCGCATCACCGTGATCGACGGGGTCGCCGCGATGGCGCGCTGGACCGGCCTGGGGGACGAGCCCGGCTTCGCGCTCGCGGAGCTGGTCGCCGCGGGCCTCCTGGAGCGCACGGACCTCCACTTCGTCGAACGTCGGCGCTTCGGTCCCGCCGCCCGCGCGGCGCAGCTCGGCGAGTCGCCCGCCGCCGACCAGCCCCCGATCGGTTCATCGCCGGCGCCCCAGTGGGGCGTGACGGTGGCCTTCACCCGAGCGGGTGACGCCGCGCGAGCCGATCTCACCCTGACCGACTTCGCCACCTCGGAGGTCCGCGATGCCTGGAGCTTCCCGCTTCCGGCGGAGGCCGACCCGGTCGGCGTCGCCCGGGTGGCGATTCGCTCGCTCGCCGACCGGCTCGCCGCCCTGGACGACGGAGACGCCCCCGCGACGTGGACCGAGACGCCGTGGACCGAGTCGGGTGTGGAGCCCGCGGCGGTGGCGTACCTCCTCCGGGGCGTGCGCGCCGGGGATCGGTGGGATTGGGACGCGGCGGGGCGCGACTACCGGTCCGCCCTATCGGCCGCGCAGGGAGACTTCCCGGAGGCGGAAGCCGCCCTGCGTCGCGCGGCCCGGCTCCGAGCCGGGGGCACGCTGGCCGGATCGTGAACCCACCCGCGGGCGGGCTGTCCGTCCTCGTCGTGGAGGACAGCGCGGCCGAGCGCTGGCTCTACAGCGAGATCCTGCGCACGCGAGGACACGACGTCACGGCGTGCGCCGACGCCGAGGCCGGGTGGAGCGAGTGGCAGGAGGCCGACTTCCCCCTCGTCCTCCTCGACCTCCGGCTGCCGGGGATGGACGGGCTCGAGCTGTGCCGCCGGATTCGCCGGAGCGAGGAGGGCACACGGGCCATCATCCTCGTCGTCACCGGCCGGGACGAGCCCGAGACGCTCGAGGCGGTACTCGAGGCGGGCGCGGACGACTACATCCGCAAGCCGATCGATGTCGGCCTCCTGAACGTCCGGCTCGCCATCGCGGAGCGGGAAGTCGCGCGCGAACTCGATCGCTACGCAACCGACCTCGCGCTGGACAAGACGAGTCGGGAGCTGACCGCGCTCTTCAACAACCTGGACGATGTCTTCTTCTCGTTCGACTGGCGCCAGGACCGCCTCATTCAGGTGTCGCCCGCGGCGGCGGCGCTCCTGGGACGGTCCCCGGCAGAGCTCCACGACTCGCCCGATCTGGTGGGAAGGACCCTCCTTCCGCCGGACGCCCGCTCGCGTCTCGAAGTTCGCGTGCTGTCGGGCGACACCGGGCGGACATCGTACACCTTCTCGATCCGCTCTCCGCAGGGGGTCGAACGGTGGATCCAGGCGAGCTACAAGCCCGTCGTGACCGAGGGGCAGATCTCGCGGGTGGACGGGATGCTGACCGACATCACCGAGCGGCAGCAGAGCCAGGTCGAGCTGGCGGCCCGAAACCGGGAGATCGCGACGCTCGCCCGCATCACCGAGATCGCGCTGGAGGCGGAGGGTGCCGACACCGCCTTCCACCAGATCCTGGAGGAGGTCGGGCGCGCGACCGGGTACCCGATCGCGCTCGTGGAGGAGTGGGACCCCGACCGTGATGTCCTCGTCGCGCGACACGCGCGGGGGATCGACCTCCCGGCGGACGGTCGCCTCGAGATCCCCTGTCACGAGACCCTCGCCGGCGAGGCGGTCCACACCGGCCGACCCGTCGTCGAAACCGAGTTGCGGAAGAACCCGCGACACCGAGCCCCCGCTCTCGTCGACCTCGAGCTTCGGGCCTGGCTCAGCTTCCCCCTCCTCTCCGGCGCCGGTGCCCGCGGCGCTCTCTCTCTGGCCCACACGGAACCGGTCGTTCCGGACCCGCGTCTCATCCGTCTCGGGCTCTCCATCGCCTCGACGGTGGCGACCCACCTGGAGCGGCTCGCCGCGGAGGAGGCGCTGCGCGAGCGCGAGCAGGGGTACCGCTACATGGCGCTCGCGCTGCAGCGGGCGAACGATGAGCTGGAGTCCTTCGCCTACTCCGTTTCCCACGACCTCCGCGTCCCGCTTCGCACGATGCAGGGGTTCGCACATGCGCTCCTGCAGACGCAGGCGGACGAGCTGAGCGACCAGTCGAAGGACTTCGCGCAGAGAATCATCGCCTCGGGCGAGCGGGCGGAGACGCTGATCTCCGACCTCCTGAACTACTCCCGGCTGAGCGCCCAGGAGCTGCAGCTCCAGCGGGTCCAGCTGAGCCAGATCGTCGACGATGTCCTGGAGCGGACACAGGCGCTCGTCGAGGAGACCGGAGCGAAGGTCGAGCGACTCGGGGAGTGTCCGTCGGTCTGGGGGCACCACCTGACGCTGGTCCAGGTCCTCGTCAACCTCGTCACCAACGCGGTCAAGTTCACGCGGGAGGGGGAACGCCCCCACGTCCGCATCCGCTGTGTTCCTCAGGCGGGAGGCGCAGTGCGGGTGGAGGTCGAGGACAACGGGATCGGGGTCCCGGAGGAGAAGCGAGACCGGATCTTCCGCGTCTTCGAGCGCCTCGCCGACCAGTCGCACCGCGAGGGGACCGGGATCGGGCTCGCGATCGTGCGGCGAGGGATGGAGCGCCTCGGCGGGAGCGCCGGCGTGGAGGAGGGAGACGACGGCAGTCGCTTCTGGATCCTCC
>JANQLR010000269.1 GCA_028280525.1 Longimicrobiales bacterium
AAGAGGCCCGCCGTCCCGAAGAGGAGGACGGCGATGTGGAGGGCGAGGAGGGGGGGCGGGCGCATGGCCCATTCTCTCGGCCAGCGGGTGCGACGGGAAACCCTCTTCGCATTCGAGGGGCGGAAGGGGCCGTTCGCCGGGCCCTCTCGCGTCAGACCCCGCGCTTCGGCAGCTTCCCCGTCATGAAGCCGCCCACCAACCCTACCTTCCGGACTCTCCTCGCCCTCGTCACCGGGATCGGTGTCGGCGGCGTCGTGGTCGCGATCGTCGAGCTCGTGAACGGGCAGCTCTTCCCCCTCCCGCCGGGGCTGACGCTGGACGATCCGGAGGCGCTGGGGCTCGCCGTAGCCGAGGCCGGTCCGGGGATGCTGGTCGGCGTCGCGCTCGCGTGGCTGCTCGGGAGCTTCTCGGGGGCGTGGCTCGCCACCGCGATTTCGGGGTCTCCGCGGCGCATCCTCGCCGGAGTCGTCACCGTCTTCTTCCTGCTGGGCGCCCTCGTGAACCTCGCCGCCTTCCCCCACCCGACCTGGTTCGTGGTCGCCGGCCCGCTCGCCCTCGCGGCGGGAGGGCATCTCGGCTGGATGCTCGGCGCCCGCACGGCCCACGGTGGACCCAACGGGTAGATCTCGCGTACCGGTGACGCGCTGCCGGACGACGCTCCCTCCATCTCCCCGCCCATGTCCGACTACCACACCTGGCGACCGCATCCCTGGCACGGCCTCTCCCCCGGACCGGATGCGCCGCGAATGCTCAACGCCTTCATCGAGATCACCCCCTTCGATCTCGTGAAGTACGAGGTCGACAAGGACACCGGGTACATGCGGGTGGACCGCTCGACCCGCACCTCGTCGCTCCCGCCCGCCCTCTACGGCTTCGTGCCGAGGACGTACGCGGGAAGACGCGTCGCGGCGCTGATGCCGGGCGTGGAGCGGGGCGATCACGATCCCCTCGACATCATCGTGCTCTGCGAGCGGCCGGTAACGCGGGCCGAGGTGATCATTCGCGCGAACGTGGTGGGTGGCATCTCGATGAACGACCACGGCGAGGCCGACGACAAGATCATCGGGGTCTTCAAGGACGATCCGGTCTTCGGGCAGACGCAGGAACTCGACGATCTTCCCGAGATCCTCGTCACCCGCCTCGTTCACTACTTCGCCACCTACAAGCTGAAGCCGGGGGAGACGGACGGGGTCGTCATCAACGGCACCTACGGTCGGCGCCACGCGGAGGATGTCGTCACGGCCTCGCTCGGCGACTATCGCGAGCGGTGGGGGCTCTCCGACCCCCCGGACTGACCGGCGATTGCCCCGCGGATCAGCGCCGGAAGGGGTCCGCGAACTTCGGATCGACGAGCAAGTCGTCGTCGGTGAGCGCCTCCATGAAGGCTACCAGCGCGTCCTTCTGCGCCTGGCTCAGCGGCACGCCGAGGTTTCCGGCGACCCCGCCGCGCAGCCTGGGGTCGAGGCCGGGGCTGCCGATCACCCCGCTCGCGTAGTGTTCGACCACCTCGTCCAGATTCGCGAAACGCCCGTCGTGCATGTACGGACCGGTGACGGCGACGTTCTTGAGGGAGGGCGCCTTGAAGATCCGCGTCTCCCCGGGGTCGAGCCCGTTGTTCCCGGCGGTGGGGTCGAGCGCGAGCGTCGGGAGGAGGTGGCAGGAGGAGCACCCGGCGCCCCCCTCTCTCGCTGGGCGCGTGAATACGCGGAAGCCGCGCTGCGCTTCCGGGGAGAGTTCGGGCAGCTCACGGATCGGCTGACCGGGCGTCGCGAGTCGGAAGGCCGACTCGAAGGCGCGGTCGAACTCGCTGTCCACTGAAACGAGGCTGCGCACGAACTGCGCGAGGGCGAAGGCGATCCGGGTGTCGCGGATCTCGGCACTCCCGAAGGCCCACTCGAAGAGGACCGGGTAGTACTCGAGTTCCCGCATCCGGTCGACGAGCGCGTCGAGGCCGCCGACGTCCTCGGTGAAGCCCATCTCCACGCTGTCCACGATGGGGAGGAGCGCCTGTTCCTCGAAGCTCGCCGACCGCCGGTCCCAGAAGGCGTCGTCCCCGAGGTAGAAGCGCGCGTTGCCGAGTCGCATCGACCGCGCCGGGGTCCGTTCGCCCCGGAAGCCGATGCTCCGCGGCTCCGGATCGGTGAAGCCGAGCGACTGCAGGTGGCAGCTCGCGCAGGAGGTCGAGCGGTCCACGCTCAGCTGTGGGTCGTAGAAGAGCACACGGCCGAGCGCCGCGCGGCGGTCGGTCACCCGGTTCGCCGACGGCTCGTTGGTGCTCCCTCGGACGCGCGGGTCGTAGTGCGCGGGGTACTCTGGCAGGGCGTAGTTCGGCGGCGCGGCCAGGTCGAGGTCGAGCCAGCGCGAGACGATCTCCTGCGCGCTCTCGCCCGGGGTCCCGGGATCGACCGGGGAGTTGCCCTCGCCATCGCCCGAGCACCCCACGACGAGCGCCGCTACGAGCAGGGCGGTCGGCAGTCGGAGGGCCGGGATTTGCTGAGGCGTCATCGGAGGAGCGGATCGCGGGGCTTTTCCATGTGAACGCTCCAGGTCGTCGGGCGCTTACCGGGCCGGCCCCGCGAAGATGCGTCCCGCCGCCGGCTCAGACGAGATCTCCGACCTCGTCTCACCGGGGGTCGAGGAGGAGTACCCCCTGGCGGTCGTAGGCCGAACCCGGCGCCGGCAGGTCCGTCACGCGGAAGTCCGACTCGAGCTCATCGACGACCTCTCCGAGTACGGTCGGGTCGAGGTGTCCGTAGAGCACGGCGGAGGGGCCGGTGGGGGTGTGGTGCGCCAGCGGGAGGAGGAGGACCTCCCCTCCGCCCCGTCGATCCAGGTAGTAGCGCGCGACCCGCTCGGTCCACGGGTTGAGGACGTGGGGTCGGTAGTACGCGGTCCGCCCCTCCGACACCTCGAGGAGTCGCTCCGTCGCCCCCGCCCAGTCCTCCACGGGCGCCGTTTTGTCCCGGAGGGCACGGAGGCCGGCCGGCGTCTGCCAGAGCGCGAGCGCGGCCACGAGGAGGGGGAGGAGGAGGCGGAGGCGGGGGAGACGCACCTCGACGTCGCGTACGGCGAGGGCGACGAGAACGGCGACGACGGGGAGGAGGACGATGTAGTTCCGGGGCGTCGACA
>JANQLR010000377.1 GCA_028280525.1 Longimicrobiales bacterium
CTTCGGCGACGCCATCGAGCTGGGCGACGGCTTCTGGGCCATCGGTGCGGGCCGCGGTGACGGTCGGGTCGTGATCTACGACGGCGCCGACATGCCCTCCGACTCGAGGAGGATGGAGGACATGTCGGCGCCGTCGTAGATCACGACCCGACCGTCACCGCGGCCCGCACCGATGGCCCAGAAGCCGTCGCCCAGCTCGATGGCGTCGCCGAAGCCGGCGGTCCCGTCGTACCCGGGGCGCATCTTCTGGACGGTGGACATGAGCCCGTCGTCGTCCATCTGGAAGTGGTAGACGATCCCGGACCCGGAGGCGCCCGGCGCGCCGATCAGGAAGCCGTCTCCCGTAGACGCCATCGACGAGCCGAAGCCCGAACCCGGCTGTGGGTCGTAGGCGCTCAGCCGCGCGCCCTCGACGTACTCGCCCTGATTCTCGACGAAGAGCCGGACCGAGCCGCGCGCGCGGTCGTCGTTCGGTGCCGCCACGAGGACGATGTTCTGGACGTTGGGGAGATCGCCCATCCAGATCGTCGAGCCGAAGCGCGCGTTGGCGCGGACGCCGTCCGCCTCCATCATCCCACGCATCGAGAAGCCGTCCATCCCGAAGTCGTACATGTAGACGGCACCGCGACGGGTGTTCTTCTGCGGCGCGGCGATCGCGGCCAGCCCGTTCCGGACGACGATGTTCGCCCCGAAGGCGTCGTTGGACTCGATGTCGTCCGGCGCGATCATCCCGACCTCGTTCCACCCCGCATCGAAGTGGAAGAGGTAGGCGGCGCCCGCGGCGTCGTTCGCGCCGGGGGCTCCGACCAGGAGGTAGTCGCCCTCCATGGCGATCGAGGCACCGAAGTCCGCGTCCTCCATCGCCATCGACGGGGTGATCATCCCCCGCTCCGTCCAGGTGTCCCCGCTCCGGTGGAAGTGGTGGACCCCCATCGAGGAGGAGATCATCAGGTGGTCACCCGACGCGACGACCTGGCCGCCGAAGCCGTCGCCGCCGGTCGCCTCCATGGCCTGGAGCTGCCCCATCTCGACCCAGGAACCCATGTCCTGGCCGTAGATGTAGACCGTGCCGGGGCGGATCTGGTTCGCGGGCTCTCCGATCAGGAGACGGTCCCCGACCGCGGTAATGGTGCGACCGAATCCGGGGAGCGCGGCGTCGCCGGCCTCCGGGCTGTAGTAGCTCTGCGCGCTCACCGGCGCCGCGACAACCGCGGCGGTGAGGGCGAGAAGAAGCGAACGTCCCTTCGTCATGCGTCCTCCCGAATGGGAATCTTCCCGTGTTCATCGACGGCCGACGCAGCTCGCGGCGACCCGCTGAGGCTCCACCAAGGAGCCGGTCAAGGTACCACCCGACGTTGGATCCGGCCAACGGGTTTCGGGGTTGTCGGGCGGTATGACGACCACCCCCGAACCCCGTATCTGTGCCACCTGCGGCCGCCGTTTCGAGTGGCGGCGAAGGTGGGCCGACGTCTGGGACGAGGTACGCTACTGCTCGAAGGCGTGCCGGCGAGGACCGGGGCGACGGGGTGCCGAGCTGGAGCAGGCCATCCTGCGGCTCCTCGCGGAGAGGGCCCCCGGGGCGACGATCTGCCCGTCGGAGGCGGCGCAGGGCGTGTATGGTGAAGAGCGCTGGCGAGAGGGGATGGAGGCGGCCCGCAGGGCCGGGCGTCGACTCGCGTGGGCCGGCGAGATCGAGGTGACCCAGCGAGGTCGCACCGTGGACCCGTCGGACGCAAAGGGTGTGATCCGCTATCGTCGCGCCCGGAGACGCTGAAGATTCTTTCCGGAACTCTCGGTTGATCCCGCCGCCGCGCCCGGAGAGCTTGGGTGCCGGCGGGAGGATCGCCCGCTCTGCCTCTTCTTCGGAGTCGCATCATGCGCAACGACCACCAGGACAGCGGATTCGCGGCCGGACGCCCACGGAGCGTCGCCCCGATTGCTGCTGTTGCCAGTTCTTCTCCCGGTTGGTCGACGCGCGGATAGCTGAACGACGCGCGAAGGTGAGTGCCTGACGGCTTCCCGGATCTCCGGGAGGCCGTTTTTTTCTGCCAGGTGCTCATCCTCATGACGACCTCCACACCCCCCTCCTCCGATCCGAGCCGCCTCGCGCGCGGCTGGCGCATCCTCGTGGACGCGCTCCGCGGTCGCGACGGCGATCCCACCCAGGGACCGCTCACCGGCGCGATCCTCTTCCTCGCCATCCCGATGGTCCTCGAGATGGCGATGGAATCGGTCTTCGCCGTCGTCGACATCTTCTTCGTGTCCCAGCTCGGGGATGCGGCGGTCGCCGCCGTCGGTCTGACCGAGTCGCTGATGACGCTGGTCTACACCGTCGCGATCGGGCTCTCCATCGGCGTGACCGCAACGGTCGCGCGCCGGATCGGCGAGAAGGACGCCGAAGCCGCGGGCCGTGCGACCGTCCAGGGGATGCTCCTGGGCGCCGGGATCGCCGTGGTCCTCGGCGTGATCGGCACGCTCCAGGCCGACACCCTCCTGCGCCTGATGGGGGCGAACGACGAGGTCGTCGCCGCCGGACTCGGCTACGCGCGCGTCCTCTTCGGCTTCAACGGGATCATCCTCACCCTCTTCCTCCTGAACGCCGCCTTCCGGGGTGCGGGCGACGCCGCCATCGCGATGCGGGTCCTCTGGCTCGCGAACGGGCTCAACATCCTGCTCGATCCGCTCCTGATCTTCGGGATCGGTCCCTTCCCGGAGCTGGGCGTGACCGGTGCGGCGGTGGCGACCTCGATTGGTCGCGGGACCGCGGTCTGCGTCCAGATCTACACCCTCTTCCGCCTCTCGGACCGCCTGCACATCACCCTCGCGCACTTCCGGATCCAGTTCGAGGTGATCTGGCGGCTGATCCGCCTCTCCGCGACCGGCACCTTCCAGATCTTCATCGGGATGGCGTCGTGGGTGGGGCTGGTGCGGGTGATCGCCGACTTCGGCCCCGAGCCGCTCGCCGGGTACACCGTCGCGATCCGGATCGTCCTCTTCGCGCTCCTCCCAGCGTGGGGGCTGTCGAATGCCGCCGCGACGATGGTCGGACAGAACATGGGCGCTGGAAAGCCGGACCGAGCCGAGGCCTCCGTCTGGCAGGCCGGGTGGATCTCCTTCGCCTTCCTCGGGGGTGCGGGGATCGTCTTCCTCGCCTTCGCGGAGCCGCTGGTCGGGCTCTTCGGGATCGAGGGCGAGGCGGCGCGGTGGGGCGTCCTCGGGCTCCGCATCGTGGCCGCCGGGTTCTTCTTCTACGGCCACGGGATGACGCTCGGCGCCGCCTTCAACGGAGCGGGGGACGCCTGGACGCCGACGTGGATGAACCTGATCTGCTTCTGGCTCTGGGAGATCCCGCTTGCGTGGGTCCTGGCCTACTCGATGGGGTGGGGACCGACCGGCGTCTTCACCGCGATCGCCGTCGCCTACGCGACCTTCGCGGTGTTCGCCGCCGTCCTCTTCCGACGGGGGCGGTGGAAGGAGGTCGAGGTATGAGCGCTCCCGTGTTCATCGACGAACTCGGTGCGGAGGAGTGGGCACGTTTCCGGGAGGTGCGGCTGCGGGCGTTGATGGAAGCGCCGCTCGCCTTCGGCTCGACCCTCGAGGAGGAACGGGCGCTTCCGGAGGCGGACTGGCCCCATCAGCTCTCGAGGGCCGTCACCTTCGTCGCGCGCTGCGACGGCTCGCGCGGCCCCGGCGGAGACGTCGGGGTCGTGCGCCTCGCGGCGGATCGCGCGGACCCGGAAGTCGGGTGGCTGATCGCGATGTGGGTCTGCCCCGAGGCGCGCGGGTGCGGGGTCGGAGACGCCCTGGTCTCGGCCGTGCTCGAGCGGGCGCGTGCGGTCGGGTACACCCGCGTGAGGCTCGACGTCGCCGATCTGAACCAGGATGCGGTCCTTCTCTACGCCCGCCACGGGTTCACGCCCACCGGAGAGGTCGGCACGCACCGGCCCCCGCGGGAGCACATTCGCGAACACCGACGCGAGGTGGTGCTGGCCGGTCGTTGAAACCCTTTCGCTCGTCGCTGAGTCGTATACCCTAGTTCAGGTAGGGTAGCTCAACTAGGGGACGACATGGGTGGGAACGATCTGTTCACGGGAACGCTGGAGCTCCTGGTGCTGCGCGTGCTCGCACGCGCGCCGATGCACGGGTTCGGGATCGGCCGGATCCTGCGCGAGAACTCGAGCGGGGTGCTGGACGTCGCCGAGGGCGTCCTGTACCCCGCTCTGCACCGCCTCGAGAACCGTGAGCTGCTCAGCTCCGACTGGGGACGGACCGAGGCCGGCCGCAGGGCGAAGTTCTACCAGCTGACCGAGGCGGGGGTGGCGCGCCTGGAGGAGATGGAGGCGGAGTGGGCACGCTTCCGGGGGGCCGTCGCCTCCATTCCACGGCGAGCGGACGGGGGTGGGTCATGAACGATCCCGTTCGCGAGGAGCTCCGCTTCCACATCGAGGAGCGGACTCGGGAGCTGGTCGAAGCGGGCGTGCCCGAAGCCGAGGCGCGCCGGCAGGCCGAGGCCTCCTTCGGCCACCTGGGAGAGATCACCGAAGAGGTCGCGCGCCTTCAGCGTCGCCGGGACCGCCGCCGGTCGCGACGCGGCCTCGCGGAGAGCGCCGTCGCGGGTGTCCGCGGCATCGTCCGGCAGCCTCGCTACGCGGGGCTCGTGATCGGGACGCTGGCGCTCGGCATCGGGGCCGCCTGCGCGATCTTCTCCGTGGTCGACGCGGTCCTGCTGGACCCCCTCCCCTTCGAAGACCCCGCGCGCCTCGTGCGGGTGTGGGAGTCCGACCTGCAACGGCCGGAGCGGAATCCGGCCCCGGCGGACTTCCTCGACCTTCGCGATCTGGGCGCCTTCTCGTCCGTCTCCGCCTACGTCCCGCGCGGCGGCAACCTGCTGGGAGACGGCCACCCGGAGCGGATCCGATACGCGGACGTCTCCGCGAACTTCTTCCACACGCTCGGCGTCCAACCCCGCCTCGGTCGCAGCTTCGGACCCGAAACGGTGCCGGCCGGCACGCGAGTCGCGGTGGTGTCGCACGGTCTGTGGACCCGTCGTTGGGGCGCGGACCCCGGGATCGTCGGTCGGACCTTCAACCTCGATGGCGAGATCTTCGAGGTGATGGGGGTAGCCCCCGAGGGACTCGACTACCCGGCCGACGTCGTGCTCTGGGTCGCGGCGGAGTGGGACATCCCCGCGGCCTCCTTCTTCGGCGAGGAGGTCACGCGGATGCGCGACGCCTGGTTCCACCGGGTCGTGGCGCGCCTGGCGCCGGGTCACTCCCTCGACGTCGCCGGGGATCAGGTCGCCGCCCTGGCGTCGGAGCTGTCCCGAGCCCACCCGGAGACCTTCGGCGCGGACTCCCGCATCTGGGTGACCCCGCTCCACGAGGATCAGGTCGGTGACCTCGATACCGCGCTGCTCCTCCTGCTGGGGGCGACCTTCCTGGTCCTCCTGATCGTCTCTGCGAACGTGGCGAACCTGGCGCTCGTCCGCGCGGCCGGCCGGGCCAGGGAGTGGGGGATCCGGCTCGCACTCGGCGCACCTCGGTCGCGAATCGTCGCCCTCGTCCTCTCCGAGAGCCTGGTGCTCGCGCTGGGCGGGGGAGCCATCGGCGTGGGGCTCGCCGTCGTCGCCGTCGAGGCCGTGCGACCGCTCGTCGAGCCCCTCCTTCCAGTGACCGCCTCGATCGGCGTCGATCCGACCGTGCTCGCCTTCGCCCTCTTCCTCTCGACCTCGGTCGCCCTCGGCTTCGGACTGGCGCCGGCCCTCCTCGCCTCCCATCGAACACCGGGCTCGGCGATCGACCGCGGCGCCGGAAGCCGTGCCGGATCGCGCCGGGACCGGACGCTCCGCGGCCTCCTGGTCGGTACGGAGGTGGCGCTCGCCGTCGTCCTCGTCCTCGGCGCGGGTCTCCTCGTCCGAAGCCTGGCCAGCCTGCGCACGACCGACCTCGGCTTCGAGACCGCGGGGCTGGTCACGATGTCCGTGGGCTACCCGGGGTCTGGGCAGCTCCCGGCCGCGTCGCAGACGGCCTACTACGACGAACTCACCTCGGCGGTCGCGCGCCTCCCGGGTGTGGAGCGGGTCGGGTGGGGTCAGTTCCTCCCGTCGGAGGTCGGCGCGGGGGCAGGCCTTCGGATCGAGGGGTTCGCCGAGGGCGGGCCCGACGAGAGCGTACGGTGGCACGCCGTTTCCACCGACTACGTCGACGCGATCGGCGCGAGGCTCCTGGACGGCCGCTCCTTCCTGCCGAGCGACGACGTCGACGGCGAGCGGGTCGCAATCGTCAACCGGACGCTCGCACGCCGGTGGTTCCCGGACGGGGACGCGATCGGCTCGCGCGTGGCGACCGGCCTCGACGGGCAGACGGAGGGAGAGTGGAACTGGGCCCGCGTCGTCGGCGTGATCGAGGACACCCGGAATCTCGGCCCGGCGCGTCCAGCCGAGCCGATGCTGTACCGGCCGATGAGGCAGGAAGCACGGGGATTCGTCGGTGCCCCTCGGGCGGTCCTCCACCTCCGAACCGGGGCGGGCTTCCCGGGCGTGGCT
>JANQLR010000387.1 GCA_028280525.1 Longimicrobiales bacterium
GAGGTCGGAGGGGAGCCCCGCCGGGATCGATCCGGGATGGAGGGTCGGCGTCGTGCGCTCGATCAGCTCGCGCACCTCGGTCGGGTAGCGGCCCGTCGCGAGGGCGAGGCGACGCTCGACGTCGGCGAGCTGGGTGCGGAGCTGCGGCAGCCCCGCCTGCGTCGTCCGCAGATCCTGACGCACCTGGTAGAGCTCGAAGGAGGTCACCAGGCCGCGGTCGTATCGATCCTCGGTGAGCGCCGTCCGCTCCTCGAGCACCGAGACGATCTCCTCCGTCAGCTCGACCCGCCCGCGGAGATCGACGTACTCGAAGTAGGCGGTGATGACCTCGGCCAGAACGCTCAATCGAGCCGTGTGCAGGTCCGCCTCGGAGGCGGCCAGGTCGGCGGCCGCGGCGCTCCGATCGTTCCGGAGTCTGCCCCAGAAGTCGAGCTCGTACGCGAAGCCGATCGAGAGCGAGTAGATGGTGTTGGTGAACCGGTCCGGCGGGCCCTCGGGCTCCTCGCCGTCGCCGTCCCCATCGCCGTTCCCGTTGCCGTCCCCATTCCCGTCTCCGGCGTCGGTCGAGTCGCCGGCGGCTCCGCTCAGCAGCTCGAAGATCTGCCGTCCGAACCCGGTGTTGTTCGGGCTCGAGTTCTGCGTGACGCTCCCGGTCACCGTCGCCGAGGGGAGGAGAGGGGCCGTGGCGATCCCCAGCAGCGCCCGGCTCTCGGTGACGCGGGCGACCGCCTCCTGAAGGTCGAGGTTCTCCACCAGCGCCTCGGCCAGGAGGGTGTCGAGCGTCGGGTCCTGGAAGGAGCTCCACCATCCGGCCGGGGCGTAGTCGCCCGGGATCGAGACCTGCTCGAAGGTGTCGGGGAGCTCCTCGACCGGCTCCGGCGGCTTCGCGGCGGGGGCCATCGAGCACCCCGCGAGCGCCGCGGCCAGCCCGAGTCCGAGGAGGGCGCGATGCCTCATTCGGCGGCTCCCGCGGTCGCGCCGAGGAGCTGCTCCGCCGCGCGTCGTCCCGACTCCAGCGCGCCCTGCAGCGAGCCGTGCAGCGTGTGGTCTCCACAGATCAGGATCCCGTCTCGCGACAGCTCGGGGGCGCGGGAGGCGTCGAGACTCCCCACCGGCTGAGCCGGGAGGGCGTTCGCCACGTGATAGGTCCGGATCTCGCGCCATTCGCGGACCTGCTCCCCGAACCATCTCTCCAGCTGCTCCCGTGCGGCCGCCGCGAAGGCGTCGCCGAGCGACGCTGCCGCGCCGACCGCGTTCGCCGAAATCAGCACGCGACCGGGGGGCGCGTACGAGGGCGCGACGTTGCTGAGGACGGCCAGGTGGTTCACCGGACCGGTCCCCTCCCCGTCGAGCATGAGCATCGGCTCGTGGAAGGGAGCCTCCGGGGCGTCGAAGTAGGTGTTGAGCGTCGGCTTCGCGGCGCGCGGCGCTCCGCCGACCAGCCCGACGGCCGCCCCCGCGTCGGTCGCGATCACGATCCGGTCGGCGCGGATCTCGGTCCCGTTGCGGAGCGTCACCCGGCCTGCCTCGGCGACCTGGACCGGCGCCTCCAGCGTGATCCGACCCTCGAGCGGCTCGGCGAGCTGTTCGGGGAGCGCCTGCATCCCCTTCTCCGGGAGGGCGGTGTCGCCGTCGGAGAAGAGCCGGAAGAGGTAGCGGAAGAAGCGCGCGGTCGTGTCGAGGTCCCGCTCCAGGAAGACGCCCCCCAGGAAGGAGCGGAAGAAGCCGTCGATGAAGCGCTCGCTGAAGCCGAGGGTGCGCAGCTCCTCCTCGGTCGGGATGTCCGAGCTCTCCAGGAGAGAGGGGAGCGCCTCCCCCCGGAGCGACGAGCGGAGCTTCGCCGTCTTCATCTTGTCCGAGAGCGTCCCGACCGTGGCCGCCAGGGAGGCGAAGGCGCTCCCCGGGTTCCGCCAGGGATCGGAGAGGACCTCGGTGCGACCGTCGATGAAGACGCGCGAACCCGGCCGAAAGGGGTGGAGCCGGAGGCGCTGAAGGTCGACCTGCGCGCGGATCTCCGGATACGAGGTCAGGAGGACCTGGAAGCCCCGGTCGAGCCGGAAACCCTCGACGTCGTCGGTGCGGACGCGCCCGCCGACCGCGTGGGAGGCTCCGACCACGTGGACCTCTTCGCCGGCGGCGACCAGGGTGCGGGCGCACCCGAGTCCGGCGAGTCCGGCACCGACGACGAGGGTGGGGACGTGGGAGGGGAGGGGCGAGGAGGACATGGACGAGTCGATGGAGGGCTTCGGAACGGCCGAGGCTGTACCCCTTCGTCCGGGACGGAGTGCCCGGATGCAGTGCAACGTATTAGTACAAGCGCTATAAATATGTGTCAATGCCAGCATCGTCTTTCTTCCGCTGAGGTCCCGCCCCAGCTTTCGTCATGTCTTCCCCCTCCGCCGACACCGTCCGCGAGCGCATCCTCGACGCCGCCGCACGACTGGTCGACGAACGTCCGGACGCCTTCTCCGTGGACCGCGTCGCGACCGAGGCGGGCGTCTCCCGGGCGACGATCTACCGGCGGTTCCGCCGCGTCGACGACCTGCTCGAGGCGCTCGACGTCGAGCGGGACGTCACCGCCGCGCACGCCCGGGTCGACGCCCGGACCCGCATCCTCGACGCCGCTCGGGAGGAGTTTGTCCGCTCGGGCGTCGGGAGCACGACGATCCAGTCGATCGCCCGCGCCGCCGGCGTCGCGCAGATGACGGTCTACAACCACTTCGAGGACAAGGAGGGGCTGGTCACCGCCCTGATGGCCGAGCGTGGACCGGCCTCGGTCCTGCCCGGGGAGATCCCGGACGACGAGGACCCCGTGGAGGCCCTCCGGGGCTTCGTCGTCGGGGCGCTTCGGATCGGTGCGGAGCAGCGCGACCTCTTCCGTCTCCTCCTCTCCCCGGATCCGGCCACGCGGGCCGCCTTCCGCTGCATTCGAGAGGGGGAGGGCGGGGTCGAGCGGAAGCTCGCCGGCCTCCTGCGCCGCCTCGGACTTCCCGAAGATGC
Organism: Longimicrobiales bacterium; assembly: GCA_028280525.1. GTDB lineage: Bacteria > Gemmatimonadota > Gemmatimonadetes > Longimicrobiales > Gaopeijiaceae > Gaopeijia. Next base: position 3,001 of record JANQLR010000387.1, read on the forward strand.
GGATCCGCGCGTGCCGATCAGCATGGTGATGGGCTCCATCTTCGCGAACTCGGTCCTCCTCCCCATCATGGAGGTGCCGCTCCCGCCCCCGGAGGTGCTCGCGGACCGCATCGTCGAGATGGTTCTGCACGGCCTGCGGGGCGCGGCCGGCTGACCGAAACCCGCCTCGTCGACTCCCGTAGGACTCGGCAGGGTACGGGCGGAATCCGTCGCCCTCGACCCGAGAGTGATGTGCCGGAGGACTTCTGCGGCACATCCACAGGAGAGACCCATGCTCGAGATCATCGCTGCCGGCGTCGCCGGCGTCGTCGGCCACTCGCGCTCGAAGGACTTCGTGCGCCGTCGCCTTCGCTTCACGAACGTCGTGGAGAAGCCCGGGATCGGGCTCTTCACCGGGGCCGCGACCGCCGTCGTGGCCGGGACCGCCATCACCCTCCTCCCCTTCATCGGTCCGGCCGCCGGTATGGTGACCGGGATCGGGCTGGGGATCGGCGTCGGGACCGGCGTCTCCCGCGGCGCCGCACAGGCGCGCTCGGGCTGGCACCCGGACGACTAGGCCGGGCCGGGTTCAGGCGGATCGCCCGGACCCGTTCACACGCATGATCGGGCCCGTTCGCGGGCGCAGCCGGGACTTACCGGACGATCATGGGCTGTTCGCGGCGATCGAAGGCCGCGGAGTCACCGCTCGCAGCTCTCGGACGACGCGAAAGCCGGAAGCCGAGCTGCCCGTCGTCCCCCACACGGCCCGGGTGTTGTACGGACGGCGGGCGGCGGCCCGAAGCTGGTACGGCTCGGATCGCCAGCCACCTCCGCGGTACACCCAGGCGGAACAGGCTCCGTCCTGCCAGTACGGGGACTCCTCTTCCGCCGGGCTCCCATCCAGAGGACGGTCCCCGACGGACGGGGTGTAGCAGTCCGACACCCACTCCCGGGCGTTCCCGAGGACGTCGTGCAGCCCGAAGGCGTTCGCGGCGAAGGAGCCCACCGGAGCCGTGCGACGATCGTACTCGCCGCCGCAGCCGGTGCACGCGGCCCGTCCGGACCCGATCGCATCGCCCCAGTACCGTGCGGTCTCGGTGCCGCCTCGAGCGGCGTACTCCCACTCCGCCTCGCTGGGCAGTCGATAGCTCTTCCCGGTCTCTCGGCTCAGCCAGGCGAGGTACTGTTCCGCATCCAGCCTTCCCACGTGGATGACCGGGCGGTCGCCCCTCCCGTGGGCCGCCTCGGGCCTGAGATCGCAGCCATCGGCAACGCGGCATCGCTCCCACTCGTCGAAGGTCACCTCGAACTTCCCGACCGCGAACGGATAGTCGATCGCGACCTCGACCCGGGGTCGCTCGTCATCCAGCAGGTGGTGCCATCGCGCAGGAGTCTCGTCGAGTCCCTCCCCCTCCCTCCTCCCCATCGTGAATCGACCTGGAGGGAGCGCGACCATCACCGGGCACTCGGGGCAGTCACGGAACTCGGTCAGCGCCTCGATCGCCGGATCCGGAGGCGGTGGAGTCCATGCGGACGCAGCCCCGGTCGTACCCCCGTCACACCCTGCGAACAGGGCGAGCAGCGCGCAGAACGAAGCGACGCACGAAGCAGTCCCTCGGCTCATCTGCGCACTCCCAGCTCCCGGGTACTCCTGCACCGGACGATCTCGTCCGGTACCCTACGCGCACCGTTCGACGCGCGCCAGAACTCCCCGACGTGGCGCTCTCCCGGTGCGACCCGTCCTCGGTCCGCTACAGACTTCGGCATGGGGGGTCGAACCTTCCGAGAGGCCCACGTCGACCGGGGAGCATGCATCCGCATGGTCTCGCCCGGGGACCCTGACCCTCCGGAATGTCGAACCCGAGCTCGACCCCCGTACCGCTCTCCCGCGGCTGGGCTGCCGATGCCTCCCCGCAGGGTCTGGTCGCGCTCGACCGAGGCGGTCGCATCCTCTACGCCAACCCGGCGATGGAGCGGATGCTCGGGGCGCCCGCGGGCGGGCTGATCGGGGTCGAGGCGACGCTCTTCCACGCCATTCCCGAGCTCGCGCTCTCGCTCGCCCGGGACCATCGCATCGACGATGGCGTGCAGGGGCTCGAGGCGGCGCCGACCGCGCGCGACGAGCGCGAGGCCTCCGTTCGCAGCCCCGCGGCACTCCTCGAGGACGGGCCGGCCGGGGCGGCCGTCGTTGCGACGGTCGAGGACATCACCCGACTGCGCGCGCGGGAGAGCTCGGAGAGCCAGGCGCGCACCATGGACGCGGTAGGACGCCTCGCCGGCGGGATGGCGCACCACTTCAACAACCTCCTCGCCTCGATCCTCGGCCACGTCACCCTCCTCGAGCCGAGCGTGCAGGACGACGCCGAAGCGTCGGGCGAGCTCTCCCACATCGCCGTCGCGGCTCGCCGCGCCCGCGAGATCGCCGACCTCCTCCTGATCGTCTCCGGGAAGGAGGTCGGGAGCCGCGAGCGGGTCGACCTGGGATCGTGGATCTACGAGGGGGCCGCGAAGATCCGCCCCACGCTCCCCCTCGACGTCGAACTCCAGGTCCGCTCGGCCGCGGGCACGCACCTGGTGTGGATGGACTGGGGGCGATTGGAGCAGATCCTCGTCGCCCTCGTCTCCAACGCCAACGAGGCGCTGGCGGACGGGGGCTCCATCGTCCTGGAGGTCGGGCGCTTCGATGGCGAGCGCGCCTCCGACGGCCACCTCTTCTCCCCGCCGGTCTCGGCCGGGTCGTGGGTCTGTCTGACGGTGGCGGACGACGGGATGGGGATGAACGACGAGACGCTCTCGCGCGCACTCGAGCCCTTCTTCTCCACCAAGCGGGACCGGGAGGGAGCCGGCCTCGGGCTCGCGACGATCTACGGGATCGTGGCGCAGTCCGGTGGGCACGTCTCCATCGAGAGCCAGCCCGTGGTGGGCACCCGGGTCCGGGTCCTCCTCCCCGAGTTCGGCACTCGGCAGGCCGGCTCGGGAGAGGGGCCGTCGCTCATGGCGGAGGGGTGGGTGGACCCCCCGGAGGTGTCAGCGAACGGCGCGGTGAGCGCTGCGACGATGGGTGCGGTATCGGCGCCGACCTCCGACGGGGTGACCCCGCCACCGATGGACGAGACACCCGCCTCGACCTCGTCACGCGCGTCGACCACGCCCTCGACCGGGTCGACCGCGCCTTCGACCGGGTCGACCACGCCCTCGACCGGGTCGCCCGCGTCCCCGACCGGGTCGCGCTCGCACCCGGCCGCGCCCATCCCTCCCGGAACCGGAATCCTCGTGGTGGACGACGAGGACACGATCCGTGTGGTGATGGAGAAGATTCTCCGGCGCGCCGGGTGGCAGGTCTTCTCCGCCGAGGACGGCCGGGAGGCGCAGGCCGTCTTCCAGACCCACCGCGAGCGCATTCAGATGGTCGTCACCGACGTGATGATGCCGCGGATGAACGGCGTCGAGCTGCTGGAGTGGCTCGCCGAGACGGCTCCCGGACTGGCGACGCTGATGGTGAGCGGCTTTGCGGGCTCGCCCCTCGTCCAGCAGTGGGTCGACCGGGACCCCACCTCCTTCCTGCCCAAGCCCTTCGAGGCGCCGGAGTTCATGGCGCGGGTGCAGGAGCGGTTCCGTGCGCGGCAGGTGACGGTCTCGATCTGACGGGCGGGTCCGGCGGCTCGAGCGGCACGTCGCCGCATGCGTCAGCGCCGAACACCCGCTCCGCCCCCCTTCCGGTGTGCGACCTGCGTCGCCGCCCAAGCCCGACCCCCCCCGCGCCGTGCGGACCCTTGCGCTCACGTGTCTACATTGTGTACGCATGCAGAATACAGTCCGCAATGTAGACACCTCGGGCCGGCGCCGGCCCGCGCGACGGGCACCTCCGGAGGTCGCATGAGCCCCAACGCCTTCCTGGGCGAGTTCGAGCAGATGGTCCTGCTGGCGATCCTGCAGCAGTCGAAGGCCCCCTACGCCCTCGAGGTGCGCCGAGAGATCGAGGCGAGCGCCGGGAGGACGGTCTCTCGCGGGGCCTTCTACACGACGCTCGACCGTCTGGAGCGGAAGGGGATGCTGGAGTGGCGGGAGGATCCGACGCCGCCGGAGGGGCGGCGGACCGGTCCCCTCCGGCGCTTCTCCGTCACCCCGGCGGGCCGCCGCGCGCTCGCGCAGACCCGGGCGGCGCTCGAAACGCTCTGGCGAGGCCTCGACCTGGAGGCGCGCGAGGGATGACGGACGGGGAGGGGAGGGGAGGTCCGCCGAGGCGGATTCGAGCGTGGCTCGGACGACGGCTCCCGCGCGGGACGGTCGGGGCGTCGATCCTGGCCGATCTCGACGAGGAGTTCGGTCAGCGGCCGCGCGGTTCGGCGCGGCGGTGGTGGTACCGGTGGGAGGCGCTGCGGCTCGCCTTCGCCTACGGGGTGATCGAGCCGCTCCGCGGCGACGGGCGTCGCGGAACGAATGGGTACGACGGCGGGGGGATGAACGGGATGGAGCGGATCTTCGGATGGGTGGGCCGGTCGGTGCGGAGGGTGCGCCGGGACCCGGGGTTCACCGCGGTCGCCGTAGGGACGATGGTGCTGGGGATCGGGGCGGCGGTCTCGATCTTCACGGTGATCAACGCGGTGCTCCTTCAGCCGCTCCCCTACGCGGAGCCCGACCGCCTCGTCACGCTCACCGAGGCCGATCCGGCCCGCGAGGTCACCGGGAACGTGTCGAACCCCGGGAATCTCCTCGACCTCGAGGCGGGAGTCGGCGCCTTCGAGGAGCTCGCCGGGATCGTCCTCGCGCAGTCGACGCTCGTGCGGCTGGACGACCGGATGAACGAGTTCCCGGCGCAGTACGTCACCCCCGACTTCTTCACCCTCCTCGGGATGGAGATGGCCGTCGGCGCGGGCTTCAGCGAGACGGCGTCGATGGCGCAGCCGGAGATCCTCCTGGCCCACGACTTCTGGGAGCAACACTTCGGTGCCGACCCGACGGTCGTCGGTCAGTCGCTCGAGGTGAACGGCCAGGCGGTCACGATCAGCGGCGTGGTCGCCCCGGGCTACGTCGTCTTCCAGGACGAGGCCGCCTTCTACGTATCGATCACGATGGCGGAGACCGGGGATCAGACGAGCACCGGCCGCTTCCTCTACGGGGTCGCGCGACTGGCTCCGGGCGTCTCCGTGGAACAGGCGCGTCAGGAGGCGCAGGGGGTGTTCGCCGGGCTGGTGGAGGCGTACCCCGACTTCAACGCCGGGTGGGAGATCGAGGTCCGGGCGATCGACGACCAGATCCTCGGCGACACGCGCCAGGGGCTGTGGATCCTCCTCGCCGCCGTCGGCGTCCTCCTCCTGATCGCCTGCGCGAACGTGGCGAACCTCTTTCTTGCGCGGGCGACCGAGCGCCGGCAGGAGATGGCGGTGCGGACCTCGCTCGGGGCGACGGGGGGCGTCCTCGCGCGTCAGCTCCTGGGGGAGGCGATCGTCCTCTCCGGGCTGGGGGGGCTGCTCGGCGTCGGCGCCGCGTGGGTCGGCACCCGCATGATCGCCGCCCGTCTCCCGGCCGCCTTCGCCCTTCCGCGCGTGGAGGAGTCGGGTGTGGACGGCCCCGTCCTCCTCTTCGCCCTGGCGGTGTCGATCGGGACCGGCCTCCTCTTCGCGATCGTGCCCGCCCTTCAACTCCGTCGGGAGGACCCCGCCCGGACCCTGGGAGCGGAGGGCCGGGGGCCGTCGCGCGGGACCCTTCGGCTGCGGAGCGGGCTGATCGTCCTGGAGGTCGCGCTCTCGATGCCGCTCCTGGTTGGAGCCATCCTGACGACGCGCTCCTTCGTCGAGCTGATCCGGGCGGACCCCGGGATCGAGACGGAGGGCGTCCTGACCGCCCGGCTGAACCTCGTGGGCCGAAGCTCGGAGGAACGGACGCGATTCTACGAGCGGATGACCGCCGATCTCCAGGCGCGGGACGGCGTCGAGGCGGCGGGGGCGATCACCTTCCTCCCCCTCCTCTCCTGGGGCGCCGCGACCTCCTTTCACGACTACGACGCGCCGCCCGCCTCGCGGGAGGACTGGCCGGTGGCGGACATGCGGAATGTGACGGGGGACTACTTCGCGGCGATGGGCATCCCGCTCATCGCAGGCCGGGGCTTCGAGCGGGGCGCCGACGTTCAGGGCTCCCCGCCGGTGATCGTGGTCAATCGCGCGACCGCCGAGTCGCTCTGGCCCGGCCTGGATCCGATCGGCCGCCGCCTCGCGATCAACTGGGGCGACCTCGAGACGCCATGGGTCGTCGTCGGCGTCGTCGACGACGTCGTCCAGGGCGCGATGGACGAGGAGACCCGGCCGAAGGTCTACCACCACTACGCGCAGACCGCGCACTTCCCCTGGATGCACGTCGCGATGCGACCCATCGGGGCGGAGGTCGACCTGCTGCCGATCCTCGAGGCGACCGTCGCCGAGATCGACCCCACCGTGCCGATCTCGCAGGTGATCCCGATGGAGGACGTCGTGCGGGACGCGATCGCGCGTCCGCGGATGACCGCGGCGCTCATGTTCGTCCTCGCGGGGCTCGCCGCGCTCCTCGCCGGCGTCGGGCTGTACGGGGTGCTCTCCTGGACCGTGGCGCGGCGCGTGCGCGAGATCGGGGTCCGCATTGCGATCGGCGCCGACGGGCGCCGCGTGCTGCGGATGGTCCTCTCCCAGGGGATGACGCTGGTCGGCGTCGGGCTCGTCGTCGGGACGGGGGCGGCCTTCGTGGTCGGACGGACGCTGCAGTCGCTCCTGACCGACCTGTCGACGACCGACCCGGTGACGGTCGCGGCGGCGGCGCTCTTCTTCGGCGCGATCGCCCTCGCCGCCTGCCTCGTCCCGGCGTGGCGCGCGACGCGGATCCCGCCCTCCGTCGCGATGCGGGAGGGGTGAGCGCGGGCACGCCTTGACCGCTCCCTCCGTTTTCGGGTTCGTTCGCGCCATGAACGCTCCCGACGACGACTTCGACTTCATCCAGCCGCTCTTCCTGGGGCCGGCGGCCGAGAACGACCAGCTCCTCGAGTCGCTCGTGGTCGAGTTCCTCCGCGACCACGCCTACTGGAGGAGGAACTTCCACCCGGAGGACGGCTTCCGGATCGAGGCCGACGCACGGCACCGCCCGGACTTCCTGGCGATGCAGGCGAGGATTCGCTCCGAGCTCTACAAGCTCAGCGCGGATCTGAAGCGCGCGGTCCCCTTCTTCCACCCGCGCTACGTCGGCCACATGACGGGGGACCTCCTCCTCCCCGGGCTCGTCGCGAAGCTCGTCACCACGCTCTACAACCCGAACAACGTCTCCGAGGAGGCGGCGCCGGTGACGGTGGGGATGGAGCTGGAGGCCGGGGAGCAGCTCGCGCGGATGTTCGGCTTCTCGTGCGACGAGTCGAAGGAGCCGTGCGCCTGGGGGCACCTCACCGGGGGCGGCACGGTCGCCAACTACGAGGCGCTCTGGAACTTCCGGTCGCTGCGCTGCTACGGGCTCGCCCTGCAGGCGGGTGCGGCGGCGGAGGGGTGGGACCCCGAGGGCGTCGGACCGGCGTCGAAGGCGCTGTCGGCGTACACCACCTGGGAGCTCCTCAACCTCTCGATCGATGAGACGGTCGCGCTGCGGCGGGAGGTGGCCGGACGACTTCGCGAGCTGGGCGACCGCGCCCGCTTCCACGCCTTCTCGAAGGCGGTGCGGCGGGAGCGCGTCGAGCACCTGGGGACCGCGGGCTTCTTCCTGAAGCACGGGATCGAGCCGCCGCGCGTCCTGGTCTCCGCCTCGGCGCACTACTCCTGGGCGAAGGGGATGAAGGTCCTCGGCCTCGGGACGGCTCAGCTCTTGGAGGTCCCGGTCGACGCGCGCATGCGGATGGACGCCGACGCGCTCGACGCGGAGCTGGAGCGGGCGGAGCGCGAGCGGGCCCCCGTGCTCTGCGTCGTCGGGATGCTCGGCACCACCGAGTTCGGCACGGTGGACCCGATCGATCGAATCGTGGAGGCGCGCGATCGCTGGAAGGAGCGGGGGCTCGACTTCGGGGTTCACGTCGACGCGGCGTGGGGCGGGTACCTCGCCTCCGTCTTCCGGCGCCCCGACGGGTCGCTGCACACTCGCGAAGAGGTCGCGCAGGGCTTCCGTCACTTCCCGAGCGCCCCGGTCTACGGCGCCTTCGCCGCGCTGGGCCACGCCGACTCGATCACCGTGGACCCGCACAAGCTCGGCTACGTCCCCTACCCGGCGGGCGCCTTCATCGCCCGCAACCGGGAGGTCGTCGACTTCCTCTACCAGGAGGCGGCGTACGTCTTCGACCTGGGCGACCGCGAAGAGCCCATGCCGACCCGGGAGAAGCTCCACAACCTGGGGCAGTACATCCTCGAGGGCTCCAAGCCGGGGAACGCTGCCGCCGCCGTGGCGCTGACGCACCGCGTCCTCCCCCTAGACTCGACCGGGCTGGGGCGGATCCTGCGGATGACGGTCCGTGCGTGCGAGGAGTTCTACGACTCCGTCGCGGAGGTGCGCGCACGATGGGCCGGGCGCGTCCGCGTCTGCACCCCCTTCGAGCCGGACTCCAACCTCATCTGTCTGGCGATCAATCCGGAGGGGAACACCTCCCTGGCCCGCATGAACGCCTTCGGGCGCGAGGTCTTCCAGCGGATGAAGGTCGAGCCGGGGCAGTCGCTCCAGGGGCACGACTTCATCGGGTCGTACACCTCGCTGCGTCACGACCGGCTCGACGGGCACGCCGAGCGCATCCTCGCCGAGCTCGGCATCGACCCCGCCACGCTCAACGACATCCCGACCGATCCCGACAGCGCGGACCACATCTTCATCCTGCGCCACACCCTGATGAACCCGTGGCACCTGTCGGGGCCGGACGGCGTGAGCTATGTGGAGCGGTACTGGAGCTGGCTGGAGCGGACGGCGATGGAGGTGCTCGGCAGCTGAGCAACCCCGTGCCGCCGCAGGGACTCCAATGCAGGGGCCTGGAGAGGAGGGGGTGCGAGGTGAGGTACGTGGGGTGGCGGTGGCTGGTGGTGGCGGCGGGGGTCGCGACCGCGGTTCGCGCGGAGGCACAGGAGCCCGCCGTGCTCATCTTCCCGGACGCGCACGAGCGTCCCTCCTGGGCCGAGGTACACCGCCTGGCAGAGGCCCGGCGAGTCGCCGACGGCCGGGGGGTCCGCGTCGGGATCCTCGACCACGGCTTCGGCATGGACGCCGCACCCGACCTCTACGCCGACGGCGTCGACCTCCTCGGGAACGGAGCGCTCTCGGCGTACGCGGAGCACGGGTACTGGATGGCGCTGACGCTCCGTGAGATCGCACCCGGAGCGGAGATCGTCGCCCTCAACACGGCCTCCCGTGACCCGATGGAGTCCGCCGAGGCGATCTCCCGGGCGATCGACTGGGCGATCGACCACGGGATCCACATCCTGACCTACTCCCACGCACCCTTCTCGGAGGAGGCGCGAGCCGTCGTCGACCCCGCGATCGAACGCGCCGTCGCCCACGGCATCCTCCCCGTCTTCATTCACTACCCGCACGAGCTCTCCCTCTTCCCGACCGGGATGTGGGATCGGCTCGAGGCCGGGATCGGGACCGCCGACCTCAACGTCCTCCACTACGACTACAAGGTCCTCCTGACGGCGCTCTACATGCGGGCCTTGGCGGAGGGCAGATCGCCGCGGGAGGCCTTCCTCTCGGTCTCCTCGACCGCCCCGGTCGCCGCGGGGGTGGCCGCCCTCATGCTGGAGCTGGCCCCGACGCTCGGCCCCGCCGAGGTCAAGGCGATCCTGGTGGAGACCGCCTACACCGCCGAGTTCGAAGGGGAGACCGCGGACCGCGTACTGGACGCCGCGAAGGCGACGGAGATGGCCGCGGCCGGGCGCTGAACGCGGCCTTCGGGCCGTTCCGACGGCCCGGAGTCGGCGGGGCGCCGCTTACCCCCGAACGAGTCTCCGCACCTCCACCGTCGGCACCCCGAACTCGTCGCGCGTCACACCCACGACCCGGTCCCCGTCGATCGCCAGCGGACGGAAGCCGTCCGGAGTCGGGACGGAGGCTCGGAGCGCTCCGTCCATCCCCAGAACGGTCCAGGACGCGGGGGTTCGGCCCGGGAGTGCGAAGTCGGCGACCCAGATCTCGTGCGCGCCGCCGGGAAGGAGGTCGCCGTACGCAGGGCGACGATCGGGCCAGGGAGCGTCGAGGAGTGAGCGCTCGAGCTCCTGGTGCTCGGAGGCGGGCACCCCGGCCAGCCGCTCCTCCCGCCACGCGTCGCGCATCTGCGGCGTGACCTCGAGGCTCGGAACCGACCACCGGAGCGTGTCCGGCGCCCCGCCGCCGAGGTCGATCACCCTCAGCTCCGGATCCTCCTGGTCCCCCACCACGAGGCGGCCGCCGACGAGCGCATGAACGGCGTGGCGACCGAGGGGGGCCGGGCTCATGACACCCCGCCCGTCCTCCTGCGACAGGATCACCTCGCGACCCGGGACGAGCGCGACGGTGTCCACGAGTTCGCCACGGGCGGAGTAGGCGGCGTAGGCGACCGGCTCGCGGTTGAGCCCGACCTCCGTCGCAGCGCCGACCCGAGCGGACGACCACGCCTGTCCCACGACCACCACGCCGGTCTCGAGGACGCCGGCCGCGAGCCCGGCACCCAGACGTGGTTGCAGCGCGACGATGCGGTCGATCCGGAGCTCCGGGTCGATGAAGGTCAGGCGCTGGTATGCGAAGTCGTGGACCCAGACGGTGTCGCCGGGGAGCACGCCGAGCGACTCGATCGTCCGGAACTCGCCGGGTCCGTCTCCCGCGCCTCCGAGCGTGGCGAGGTGGGCGCCGTCCGCGCCGAAGTAGTGCACCTGGGAGGAGGCCGCGTCCGCGATCGCGATTCGACCGTCTTCGAGGAGGGCGGCACCCACCACATCGGTGAGATCGGTGGTCGCGTCGAGGGTCGCGCCGCCGGAGCGGGGCAGCGTCCACTGCGGCACGAACTCCCTGCCCGACGCGACCGAACGATCGCCGCCATCGTCGGAAGTACATGCCGCGCAAACCACTACGCCGGCCGTGATCCACGTGACTCCGAGCCTCACCACACCGCCTCCTCTCAACCCGAGCAGATCCTCGATAAAGTGCGGTGAAGCCCCGTCCGATGCTAGCGATGCACCTGATCCACCCCGTCGCCGGGGCGACCGTGTTCGCCCCTGAATGCAGAGGAACCTGCGATATGTCCGAGCGCCGTGCCGCCCCCGAGACCGAGTCGAACGCGGCTCCCGATCTGCTCCTGCAGGGCCGAATCGAGTCCGATCAGCTCATGGGGCTCGTCCTGGCCATCCACTTCCCCTTCGTGGTCATCCTCGGCCTGGTCACGGGCCGCCCGATCGCGGCTGTCATCGTCGGTGGCCTGACCAGCGGGATTGCGTGGTTCCTGACTCGCCATCGCGCCGGGGCGCTCGCGACGCGCGTCTTCGTCGGGGCCGCCTTCATGGTCTACTCCGGCCTGGTGATTCACGTGGCGGGCGGGATGATCGAGATGCACTTCCACATCTTCGCGTCGCTCGCCTTCCTGACGATCTACCGGGACTGGCGGGTGCCGGTGGCGGGGGCGGCGACGATCACCGCGCACCACCTTCTCTTCCACGTGCTGCAGATGCAGGGGGTCCCCGTCTACGTCTTCCCCGCGGGAATGGCGCACGGGTGGGGGATCGTGGCGATTCACGCGGCCTTCGTCGTGTACGAGACGCTGGTTCTCGTCCGGATCACCCGTCTCTCGCAGGCGGAGGCGTCTCAGTCGTCTCGCCTGGTCGAGGTCGCGGGCGAGCTTCGGGACGGCCGGATCGTCCGGGGCCTGAGGGGCGAGGGCGGCGCCGTCGGCACGGCTCTGGATGCACTCGGTGAGGGGATGGACCGCCTGGCGCAGCTCATCGAGACGATTCGGGGGCAGGCGGGACAGGTCGCCGACGCCTCCCGCGAACTCGCCCGGACCTCGACCTCGCTCGAGGGCGCCTCGGGACGGCTGGGCGAGCGGGCCTCGACGCTCGACTCCGTGGTTCAGGAGCAGACGCTTTCGGCCGACGAGATGGGCGAGATCACTATCAGCTTCAAGGCCGCGGTCGGTCAGGTCGCCTCCGGTGCCGTCGCCCAGGCCGAAGACACCGAGCGGATGGCCGCGGCGGCGGAGGAGATGGGTCAGGCGATCGACGAGGTCGTGAAGCTCGCCCGGGAGGTCGGGGCCCGCGCGGGCGGCGCGGTCCGGGTCGCCTCCGAGGGGCACGAGGTGGTGCAGAAGGCCGCTGGGGGGATGGCGCGTCTGAGCGAGGCCGTCGCGGACGCCTCGTCCCAGGTTCGCGCGCTGGACGACCAGTCGCAGCAGATCTCCGCCATCCTCGAGGTACTGAACACCATCGCCGAGCAGACCAACCTTCTCGCGCTCAACGCCACCATCGAGGCCGCTCGCGCCGGCGAGCACGGCAAGGGCTTCGCCGTCGTGGCCTCGGAGGTGCGGGAGCTGGCGAACCGCTCGGCCCGGTCGGCGAGCGAGATCGCCGAGGTCCTGGACGCCATTCGCGAGGGGGTCGGTCAGGTTGCCCGGTCGATGGAGGAGGGCACCGTCCTCGCCGAGGAGAGCGCCACGCTCGCGACCCGCGCCGGCGAGGTCTTCGGTCAGATCCTCAGCGCGACCGAGGCGAGCGCGGCCGACGTCGAGTCCATCACCGTCTCCGCCGACCGGATCTTCGACCGCAGCCGCTCGCTCGGCTCGCGCATCCAGTCGATCGCGGTGGTCACCCAGCAGAACTCCCAGTCGACCGAGTCGATGGCGGGAGACTCCGAGCGGGTGTCCCACTCCGTCGAGCGGATCGTGGGCAGCGTGCAGAAGGGCGCCGCCTCCGCAGAGGCGGTGAGTCAGGAGGTGGGGACGGTCACCGATTCCGCGACCTCGCTCGCGGCGTCGGCGATCGAGCTCGACCGTGTGGCGGAGGAGCTGATCCGCTCCGTCTCGGTCTTCCAGCCGGTCCAGAAGGCGTCCTGAGGCGGCGCCCGGGTCACTCCGAGGGTGGGAGTCGGC
>JANQLR010000394.1 GCA_028280525.1 Longimicrobiales bacterium
TTCTTCAGGAGCGCGTTCGGCTGTCCCCGTGCGCCCACGAAGAGGTCGAGGTCCCCGTCCCCGTCGACGTCGGCCAGCGCGACGCCCGTCGCGTCCCGCCCGTCGAGCGCGGTACCGGAGATCGCGGTGACGTCCTCGAAGCTCCAGTCGCCCAGGTTGCGGTAGAGCGCGTTGGGTCCGTCGACGCGGCCGAGGTAGATGTCGGGAAGTCCGTCTCCGTCCACATCGCCGATCGCAACGCCCGAGCCGTGCGTGAGGAGCTGGTTCTCCAGCCGGCGCGTCGCAGACACCTCGTTCTGGAATTCGATCCCGCTCCGACCCGCCGCGACGAAGGTGAAGCCGGGCGCGCCCGAGCCGGCGTCGGCGAGTTCGCGGACCCGGCCAAACCCGGTCTCCTCCCACGGACCCGGCGCCGGTGAGCCGCACGCAGCGATGGAGATGGAGAAGAGGCCGAGCGCGAGCGCTGCGGCAGGATGCGGAGAGGGGGGATTCCGGCGGTGCATTCCGGTAAGGTACGGGCGGCCGAAGCCCCGTCAAAAGTCCCCTGCCAAAGCGGCACTCGCCTCGGCGGACCGACCTCTGCCACCCTCGGTGCCAAATCGGCAGTCCGACCCTCGTTTTGGGGCTCGGGACACGCCAGATGGCGGGTTTTCGGCCCCCCGGAGTCGGCACGGCGATTGCACATCCACGCGCTCGGAAACCGCATCGGGCGTCCGGAGATGGCGCCGGACGTCCACATCAGATAGAGGAGCAGACATGGGCAAGGTCATCGGAATCGACCTCGGCACCACCAACTCGGTGGTCGCGGTCATGGAGGGCGGCGAGCCGGTCGTGATCCCGAACGCCGAGGGCGGTCGGACCACGCCGTCTGTCGTCGCCTTCACCAAGGACGGGGAGCGCCTCGTCGGTCAGGTGGCGCGCCGCCAGGCGATCACGAACCCGGACAACACGATCTTCTCGATCAAGCGCTTCATGGGCCGCAAGGAGACCGAGGTGCGCGAGGAGGAGAAGCTCGTCCCGTACGACGTCCGCGCGGACGGCAAGGGCCGGGTCGAGGTCCACATCCCGAACGCCGACGAGCAGTTCAGCCCGCCCGAGATCTCGGCGATGATCCTCCAGAAGATGCGGCAGACCGCGGAGGACTACCTCGGGACGACCGTCGACCAGGCGGTCATCACCGTGCCGGCGTACTTCAACGACGCCCAGCGCCAGGCCACCAAGGACGCCGGGAAGATCGCCGGCCTCGAGGTGCTTCGGATCATCAACGAGCCGACGGCCGCCGCGCTCGCCTACGGTCTCGACAAGAAGACCGAGGAGAAGATCGCGGTCTTCGACCTCGGGGGCGGGACGTACGACATCTCGATCCTCGAGCTCGGCGACGGCGTCTTCGAGGTGAAGTCGACCAACGGGGACACGCACCTCGGCGGAGACGACTTCGACCAGAAGGTCATCAACTGGCTCGTCGAGTCCTTCAAGAAGGAGCAGGGGATCGACCTGTCGCAGGACGCGATGGCGCTCCAGCGTCTGAAGGAGGCCGCCGAGAAGGCGAAGATGGAGCTGTCGACGACGATGTCGACCGACATCAACCTCCCCTTCATCACGGCGACGCAGGAGGGCCCGAAGCACCTGAACCTCGAGCTCACCCGCGCGAAGTTCGAGCAGCTGTGCGAGGACCTGATCAACCGCACCATCCCGCCGATGGAGAAGGCGCTCGCCGACGCGGGCGTCAGCAAGGACGACATCGACGAGGTCATCCTGGTCGGGGGCTCGACCCGGATCCCGAAGATCCAGGAGGTCGTGAAGGAGTTCTTCGGCAAGGACCCCCACAAGGGCGTCAACCCGGACGAGGTCGTCGCGGTCGGCGCCTCGATTCAGGGCGGCGTGCTCGCCGGTGAGGTGAAGGACGTCCTCCTCCTGGACGTGACGCCCCTCTCCCTCGGCATCGAGACGCTCGGTGGGGTGATGACCCCGCTGATCGAGCGGAACACGACGATCCCGACGAAGAAGTCGGAGGTGTTCTCCACCGCCGAGGACAACCAGACCACCGTGGAGATCCACGTTCTCCAGGGTGAGCGGAAGATGGCCTCGGACAACAAGACCATCGGCAAGTTCCAGCTCACCGGGATTCCGCCGGCACCGCGCGGGATGCCGCAGGTGGAGGTCTCCTTCGACATCGACGCGAACGGGATCCTGCACGTCTCCGCCAAGGACAACGCGACGGGGAAGGAGCAGAAGATCCGGATCGAGGCCTCGAGCGGGCTCTCCGACGCCGAGATCGACCAGATGGTCAAGGACGCCGAGGCGAACGCCAAGGCGGACGAGGAGAAGCGCTCGAAGGTCGAGGCGCGCAACCAGCTCGACCAGCTCGTCTACCAGGTCGAGAAGGACTCGGCCGAGTGGGGCGACAAGGTCTCGGCCGAGACGCAGCAGCGGCTCGGTGCGGCGATGGACGCGGCGAAGGAGGCCCTCAAGGGCGACGACGCCGACCGTCTCAACACCGCGCGCGACGAGCTGATGCAGGCCTTCAGCGCGGCGGGTCAGGAGATGTACCAGGCCCAGGCCGCGGAGGCGCAGGGCGAGGCGGACGCCGCAGCGGAGACCACCACCGACGAGCCCACCGCCGACGCATCCAGCGAGGCGTCCGAGGACGAAGAGGTGGTGGAGGCCGACTTCGAGATCGTCGAGGAGGAGAAGTAGCCTCGACGCGGGCAGGACGGCCCACCCCCGCAGCGGGGTGGGCGGGGGCGGCGGTCGGGGATCCGGCCGCCGCTCCGTCGTCCGGCCTCGGAGGCGGGGCGGGTGCCGAGGCACCGCGTCTCGATCCGCGGTCGGGCAACCGAGGGTGAGCTCGTCGGGATCGAAGCCCGACGGCGAGGTGCGCCGGAGCCGTACCACGGACGGGAATCCACCCGTCGGCCGGATCGGCTCCCGGAGCTTCCGTGTAGGAGGCGGGAGCACAGCCCTCCGAAGAACATGACGAACGAAACTCAGATGGAGCACACGATGCACGACCCTCTTCGAGCCAAGACGAAGGTGGTCCTCTACTCGGCCACCGCCTTCCTCGCAGGGCTCGGCATCGCCTCCGGCCTCGGGTGGACCCAGGTCACGCTGGCGATGCCGGTGATCAACGAATCACCGCAGATCGACCCGGCGCTCGTCGCCCCGGCGGTCGATCTCTCGGACGCCTTCGTCAACCTCTCCGAGGCGGTGACGCCGGGCGTCGTGCGCATCGAGGCGAGGGTCCCCTACCCCGAGCAGCGCGAGATGCCGCAGGGCTTCGAGCGCTTCTTCGGTCCGCCGCAGCAGCGGAATCCGGACGACGTCCAGGTGGGCGGGGGCAGCGGCTTCGTGGTGTCGGAGGACGGCTACATCCTCACGAACAACCACGTGATCGACGACGCGACCTCGGTGACGGTCATCCTGGCCGACAAGACCCGGCACGACGCCGAGGTGGTCGGCGGCGATCCCTTCACCGACGTGGCCGTCCTGAAGATCGACGCGGGACGCGACCTCGAGACGCTCTCCTTCGGCGACTCGGACGAGGTCCGGGTCGGGGAGTGGATCCTGGCGATCGGGAACCCGGGCTTCGGAGCGGGCACCTCGCTCGACTTCACCGTCACCGCCGGGATCGTCTCGGCGCGCGGCCGCCCGCTGCGGATCCTGCAGAACAACCTTCAGCGGGAGCTGCAGGATCAGGAGCTGGCCGGCTTCGCCATCGAGGACTTCATCCAGACGGACGCCGTCATCAACCCCGGGAACTCCGGGGGACCGATGGTCGACGCGACCGGCCGGGTAATCGGCATCAACTCCGCGATCGCCTCGCGGACGGGGTACTATCAGGGGTACGGCTTCGCCATCCCAATCAACCTCGCCCGCCGCATCATGGAGGATCTGGTCGAGTACGGCTCGGTCCGTCGGCCGATTCTCGGGGTGCGGATCGAGGACGTCACCCCGGAGGACGCCGAGTACTACCGGCTCCCCTCGGTCTCCGGGGTCCAGATCGTCCTGGTGAATGACGGCGGACCCGCGGAGGACGCCGGTCTTCGCGCGGAGGACGTCATCGTCTCGATCGACGGCCGGGAGGCGAGCTACGTCGGGGGCCTTCAGGCGATGGTCACGATGCGCCGACCGGGCGACCGGATCACCGTTGGCTTCTACCGCGACGGGAACTACCGGGAGGCGGAGCTCCGGCTCGGGGAGGCCGATCTGCAGGATGCGCCGCGACCCGACGTGGTGGCGGAGTCCGGATCGGTCGACCGTCTCGGGATCCAGGTCCGCGCGAACGTCGGCGAGGTCGCCGACGACTACGGCTTCCGCGCCGAGGGCGGCGTGGTGATCACGGACGTTGCGGCCGGGAGCGCCGCACTGCGTGGACGCCTCCTCCCGGGCCGGCTGATCCTGGAGATCGACCGGACGGAGATCGAGACGGTGGCCGACGTGGAGGCCGCGCTCTCGGAGGTGGCCCCCGGCCAGGTCGTCCGCTTCCTCCTCGAGGACTCGGGCGGCAACCAGTACGTGGAGACGGTGCGGATGCCGCGCTGATCTCGGACGCCGAGGCGGAGGTTCACACCTCCGGGAGGGCGGGGCGCCACAGGGTGCCCCGCCCTTTTTCCTCTCGTTATCTTTTCCATCCCCCGCAGCGGGAGACGGATTTCGCCCTGCAGGCGCCCCCGTCCTCCCCTTCGATTCTCCTTCTCCCGGATCGACTCCGGGACGTCCCCGAAGGTACGCAGGATCTCATGAGCATCGACGTCTCCCGTCTCGACATCGAAGTCCGCGACGAGGCGCAGTGGCGCCGGACCCTCGCGATCACCATCCCGGCCGACATCGTCACCGCGGAGCGCAGGAAGATCGCGAAGACGCTCGCTCGCCAGGTCCGGATCCCCGGCTTTCGCGCCGGGAAGATTCCGCCCTCGGTGATCGAGAAGCGATTCGGTCCCGCGCTCGACCGCGAGATGGTCGACAAGGTCGTCGGGGACGCCTACAAGGAGGCGCTCGACTCGCAGGAGCTCCGCCCCATCTCGGAGGGGGAGATCCAGAAGCTCGACTTCGAGCCGGAGCAGGACCTCGCCTTCGAGATCTCCTTCGACGTCGAACCGACCTACGAGTTCTCGCGGCTCACCGGTTTCTCCGTCACCCGCCCGGCCACCCAGGTGGGCGACGAGGAGGTCGACCGCGTCGTCGAGCGGCTGCGCGAGCAGCAGGGGAGCTGGGTCCCGGTCGAAGAGGGCCGCCCCGAGGCGGGCGATCTGGTCTCGCTCACCGCGACGCAGCTGAACGACGAGGGCGAGGACGAGCTCGAGCCGCACGACTACGACCTGCAGCTCGGCCAGGGCGACGCGATCGAGGATGTCGAGAGCGCGGTCTACACCCTCGAGGTCGGGCAGGAGGGCGAGTTCGAGGTGACCTTCCCGGACGACTTCCCGAACGAGGAGCGCCGCGGACTGTCGCAGAAGCTCCGTCTGAAGCTCCGCGAGCGGAAGGTGCGCGAGCTTCCGGAACTCGACGACGACTTCGCCCGTTCGGTAGGCGAGTTCGAGGACCTCGAGGCGCTGACCTCCCGAATCCGCGAGGATCTCGAGAAGGAGGCGAACGACCAGGCCGAGGGCGCGGTCCGCGGGCAGCTCCTGGACGCGATCATCGACGCCAACCCCTTCGACG
>JANQLR010000409.1 GCA_028280525.1 Longimicrobiales bacterium
CGCCACGAAGCGGTTCGAGGTCGTGTCGACGCCGGACGCGAACCTGGAGAGCCCGGTCGCCGTGGACCTGGTGCTGGTGCGGACGGACGCGCTCGTTCCGGCCATCGCGGCGCTCTCCGCCCGGGAGTGGTTCGACTCGCGGGACCAGCTGACGCGGGACCACCCCGGTGCGCTCGTCTTCCACAGCTGGGAGTTCGTGCCGGGGCAGGTCGTGGACGTCGATCGGCTCCCCTTCGACCGGAGCGGGGTCGCCCTCCTCGTCTTCGCCGATTATCTGTCCGACGGCGTGCACCGTCTGCGCGTCGACCCGATGCGGGAGTTCCGGTTGGTTCTCCGCCACCGGGGGTTCGAGATCGAATCCGAATCGAGTCCCTGACCCCCAGACACCGAGCGACGATGGACGGAACGAAGCTGCCCGACGCGATCAAGTGGCACGAGGGAATGCTCCTCGCTCCGCAGCACTTCCAGCAGGCCGACCTGCGGATGGAGGGGCTGGTCCACTACCACGTCGGAACCGCTGCGCCGTACCTCTCGGGACTCCGCCGGCTCTCGATCGACCAGCGCGCACTCTCGAGCGGGGTCTACTCCGTCCTCGATCTGGAGGCGGTGCTGCCGGACGGAACGCTGGTGACGGAGGTGGGTCAGGTCGACCTCAAGCCGCACGCGAAGGAGCTCGAGGGTCGCGGGATCCTGACGATCCACCTCGCCGTGCCCGCCCGACGGAAGACGGGCGAGCCGGTCGAGGGCGGCGGTGACCGGATGGTCGACGCGGTCGCCGAGATGGTCACGGACCACGGGGGGGAGGCCCAGCCGATCCGCGTCCCGCGAGTGCGGCCCAACGCACGGCTCGTGGTCGCCGACTCGGCGCCAGACAAGTACAGCGCCATCCCGATTGCCAAGGTCGAGGTGCAGCAGGACAACTTCGCGATCACGGACTACGCGCCGCCGGTCCTCGAGGTCAGCGCCACGGGGTATCCGGCCGACGAGGTCTCGAACCTGGTCCGCGAGATCCGGGAGAAGTCGAAGTATCTGGCCGACAAGATCCGCGCGACCTCGGCGACGGCGAAGACGGCGAAGGCCGCCGAGCTGCAGCGCACAGTGGAGATCCTCTTCGGTGCGCTCCCCCCGGTCGAAGCGCTCATGGGCGGGCGGGGCGTCCACCCCTTCCCGCTCTACGTCGCGGTCACCGGGCTCGCGGGGCGACTCGCGGGGCTGACCCCGGGGGTGATCCCCGGCGAGTTCCCTCGCTACGACCACGACGGCCTGCGCGCGACCTTCGACCCGGTCCTCTCCTTCTGCCGCCGCCAGGTCGAAAGCGTGGAGCAGGCCTACGAGGTGCTCACCTTCCGCTTCGACGGGGCCGACTTCCGGCTTCCGCTCCGCCCGGAGTGGGAGGCGCCCACCCTCATCCTCGGTGCGGTGGGAGGCTCCGCGCTGACCCGTGCCGGCGTCACCGCCTGGATGAAGGAGGTCCGAATCGGGACGGTCGACCACATGCGCTCGATCGCGGACCGCCGCGTCCGGGGTGCGGATCGCCTCCCCGTGGAGTCGGTGGAGTCCATCGGGCTCGTGCCGAGCAGCGGCGTGCAGCTCTTCCGGGTCAACGCCTCGCCGGACGTGGTGACGCCCGGCCGTGAGCTGATCCTCTCGCACCCAGGGCAGCGGCAGGGACGTGAGCAGCCCGCGGAGATCGTCCTCTACGCCCCGAACACCGGAGCGGCATGAGCGACACCTGGTCGCACCGGGTCCTGGCGAACGGCTTCCGGGACTTCTACTCCGACCTCTCCGACCTCGGCGCCGAGGTCGACGCCGACCCGCGGCACTTCACGCGCCGAGCCGGGGACAGCGAGGAGGAGCGAGAGGCGGCTGGCCGTCAGGCGGCCGCCCGGGTCCGGCAACGCCTTCGAGCAGTCCTTCGTGAGCAGGGCCGGGAGCTGGGCCGCGCGATGGGGCCCGAGGGCGCCCGGCGGCTCGAGGAGGGCCAGTACGTCATGGCGGCGCTCGCCGACGAGGTGTTCCTGAACCTCGACTGGGAGGGGAGGGAGGCCTGGGCGGAGGAGCTGATGGAGGCCCAGCTCTTCGACACGCAGCTGGCGGGCGAGACGGTGTTCGACCGGGCAGAGGAGCTGTTGCGGGAGCCGGACGAGGCCGACTGGGATCTCGCCTACATCTACCTGTCGGCGATCTCGCTCGGCTTCCTCGGGCGGTACCGGGGTGCCCCGAACCACGTCGAGCTGAGGGGTCTGCGTCGCCGGCTCCTCAACTTCGTCACCCGGGGCCGGACCACGCTCGCCGACGACATCGATCCCCTCTTTCCGCAGGCCGGAGCGCACACGCTGGACGCGAGCGAGTCCTTCCGACTCCCCCCCGTGCGCCGGTGGGGTTGGATCGTCGCCTTCCTCGTGCTGGGGTACGTCGCCGTCTCCCATCTGGTCTGGCTCGACGCGTCCCGGGAGCTGAGGGACACCAGCGGTGAGATGGCCCGAGCTCGCGCCGAGGCGCTCGGAGTGGTTCGGTGAGCGGCCTGCTCGACTTCCTGGTGGAGTGGAGAGTTCCGCTCCTGATCGCGCTCGCCGTGATGGCGGTCCTGGCGATCGGCTATCTGGTGAGGACGGTGCGCCGATCCCGCTCCTCGGAGAAGGAGGAGGCGCCCGGCCCCTCGGAGACGGTGGCGAGCGCCGTGGCTTCACTCGCCCGCGTCGCGGAGCTGGAGGTGTCGTTCCTGGCCGCGCTTCGCGCCCTCCGTTCCGTCTCGCCGGGCGGGCTGGCGACCTATCGTCAGCCGTGGTACCTGGCGCTGGGGCCGGTCGGCTCGGGGACGAGTTCGGTCCTGGAGCAGGTGCCGCTGGCGCGTCGGGTCCAGCCGGATCTGGGCGGGGACGGGGAGGGACGGGCCTCGGTCGGATGGCACTTCTTCGACGAGGGGATCGTCCTGGACGTGCACGGCGATCTGGTGCAGCGGGCCGATCTGGACTCGGACGAGACCACCTGGAAGCGGCTCCTCTCCCTCCTGCGCCGTCACCGCGCCGATCGCCCGATCGACGGGGTGATCCTGACCCTCCCGGCGCCCCGGCTCGTCGAATGGCGGCGGCGCCCGGCCGAGGAGCTTCGGGAGGTGGGGGCGTCGCTCTTCCGGAAGCTGCAGGAGGCGCAGACCGCGCTCGGAGTGCGCTTCCCGGTCTACGTGGTGCTCACCCGAGCGAATGAACTGCCCGGGTTCTCGAGCTTCGCGCAGGCGGTGCCGCGTCGCTTCCACCAGGATCCCTTCGGCTGGTCGAGCCCGTACGCCCTCGACACCGTCTTCCGGCGAGAGTGGGTGGACGAGGCGATGGCCTCGATCGGCGACACGGCCCGAAGCCGTTCGATGGAGCTGCTCGGCGCCCGCGAGTTCTCGCCGGAGTCGGACACGCTCTTCCGGTTCCCCGAGGTCATGCAGTGGCTCCTTCCGGCCTCGCGCGAGATCCTCGGTGAGGTCTTCGAGGACAGCGCCTATCACGAGGCCTTCTTCCTCCGTGGGATCTACCTGACCGGGCGGGTCGAGGTGGAGGATGCTCCGTCGACGCCCCCGGAAGACGACGGGGAGGAGGTCGCGGACGCCCCGATCGTGGAGCGAAGCGCCTTCCTCGGTCGCCTCTTCACCCGGAAGATCTTCCCCGAGAGGGGGCTGGCGAGGACCTTCCGACAGGGGCTCCTCGCGCGCAACCGACAGGTGCGGGCGCTCCAGATCGCGGCGATCCTCATCCTCCTGCTCGGACCGACAGCCCTCTGGTACGGGCACGGGTCGCTCTCGGTCCGGACCACCGAACTCGACATCCTCCTCGACTCCGTCGGCGCGAACCTGGAGCGGATCCGGGGAGGACGAGGGGCCGCGACTACGCTGTCCGAGGAGGAGTCGCAGGTCGATCGACTCCTGAGGCAGATGGCCAGCGTCGAAGGTGGCCCCACCTCGGTCTTCTTCCCGACGTCGTGGCTGGCCGGTCTCGACGACGAGGTGGCGGCGAACATCACCCAGGCCTTCCCGACCGTGATCCTGCCGACGCTTCGGGAGGGCATCACCACCTGGCCCGACACGCTGGTCGAGAACCGGGACTGGTTGGCGGACCTCGGCGGTCAGGTGCCGCCGGAGCCTCGCGAGGGTGCGATCGTGTCCAGCGAGCGCTTCCGCGAGTACGAGCTGCTGGTGGGCTACCTGAGCGAGATCGGCCAGTTCGCGGCTGCGGCGCAGCGATACAATCGCCTGGGGCACCCCGAGGCGAACCCGACCCGGGAGTTCGAGCCCCTCTACGAGTGGTACTACGTCCGGACCCTCCCGAACGAGGTCTCCGGCCACGCCGAGGCGCTCTTCAACGAGGTGCTCGCCGGCGCCGCCTCGAACCCGGTGACCGTGGACGATCTGCGGCCCGGCTTCGAGCCGGAGGCGGCCGAGGTCGCGGCGGGCCTCGTGGGTCGGTTCTACGAACGACTCACCGCCACCGTCCGGTCGCTCGAGACGGGGTTGGAGGGGACCGACGACGACAGCTACTCGTCAGCGGATTTGCGTGAGCTCTACCGGGATGTCCGGGAGGTCGAAGCGGTCCTGAACTCGGCCGACAGCACCTGGTTGATGGCCGGGAGCGGCACGATGGTACAGGCGCTCCGCCTCCGGCTGGATTCGATCCCCGAGACGCCCTTGGTCGACGCCGAGCTCTTCCGGCGCGAGTTCACCCGGGGCTTCGAGGCGCAGCGCTCGGCCGCCCTCGCGGCGGTGGAGGCCGAGCTCGACGTTCTGGCCGAGGTCCTCCCCTCCGTCGAGCTGGCCCAGGGGCGATCCCTTCGGCGAGAGTTGGGGCCCGCCCTCGAGCGGATCCGGACCTCGCTGGAGGAGCTGGTCGCCCGCGACTTCATGAAACCCGCGGTGCGGCGCTCGGGCTCGCGGTCCCGGTCGGGGATGCCCTCGTGGAACTTCACCCGGCTGGACGAGACGCTCGCGTGGTTCGCGGAGTATCAGAGCTACCGGGAGGGGCCGCTTCAGGAGGTGCCGGGCGGGCTTCGCGCCCGGATCGACGCGGCGGCCGGGAGTGCGCTCGCCGAACGCGTTCGCGCGTCGCTGGCCGGCGCCCTCGTCTTCGAACCGGTCGATCCGGCCGTCGCATTCGACGGGGTGGAGGCCGAGCTGGTCCGGCGACTCACCGACTTCGACCAGGCCGCGCGCCGACTGGGGGGGATGCTCCAGATCGATGCGGAGCTGGGGACCACGCGGGCGGGCGTCGCGGTTGCGGAGACGATCCTCCTGGAGGCGTCGGATCTCCTCGCGGACCTCGACCTGCTCCTGGCGGAGTCGCGGGTCTTCCGTCAGGCGGGGGTGGATCTTTCGGCGTGGGAGGGGGAGCGGCCGGTGTGGTCCGCCGCCTACGGCCCCACGACGCCCGACGGGCTCGAGGAGTACGTCACGGCGCAGACGGCGCGGCTGGAGGAGCTCGCGTCTCACGGCCGGGCGATCCTCGCCTACCTCGATCTGCCGCCGGTGCGCAAGCTCCTCGATCGCGAGGGATCGATCTTCGCGCCGGAGACCGTGATCCTCGAGCGGCGGTGGCGCGGCATCATCGCGCAGTTCGACGACCACGCGAACGGGGTGGCGGGGAACAGCCTCGACGTCCTCCTCCGCTTCATTCGGGAGGGGATGGCGGTCGAGGAAGTCACCGGGTGTGTCGAGGTCGGCTGGCCCGAGGAGCGGGCCGGGGACTGGTACCTCCAGATTCGGGAGGACCTCACCCGCCAGCTGATCGAGCAGTGCACCCAGCTGGCGCGACGGGCGCTGCTGGAGGGGTACGACGAGGTCCGCACCTTCCACGCGGAGCGACTGCAGGGTCGCTTCCCCTTCGTGGGGCCCGAGGATGCGGCGTCCGCGCCCGCTGCGGAGATCGAGGCCGTGCGGCAGTTCGTCGAACGGTGGTCCGAGGTGGTCGCACCGCTGAGAGGGCGGGGGCCCGAGCTGGTCGAGTCGCTTCTGGAGGATGAGATCGACCCGGTCGTCTTCGCTCGCCTCGACGCCTCCGCCGCCTTCCTGAGCCGCCTCTTCTTCACCGAGCTCGAGGGGGGCGTCCCGGGGATCGACGTTCGACCAGCCTTCCGCTCTCCCCGCGAAGGAGAGCGGGGCGGAGATCAGGTCGTCGACTGGGAGCTGGAGATCGCGGGCCAGCGCCGGAGCTATCGGGGCCGGAGCAGCGACCCCTCGCTGCAGTGGCGGATCGGCGACCCGGTTCGGGCGACCCTGGTGTGGGCCTCGGAGTCGGACCGCCGTCCCGCGACGATGGGGGACCGGCTCGATCTCGAGGTCGACGATGCCCGGGCGACCTTCCGCTACGAAGGCCCGTGGGCCCTCCTGCGACTCCTCGCAGTGAACCGGCCGGACGATCGGGTCCTGCGCGGCGCGCCCAGCGAGATCGCGGGCACGGTCGCGCTCGAACTCCTCACCCGATCCGCGGACGCCCGAATGGAGTCGCCCGACTCGGGCGAGGCCGGGGCGCGTCTCTTCCTGCGGCTCGAGCTGCGCGGCGAGGATGGCATCTTCGGCGCACCCTTCCCGCTCTTCCCCGCGAGCCTGCCCGCCAGGTAACGACTCTGCGACGGTTCGTCGGTAGCCGGCGGCACCCGCATCCCCGCATCCGAAAAGAGCTTGCGCCTGTGACAATCGACCCGGATAATGGGGGTCCGCACCTTTCTCGGGGCGAACGGGAATTGCCTTTCCCATCGTCCCTCGCCCGGCCACGGGACACCCGAATCGAGACATGATCGCCGATCAGCAGATCGTCGCACTCGAGGCGCTGCTCCGTCCGATTTCGACGGAGAGCCCCGCCGGACGTTCCTTGCGGTACGATCCGATCTACGACGGGATTCGCGAAGCCCGCCGCGCCGAGGATGCCACCGCGCCGTCGGGGATCTGGGAGAGGGACCTCAAGTCCGCGGACTGGAACGAGGTACGGAGACGGTGCGAGGACGCTCTCGTCGGGGAGTCCAAGGACCTGCAGATCGCGGCCTGGCTCATGGAGGCGTGGTTCCACGTCGACGGGCTCGAGGGACTCCGACGCGGCGTCGAACTCCTCCTCCAGCTCTCCGAGGGATACTGGGAAACCGCGCACCCCAGGGTCGACGAGGGGGCGGAGTACCGCGCCTCGCCCTTCCTCTGGATCAACGAGAAGTTCACCGCCTCGATCGGCCGGGTCGTCCTGGTGTCGCCGGTGGAGAAGCCCGAACTCGAGGCCACGTGGGACCAGTGGAAGCGCGCCCTCTGGCTCGAGAAGGTGGGGCAGCGATCGGAGGTCGACGAAGAGATCCGGGCCGAGCGCGAGACCGGTCTGGACCTGGAGGAGTTCCGGAGGAGGTCTCAGCAGACCGCCGAGTCCTTCTTCCACGACCGGATCGCCGTCACCGGCGACGCGGTCGACACCGTCCGGTCCCTCGAGGCGCTCCTCGACGACCGGCTCGGACACGATTCGCCCTCGCTGGTCCGCTTCCGGCGGGAACTGGAGGAAATCCGCACCTGGTGCGAAGTGGCGCTTCGAGACGGCGCCTTCCGCGCCGAGGCGCCCACGGAGGAACCCGACTCGGACGGGATCGAGGGGGGAGAGGAGATGGAGACCAGCGGTTCTGCCGGGGCGGTCGCCCCGGTTTCCGAAGGCCCGATTCAATCGCGGGCCGACGCCTATCGACGCCTTCGCGAGGCCGCGGCCTATCTGAAGCGCGTCGAGCCCCACAGCCCGACGCCCTACCTCGTGGAGAAGGCGGTGTCGTGGGGCGACAAGTCACTTGACGACCTTCTGAGAGAGTTCGTCTCGGAGGGTCTCAACCTGGAAGCGCTGTTCACGTTCCTCGGCATCGAGCCGGGTCAACCGTGATTCGGCGATCCCTGGAGGAACGTCCTCCACAGCAGCGCGAGGCCATGGTCATCCCGGCCGCCGGCCCGTTCAAACCTGTCACGATGACACGGAGCTGATTCATGTCAGACAGCACGCAGCACAAGCTCGACCGGGTCCGGCCCCCGAGGGTCCAGATCACGTACGACGTCGAGATCGGCGACGCGATCGAGAAGAAGGAGCTGCCCTTCGTGGTCGGCGTCCTCTCCGATCTGGCGGGGAACCCGGCCGAGGCGCCGGCGCCCCTGAAGGAGCGGAAGTTCGTTCAGATCGATCGGGACAACTTCAACGACGTCATGGCGTCGGTCGGTCCGCGTCTGGCCTTCCAGGTCGACAACGCGCTCACCGACGAGGACTCGAAGTTCAACATCGAGCTGAACTTCTCGCACATGGACGATTTCGATCCGGTCCACCTCGTCCAGCAGGTCGAGCCGCTCCGCAAGCTCTTCGAGGCCCGGCAGCGCCTCGCCGACCTGCGGGCCAAGCTCGACGGGAACGACGACCTCGATCGTCTCCTCCGTGAAGTCGTCGACAACACCGACGGCCTGAAGGAGATCCAGGAAGCCACTGCGGTGGAGGAAGAGGCGGCGGAGGAGTAGTCCCGCCCCCTTTCGACACCTTCAGACACGACGACGAAAGACAGAGAGGATCCCATGGCACAGGAAGCTGCCGCAGAGGGCGGTGGAGTCGCGACCGAGGAGCTCAGCGTCCTCGACCGTATCGTACAGGAGGGCCGGATGGCCCAGGACGAGGCCCAGGCGGAGCACGCCCGGCACCTCGTCGGCGAGTTCGCTTCACAGGTGCTCGCGGAGGAGATCACCGTCTCCAGCGACACCGTGGCGATGATCAACGCGCGCATCGCGAAGATCGACGAGCTCCTGAGCGCCCAGCTCAACGAGATCATGCATCACCCGGACTTCCAGCAGCTCGAGGCGAGCTGGCGGGGGCTGAACTACCTCGTGATGGAGTCCGAGACGGGTACGCGGCTCAAGATCCGCGTCCTCGCCGCGAGCCGGAAGGAGATTCAGGACGACCTCGACAAGGCCGTCGAGTTCGACCAGAGCGTCCTCTTCAAGCAGCTCTACGAGGAGGAGTACGGCACCTTCGGCGGGCACCCCTACTCCTGCCTCATCGGTGACTTCGAGTTCGGCCGTCACCCGCAGGACATCGCTCTCCTCGAGAAGCTCTCGAGCGTGGCGGCGGCGGCGCACGCGCCGATCATCGCCGCGGCGAGCCCGAAGATGTTCGACCTGGAGAGCTACACCCGCCTCGGCGCCCCGCGCGATCTGGCGAAGGTCTTCGAGAGCTCCGAGCTCATCAAGTGGAACTCATTCCGGGAGATGGAGGACTCGCGCTACGTCTCGCTCGTCCTTCCGCACATCCTCATGCGCCTCCCGTACGGCGCGGACACGAAGCCGGTCGACGGCTTCGACTTCGAGGAGGACGTGGATGGCCGCGACCACTCGAAGTACCTGTGGGGGAACGCGGCGTGGGCGCTCGGCGTCCGCATCACCGACGCCTTCGCGAAGTACGGCTGGACCGCCGCGATCCGCGGCGTGGAGGGCGGCGGTGCCGTCCGCGGCCTGCCGACGCACACCTTCAAGACCGACGAGGGTGACGTTGCTCTGAAGTGCCCCACCGAGATCGCGATCACCGACCGCCGGGAGAAGGAGCTCTCCGACCTCGGCTTCATCGCGCTCTGCCACTGCCAGGGCACCGACTACGCCGCCTTCTTCGGGGGCTCCAGCGCCCAGAAGGCGAAGGTCTACAACACCGCTCAGGCCAACGCGAACGCGACGATTTCGGCGCAGCTGCCGTACATCCTCGCCGCGTCGCGCTTCGCGCATTACCTGAAGGTGATCATGCGCGACAAGATCGGCAGCTTCATGACCCGCGGGAATGTGGAGACCTTCCTCAACCGCTGGATTGCCGACTACGTCCTGATCAACGACGACGCCCCGCAGTCCGCGAAGGCGTCGTACCCGCTCTCCGAGGCGCGGGTGGACGTGATGGAGGTGGCCGGGAAGCCCGGCGCGTACACCGCGACCGTCTTCCTCAAGCCGCACTTCCAGCTTGAGGAGCTGACCGCCTCGATGCGCCTCGTGGCCGAGCTGCCCCCGCCGGCGGGCGGCTGATGACCCGGACCCCCGCGGCGGCAATCTCCGCCGTCCGCGGGGGCTTCATCCCAACACTTGCCCGAAAGACTCACCCTCAAGGAGGGGTAGATGGACATCGTTCTGATGAAGTTCGACGGCGTGCCGGGTCAGACCCAGCTCGACGGCTACAAGGACCACATGGAGCTGTTCTCGTACAGCCACGGGGTCGCCCAGAACGTCACGGCGAACGTCTCGAAC
This sequence comes from Longimicrobiales bacterium, assembly GCA_028280525.1. GTDB lineage: Bacteria > Gemmatimonadota > Gemmatimonadetes > Longimicrobiales > Gaopeijiaceae > Gaopeijia. The sequence goes on from JANQLR010000409.1 coordinate 10,247, forward strand.
ACCGACCGGACGACCGGTCGGCCGATGCACCAGGACTTCTCGGTCACGAAGGACGTCGACAAGGCGACGCCCTCGCTCCTGCAGGGGCTGAACGAGGCGAAGGTGTACAAGACGGTCGAGATCACGGTGGCCCGCAACGACAGCGGGTCCGTGGTGAAGATCTTCACCTACAAGCTCGAGGACGTCGTCATCTCCTCGATGAGCGTCAGCGGCGGCAGCGGCAGCAAGCCCATCGAGTCGCTCACCATGAACTACGCCCGGATCGAGTGGACCTACTACGCCCAGAAGGAAGAGGGCGGTGCAGGTGGAAACGCGGTCGCGAAGTGGGACGTCAGCCAGAACAAGGCGGTCTGATTTCGTGCGCCTCCCCCGCGACGCCACGTCGACGGAGGGGGCCCGTGCGCTGCTCTTCGACCGGCTCGTCGACCACGAACGTCACGAGCCGGTCGAGGAGCACCCGCTCCGGGTTCTCTCGGCGGAAGGGCTGCGCGCTTCGATCCAATCGGAGCTGCAGCGCCTTCTGAACACCCGTTCGCCGACCCCGGCGGAGGAACTCGAAGCGGAGGGTCGGGAGTGGACCGTGCTGGACTGGGGACTCCCCGACTACACCGGATGGTATTCGCGCTCGACGGACGCCCGCGCGCGTCTGGGGCGCCTCATGGAGGCCACGATCGAGGCCTTCGAACCCCGCCTGCTCGACCCCCGGGTCACCGTGGAGGAGAATGGCGAGAACGAGCGGGGGCTGTACGTCTGGATCGAGGGTGAGGTGAAGATCGGCACGCTCCGAGAACCCGTCTCCTTCCCGCTCGCGATCGACCCGGCCGGCGCCACGCGATGACGTCCGCTCCCGGGACCGACCCGGAGGGGCAGCCGTGAGCGAGCGCACCCAGGAAGAGCTTCTCCGCTACTACCTCGGCGAGCTCACCTACCTTCGGCGGATGGGGACGGCCTTCGCCGACCGCTACCCGAAGGTCGCGAACCGGCTCGAGCTCGGACCCGACGAGAGCGCCGACCCGCACGTCGAGCGCCTCCTCGAATCCTTCGCCTTCCTCACCGCCCGGATCCAGCGGAACCTCGATCAGCAGTTCCCGGAGATCTCGACGGCGCTCCTGGAGCTCCTCTATCCGAACTACCTCTGTCCGATCCCCTCGATGTCGATCGCCCGCTTCGAGCCCGATCCGGAGCAGGGGGTGCTGACGACGGGGTACGAGATCCCCCGTGAGACGCCGCTCTACGCCGAGGCGGTCGGGACCGGGGGGCTGCGGGCGCGCTTCCGGACCTGCTTCCCGACCACCCTCTGGCCGATCGAAGTGGTGGGCGCCTCCCTGGAGTCGCCCCGGGGGTGGGACGTGCTCGATGCCCGACCCGACGTGGTCGCGGTCCTCCGGATCCGCCTGGAGAGCTCGCTCGCCCTCGCCGAGCTGGAGCTGTCCTCGCTCCGCTTCCACATCCAGCACGAATTGCGGGCGGCGAGCGACCTGTACGAGCTGATCTTCGCCTACGGCCGCGGGGCTCTCCTGATCCCGGAGGCCGGGGGCGGGGGGGAGGAGGCGGCAGAGGACGTGGATCGGCCGCCCGAGGCCATCGACCTGGGCCCCGACGCGCTCGCGCCCGTCGGCTTCGCGCCCGAGGAGGCGCTCCTTCCCACCCCGCCCCAGGCGCACCCGGGGTACCGCCTCCTGCAGGAGTACTTCGCCTTCCCGCGGAAATTCCTCTTCTTCGACGTGGGCGGCCTGGACCGGGAGCTCCCGGGGTCGAGCTTCGAGCTCCTGATCCTCCTCGGCCGCTCCCCGGAGTCCCGCATCCCCGTCGACCGGCAGACCTTCGCCCTCGGGTGCACCCCGATCGTGAACCTCTTCCCGCTCACGACCGAGCCGATCCGCCTCGACCACACCCAGGTCGAGTACCGGCTCGTCCCCGACGCGCATCGCGCCGGGAGCACGGAGATCCACTCCGTTCAGGCGGTCTCGGCCTCCAAGGACGCGGGCGACGAATCGGTGCGACTTCAGCCGTACTACGCCTTCGACCACGGCTCGACGGTCGACCGGACCGAGGCCTTCTGGGTCACCCGCCGCGTCGATACCGGGCGCCGGGAGCTTCCGGGGACCGAGCACATGCTCAGCGTGGTCGACCTCGATTTCGACCCGACCATCCCCGGGGCGGACACCCTCTTCGCGCACACCCTCTGCACGAACCGGCGACTCGCCGAGCAGCTCCCCGCGGGCTCCAGGCTCGTCACCGAGATCGGCGGGGCACCGGTGCGCGCGATCGAGGCGCTCCTCAAGCCGACCCCCCAGCTCGGCCCCCCGCTCGGCGGGGAGACCCGGTGGCGCCTGGTGTCGCACCTGGTCCTCAACCAGCTCTCGCTCAAGGACGGGGCGAGCGGGCTCGATGCTCTACGGGAGCTCCTCCTCCTCTACGCCGACTACGACTCGAAGTCCGCGGAGCGACAGATCAACGGAATCCGCGAGATGCACACCCGCGACGTCGTCGAGCGGGTCGGACCCGACGCCTGGCGCGGCTTCGCGCGCGGGACCGAGGTCCGCCTCGTCTTCGATCGCGCGGCCTTCTCCGGCTCCAACCCCTTCGTGCTGGCGTCGGTGCTGCGGCACTTCTTCGCCCTGTACGCCTCCGTGAACTCCTTCGTCCGTCTCGTCGTCGAAGACGCCGGGCGTCCGGACGAGGTCTGGAAGAAATGGCCCGCACTCGCCGGGACACGCGACGCCCTCTGATCGAGGCGCTCGAGGAGAGCGGATACGCCTTCGATTTCTATCAGGCGGTCCGGGTCCTCGAGGCGCTCGATCCGAAGGCGACCCCGGTCGGGGAGGGGACGGATCCGTCCCTCGAGGCCGTGCGCTTTCGATCGGATCCGTCGCTCGCCTTCCCGGTCAGCGCGGTGGTCGAGGTCGACCCCACACCGAAGAAGGGCGGACCGGGGGAGGTCACCGTCAGCTTCCTGGGACTCTCCGGGGCCCAGGGACCGCTCCCGCGCCCCTTCGCCGAGCTCCTTCTGCGACGGCTCCAGGACGAGGATCCGGGGATCCGGGACTTCCTGGACATCTTCAACCACCGCCTCGTGTCGCTGCAGTACCGCGCGCGGGAGAAGCACCGACAGGGGCTGCGGATCCAGCCGCCCGAGGAGAGTCGCGTCGCGCGGATGGCCTTCGCCCTCATGGGGCTGGGGCAGCCCGCGCTGCGCGAGCGGCGGGAGGTGCCCGACCGGTCGCTCCTGGCCTATGCAGGGATCCTCTCGCACGGGCGGAGGACCGCGACGGGGCTGGAGGGCGTCCTGACCCACTTCTTCGGGGCGCTGCTGGAGCCCGCCGATCGGGAGCACCCCTCCGGCGAGGTGCGCGTACACGAGTTCGTCGGCCGGTGGTTCGAACTGGAGGCGGACCAGATCACGCAGCTGGGCCGGTGGGACGCGTGCAGTCGTCTCGGCGTCGACGCGGTGCTCGGTGGGCGCGTCTGGGATCCCCAGGCCGCGATCGAGGTGGCGGTGGGACCTCTCGACTTCGATGTCTTCCTTCGCTTCCTCCCCGGTGGAGACGCGGCGGAGGCGCTGTCGACGCTCGTCGACTTCTACCTGCGCGGCGAGGTCGGCTGGACCCTTCGCCCGATCCTTCGGGAGCCCCACGTCCCCTCTGCGAAGCTCTCTACCGCCCCCGGAGCCACCCGCCTCGGGTGGACGAGCTGGCTCGGAGAGCGGTCGCATGGTGGAGACGGGAATGAGGTCGCCCTCGATCTGACCGTGGCGCGGAGTGTCACGATCGGGGGTGCGGGTTGAACGGAGCGTCCGAGTCGCTCGGCTACCGCCTCTTCAAGCTGCAGGAGGGGGAACTCGCCAAGGTCGTCGCCTTCTCCCTCCTGGCGGCGATGATCCAGTCCGGGATCATGGTGGGGCTGACCGCGGCGGACACCCTCTTCCTGTCCCGCGTCGGCTTCGAGAAGATCCCCTTCCTCTTCCTGGCGACGCCCGTCGTGATGGCGGTCTACGTGCCCGTCTTCGCCGTCCTGATCAGCCGGCTGGGGACGCCGCGCACGCTGATGATCACGCTGGCCGTCCTGGTCGCGGGGGGCGGCGTCCTCTTCACCGTGATCCCCGCCGACGTGGGGGAGGCGGGCCCCGGGCTCGGGCTGATCTACTACGCGGCGCGGCTCTACTCCGACCTGTGGTACATCGCGCTCTACACCCTCTTCTGGAACTTCGCCGACTCCTTCTTCGACATTCAGGACGGGAAGCGCCTCTTCCCCCTCTTCAGCGCCGGGAGCGCGGTCGGGGCGGTGGTCGGCGGAGGGATCGTGGCGCTCGTCGCCCCGCTGGCCGGGATGGAGACGCTCTTCCTGGTCTGGGCCGCGCTCGCCCTCGCGACCCTCCCCCTGGTCGGGTGGATTCGAGGTCGGTTCAGCGCGCTGGAGGTCGCGGACTCCGACCTGGAAGACGACTCGCTCTTCTCGCAGCTGAAGGAGACGGGGAGCGCGATCGCGCGCTCGAGATTCGTCCTCCTCCTGGTCGCGACGATGTTCACCGTGGTCTTCCTGACCTCGATCAACGAGTACGAGTCGCTGCGGATCCTCTCGGCCTCGCGCACGGAGGAGGAGCTGGGAGCGCTCCTCGGGCGCTACCTGGTCATCGCCAACCTGGTGAACGTCGTCTTCAGCCTCTTCCTCTTCAATCGGCTCGTCCTCTCGGTCGGGGTGGGGAACGTCGCGCTGGTGCAGCCGCTCACCTACCTGGCGGTCTTCTACTTCCTCCTCTTCAGCGGCTCGCCCGCCGCGGCCTTCTTCGGCTTCCTCGCCTATCAGGGGATCCTCCCGGCGATCGAGTTCAACAACCAGAACTTCCTCTTCAACGCGGTGCCGCAGTCGGTGAAGCAGCAGGTGCGTACCGTGGTCGAGGGCCTCGCCGAGCCGATGGCGACCGCCTTCGCCGGCGCCTTCCTCCTCATCCTGACGCAGTTCCTTCCCGGGCTCCGCGTGGCGGTGATCGGCTTCGTGCTGGCCGGGGGCTATCTGGCGCTCGCCTTCCTCCTGCGGAACGCCTACCTGCCCTCGCTGGTGACGAACCTCCGGCGCGGATGGCTCGACCTGACGCGGCCGGCGCGGGAGACGCTCGCCGGCCTCGGGCACGACGAGCAGGATCAGCTGCGCGAGATGGTCCGGACCGGGGACCCGGATCTCGCCCAGTGCGCCCTGCGCATCCTCTCGATCAACGACCCGGCGGCCGGGCACGCGGCCACCCTCGAATACCTGGAGCGGGTCCCGCCCGAGCGGATCTCCGAGACGCGCGGCTTCGTGAACTCCCTCCTGACCTCGGCGGACCCGGACGCGGCTCGCGCCTTCCTGGCGTGGGTCGGGAAGGGGCGTCAGCAACTCGGCGCGCACTTCGTGGAGGAGATGGGCGGCCACGGTCTCATCCTCCCCTCGGAGGTGCGTCGACTCCTGGACTCGGGCGATCCGAGCTCGGTTTCCGCGGCGGTGACCGTCCTC
>JANQLR010000002.1 GCA_028280525.1 Longimicrobiales bacterium
AGCGTCGATCCGACGAGGAGGAGGCAGGCGATCGCGACCTGGGCCGCGACGAGCCCGCGGCGCATCGCGGACTGGCCCCGGCCGCACGACGACCCTCGGGACTGCTGGCGAAGGGCCTCCCCGGGCTGGGTGTCGCTCCCGCGGAGCGCCGGGACGATCCCGAAGAGGAGTGCGACGAGCGCGGCGGCGCCGAGCGCGACCCAGAGCGCGGGTCCGTCGACCCGGGTCTCTCCGAGCATCGGGATCGGCACCGGCAGGGAGGCGAGGAGTCGGGTGCCCCCCACCGCCACCAGGATTCCGAGCGCACTCCCGGCCCCGGCGAGGATCACGCTCTCCATGAGGAGCTGACGGATCAGCCGGCCCCGTCCCGCACCCATCGCCGAGCGAATCGAGAACTCGCGGCGGCGGGCGGTGCTCCGGGCGAGAAGGAGGTTCGAGAGGTTCGCGCAGACCAGGAGGACGACGAGCAGGACGGAGGCGCCGAGGAGAGCCACCGTCGGACGGAAGAAGCCGCTCAGGTGGTCGCGCAGCGGACGGATCACCGGGGTGTAGTCGTTCCACTCTCCCGGCATCCCCTCGCCGAGCGCGGTCGCCTCGGCCTGTGCCGACTCGATCGTCGCACCGGGGGCGAGCCGACCGATGACGGCCAGGGAGTTCCCGGTGCGGTTGCTGCGGGCGCTGAGTGGGAAGGGCGTCACGTAGTCGATTCGACCCCCGGGCGCGAAGATCCCGTTGAAGTCGAAGGAGGGGGGAAGTACGCCGATCACCGTGGCGAAGACGTCGTCGAGGGCGACCGTCGACCCGACGACCTCGGGGCGACGCTGGAAGAGGCGCGCCCACGACTCGTCGGTGAGAAGGAGGACGGGCGGGGCGTCGTCGACGAGTTCCTCGTCCGCGAAGAGGCGGCCGACGATCGGCTGGACGCCGAGGACGTCGAAGAGACTCCCGGTCACCCGAAGACGGGTGACGCGCATCACCACGTCGTCGTAGCGGAGGGTGTGGTCCCCCTCGCGGTCGAAGAGGTGGTACCCGGCGACGTCGTCGAACTGGGTCGAGGCCGTCCGGAGGGGATCGAGGCGCCCCGACTGGACGCTGATGTCGGAGAGCGCCTGCCCGCGCCCGAAGTCTCCGTTCGAGATGAAGACCAGTCGGTCGGGTTCGGTGAAGGGGAGGGGCCGCAGCAGGAGGGCACGCGCCACGCTGAAGACGGTCACGCTCGCCCCGATTCCGATCCCGACCATGCCGACCGCGAAGGCGACGAAGGCCAGATCCGACCGCAGCGACCGGAGCCCCGAACGGATGTCGTGCCGCAGTTCGTCCACGAGCCCGAGTCGAGCCCGGAAGGCCACGAGAACCAGGTCGACCGCGGCGCGCAGCCAGACCGCGGTGCGCCCGATGCCGTTCCGGTCCGCCGCGTAGCGGTGGGCCAGCCGCACGATCTCCTCACCGTGCCGATCCCGAAAGTCGTGAGGCAGGATCCGCATCAGAAGGAGAAACCACCCCGGCGCCCTCACGCCCGTCCTCCGAGCCGCGTCCGCACCGCCCGCGCCATCTCCTCCATCCGCGCGGCCTCGGATCGGACCGCCTCCCGGCCCTCGGCGGTCAGCCGGTAGTAGCGCTTCCGGCGGTCGGGATCGTCCGGGCGTTCCGGTCCGGCGAGTTCACGGACCATCCCGGCCTCCACGAGTTCGTCGAGTGCCCGGTAGAGGGTCGCGGGCCAGAGACGAAGGGAGCCCTCGGATCGAGCGAAGACGTCGTCGGCAATCGCCGATCCGTGCAGATCGCCGCCGGCGAGAGCGGCGAGGACGTGGAACCAGTTCCGTCGGAGCATGGGTGGGGAGGTCGAGGCGAAGAGTACGATCACAAGTATTTGTAATATATGTGATACGTATGGGGCTTCGTGTCCACCCGTTCTGGGCGGAGACCTCCGGGGTCTCCGATCAATTGCTTGCGTAACGCGAGCAGCGATCCTACAGTCGTGTTACTCGCGTAACGCTACTAGATCCTGTTTGCACGACGGGTGATCACCGTCGTGCGGACCGGTACGATCGAGGCCCCCGTGACCGACGGACCCGCCCCCGAGAGCATGCTGCCCCTGAGGCCGGTGGAGTTCCGGATTCTCGTGTCGCTGGCCGAGGGTCCGCGGCACGGATACCGCGTGCTGCAGGAGGCGCAGGCCGACACACCGCAGGCCCCCCTCGGACTCGCCACGCTCTATCGCGCGCTGAAGCGCCTCGAAGACCACGGACTGACCCGCGAAGCCCCGGCGCCGCCGGACTCGACCGACGCCCGGCGACGGTACTTCGAGATCACCGGTTTCGGGCGCGCGGTTGCGGCCGCGGAGGCCGCTCGACTGCGCGACCTGGTGCGCCAGGCGGAGCGGATCGCGCTCCTCGACGGCTGAAGATGCGACGGATCTACGACGCGCTCATCGCCCTCTACCCGCGGGGGTTTCGCGACCGGGTGGGGGAGGAGCTCCGCGACGTCTTCCGGAGGGAGTACGGGGCGCGGCGTGGGTGGGACCGAGTGCGCTACGGCGTGGCGCAGATGTACGACGCCGTCCTCAACCTCCCGGGCTGCTGGATGGCGGAGCGAGCAGGACGGGATGCCGTGAACCGACGAAGGGACGGAGGGCCGGGGATGGGGGGGTGGACGGGGGACATCGTGCAGTCGGGTCGCGGCCTCGTCCGCACCCCGGGCTTCGCCCTGGTGGTCGTCGCGACGCTCGCGATCGGGATCGGAGCCAACACCGCCATGTACGGCGTGGTCGACGCCGTCCTTCTTCGACCCTTCGCGTACCCGGACGCGGACCGTCTGGTCGTGATGTGGGAGAGCTACCAGGAGGATCAGTCGAAGTCGCTGTCCTACCTGAACTGGCGGGACTGGCGAGACCGGAACACCACCTTCGAGGGGATCGGGGCGCACGCGGGGTGGGCCTTCACGCTGACCGGCACGGGTTCGGCGGCCGCGCTGGACGCTCGGGTCGTGTCGAGCGAGCTGCTCGACGTGCTCGGAATCACCCCGGCGCTCGGCCGAGGACTCCTGCCGGAGGATGAAGAACGGGAGGCCCGCGTGGTTCTCCTCTCCCACGCACTCTGGGTCGAGCGCTTCGGAGCCGACCCGGAGGTCGTCGGACGGGCGATCATCCTCGACGGGGAGCCGCACGAGGTGGTCGGCGTTCTCCCGCCCCGCCTCGACCCCCCGCTGCGGGGGGCGGATCTACTGTCTCCGATCACCGCCATTGGCGAGGCCGATCTCATGCGGCGGTCGAGCCACCCGGGGATCGTCGGCTTCGGACGGCTTCGGCCCGGGGCGTCTCTCGAGGGCGCGACCCGCGACATGGATAGGGTCACCGGCGAGCTCGCGGGAGAGTATCCGGACACCAACCGCTTCGCCGGAGCCAACCTCGTCTCCTTCCGCGAGCAGTACCTGGGCTCGGCGAGGACGACGATCCGGGTACTCGGCGCCGCCTCCGTCCTCCTCCTCCTCCTCGTGTGCGCCAACGTCGCCAACCTGATGCTCGCTCGCGGAGCGGGACGGGCGCGAGAGGCCGCGGTGCGGACCGCTCTCGGCGCCACCCGACGGCGCCTCGTGCGCCTGTACCTCTTCG
>JANQLR010000015.1 GCA_028280525.1 Longimicrobiales bacterium
GGCACACCGACGCGGGTCGGCTCCGACTCGCCTCGCTCCGGCTGCGGAGCACCGAGCCGCAGGGGCGGCGACTTCACTCGGCGCTGACGGAGGCGGCGAGCGTCGCCGCTGCGAGCGGTCGACCGCACGCGGCCCTCGCCCTTCAGCGCGTCAGCCTGTCCGCCGCGAGAGAGTACGGAGAGCCCATCCTGATCTCGGAGTCTCACGCTCATCTCGCCCGAGTGCTCGCGAGTCTCGGGCGGCACGATGAAGCCTCCACTGCCCTCGACTCTGCTCGACACCAGGTCGACGCCGTCCTCGACGAGGAGAACGTCAAGCGTGCGACGGCCGACCTGGACTGGTCGGAGGCAGTCATGGAGACGGCGCGTCCCACACCCGACCCCTCCGTGGTCGCTCCCCTGTCGCGGGCGATCACCTTTCACTCCGAGCGGGGCAACGCCTACAACCACGCCCGGATCGTGGCCGACCGCGCCCGTGTCCATCGAAGTGCCGGGTCTCTGCTCGAGGCGAGGAACGACTACCGCACCGCGGTCGAGGTGCTCGACCGAGCGGCCCGCTCAGTGGCGTCCTTCGGGGAGCGGCTCGCGGTTGCGCGGACGGGCCGCCGGCTCTTCGACGAACTCCTGAGTCTTCATCTGCGGGAACTCGACGACCCCCGTGGAGCTCTCGTATGGGGCGAGAGAGCTCGGGCCATCGCACTCGGGGCCTCGCCGGGCCTCAACGCCAGGGGGTTCACTGAACTCGTCGGGCGCCTTCCAGCGGACGAAGTCGTCGTCGCCTTCGCCGAGGCAGGCGACTCGATCTACCGGTGGCGGATCGACCGGGCGGGGGTGAGGGGGATGTGGCTCCCCGTGTCGACCTCGGAGCTGTCCGATCGGGTCTCGGACTTCGTGCGCGCGGTTCGACAGGCCACCGCCTCGACGGAGATCACCGACGAGGGGTCTCGCCTCTACCGTCTCCTGTTCCCCAGCGACACGCCCCTTCCCGCCTACGGCCGGCTGACGATCATCCCGGACGCCTCCCTGAATGGGCTGCCCTTCGCCGCTCTCGTGGACGAGTCCGGCAAGTTCCTCGTTCAGCGGGTTCAGATCACGGTCTCTCCTGGCCTGGCCTCCCGTTGGCCAAGGGACCCCGAGGAGATCGGTCGACGCAGTCGGGTGCTCGCCGTAGGCTTCTCGGGGATGGACGGCGAGCTCGCAGCAGCTCCCGAGGAGGTCGACCGGGTGGCCGACCTCTACCGCGAGCGGGAGGTACTGAGCGGCCCCGACGCAACTCGATCGAAGCTCGTTGCAGCGCTTCCGCGGGCCGACGTCTTCCACTTCGCGGGTCACGCCTTCTTCGACCCGCTCGAGCCCTCGGCCTCCTGGTTCGAAGTCAGCGACGGACGGGGCGGGACCGCGCGCATCCACGCCCAGGAGCTGGAGGGGCTTCTCGATCGGGCTCCCCGGCTGGTCGTCCTCTCCGCCTGCTCGAGCATCCGACCGACCCCCGACGCGGGCGGCGGCTTCTGGGGACTCGCTCGTCCCTTTCTGAACCGAGGCTCGGCGGCGGTGGTCGGGACCCTCTGGCCGGTCGCCGACGCGGGAGCGTCGACCGTTGCAGGACTTCTCCACCGGGAGCTCGCGTCCGGCGAGCCCCCTTCCCGCGCGCTCCGCGCAGCCCAGCTCCACCTGATCGAGTCGACCGACCCCCGCCTCGCACTGCCACGACTCTGGGCCGCCCCCGTCGTGGTCGGCCGACCCGACTGAGAAACGGAGCGCGCTCGTCCGTCCTTCCAGGTGTCCCCCACCCCAACCCACAGGAGCCAGGATGTCGTTCACGCTGATCGTAGAATTCACCGGGGTCGTCGCGATCGTCCGCAGGCGACCCGAAGGCGACCAGGCAGAGTACTACCGAGCGGTGATGGCGCACTCGCACCGTCACTGCCCGGCGCTCGATGGGAAGCCCCTCCACGCGCACGACCCCTTCGTTCTGGTCAAGAAGGGAATACCGACCAACCCCATCCTGAAGGACCGGCCTCTCCCGCTCCACTACGAGTCGCTCATCTTCAGTCGCCTGGACGACCAAGACGCGCTCCACGCCGATCTCGACATCCTCGGCAAGCTTCCGGCGGCGCTCGCCGAGATCCCCGGGAAAGAGCCTGCAAAGGCGCTCAAAACCGACCCCGCCGTCTTCAACCCCATCCAGGACAAGCACATTTCGGTGGCGTGCGACATCACCCTGGGGAAGCTGACGTGCACGGTGGCCAAGACTCCGAAGGGGTGGGAGATCCCCTTCAGTAACATCAAGGGGCAGGACAGGAAGGCGGGCTGCCTCGCGCAGGGAGTCGAATGGAGGGTCAAGGTGACGTCGCCGACCCTCACCCTCCACACCGTCGACTTCCCGAAGGTGCGGTCGGCGCTCGGCACCCCTCGCCTGGCGGAGGAGATCCGGCCGGACGGCGGCGAAGTCCGCCTCCTCGTGGCGAGTCACTCCGACCTCTTCCGCCAGATGCACGTAACGGGTGGGCACGGATCCGCGACGGACGAGGACTGGAGGTGGTTCTACCAGTTCCTCGACAGCGATTCGCGAGACGCCGTCACGTCCCGCCTCGGCAAGAACGGCCTACCGATCCCGAAGCAGTCGGGTTCGTGCCCACCGAAGTCCAACGGCTTTGCGCGGACCATGGGCGGCGGACAGGACTGCAAGCCGGGAGGCCCGCCCGACTACCCCTGATGCCCGGCCCGGTCAGCGCGACCGCGAGTTGTACCTCCCCGCCGCGAACCCGATATTGGCGCCTTTACTTCATTCGACCAGCCGATCGCGTCGGGGAGGGGGCCGCGTTGGAGATCGCAGAGGCGAAGGCGCTCCTCGAGCGACACGTCGAGGTCGTGGCGCGCTACTGCGCCTCGATCGCGCGCAGGCACGGCCTGTCGGGCGACGACGCGGACACCTTTCGCTCCCGCGTGCACGTCCACCTGCTCGAAGGCGAGATGGCGGTGGTTCGTCGCTACCGAGGCCGAGGGGCGTTCGCGGGGTACCTCCGTACCGTCATCGCCCGATGCTGGCTCGACTTTCAGAACGCCCGCTTCGGCAAGTGGCGGGTCTCGGCCGCCGCCCGCCGGCTCGGTCCGACCGCAGAGCGCCTCGATCGCCTCCTGAACCGGGACCAGCGGACGCTGGACGAGGCGGTCGCCCTCCTGGCCGCGGCGGAGGACATCGACCTGGATGAGCGGGGCCTCCGCGAACTCGCGGCACGTATCCCCCGACGCGCGAAGCGGACCTTCGTAAAGCTCGACGCCGTGGCGCCCCTGGCCTCCGACGACCGTCCCGACGCCCGTGTGGAGGAGGCCGAGCGGGAGGCCCGGAGGCGGCGCGCCAACGGGGCACTCGAGGCTGCGATCAGCGAGCTGGAGACCGAGGATCAGGCCGTGATTCGCCTCCACTACTGGGAGGGGATGAGCATCGCCGACGTTGCGCGTGTCCTGGGGCTGGATCAGAAGCCCCTGTACCGTCGACTCGAGCGTCTCAGGAAGGCGCTCCACCCCAAGCTCGTCGAAGCGGGAATCGGCGCCGATGACGTCCGTGAGTTGAGCCTGCCATGACCGAAGACTTCCCCCCCGACGTGAGCCTGGAGCAGATCTCGGCCTTCCTGGCTGGCGAGGCCTCTCCGAAGGAGCGTGCCCGGATCGAGCAGCTCCTCGCCACCTCCGAGGAGACTCGGGAGCTGGTCCGCGAGATCCTCGCCCTCGAGGCGATGGAGTCCGACGATCAGCGAGAATCGAGCTCCGACGACGACCCGGCGCCTGTGCCTCGGCGACGCTTCCCCGGACGGGTCGCCATCCCCCTTCTCGCCGCTGCCAGCGTCGCGGTCCTCTATCTGGCCGGACGGACCGACACCTCCAGCGCGCAGTCGGTCCTCGACCGCCTTGGAGACGTCCCCGCCGAGTCGATCGCCGACCCTCCCTGGTCGCCGACGCGGGGTGTCGACACCGAGACCGAACTCGATGCGCGGGCCTCCTTCCGCATCGGGGTTCGCTGGCTTGGACTCCTCGTCGCGACCGGCAGCCCGGAACTCGCGGCGCAGCTCCGTACCGAACTCGAGGACCTGCTGGCCGGACGTCCCCGTTCCGCGCCGGCGGTCCAGCTCCTGAGGGATTTCCCCACGGACCGTCCGCCGAGCCCGGCACAGGTCGCCGAGCTGGAGCTCGCGATCCTCGCATCGGTCGACTCGGACCGCTTCCGCGTGGGTCTGCTGCTGGAGGGTCTGCGGATCTCGCGGAACGCGGAGCGCCTCGACGCCCTCGCGTCCGGGGACCTGGCGCAGTCCGTCCGGAGCGCGACCGACGCCCTCCCTCCAGGAGTCGTGTCCGCGATCGACTTCGTCCTCGACCCGACCGCCCCGGCCGAGGCTCGTCGCGACTCGACCCGAATTCTGATCGAGCTCCTGGGGGGGTGACGCCTACTTCCCCCTCGCGATCAGGTAGCTGGAGAGCCAGGGCTGAACTCCCGCCTTCTTGGCCCTCGCCTGCACCTTCCTCTTGATGGATGGATTCCGCAGGGATTCGATCGTCTCGGTCAGGACCTCGATCGATCCGAGCGCCTGACGACGTTGCCGCCAGAGGTAGGTCCCAACCGCCAGGATGATGAGCACGAGCGCAGTGACATACGCCGCCCCGGCCGCCAGCGTCCTTCTCAGCAGATCGAGGAAGTTCTCGCCCTCCTCGGCCGACACCCGTGCCGCACCTGCCGCCGCCTCTTCGACGAGATCCACGAGCGAGGAGCGTACGAAGGGGTGAACCAGGCGCTCGACGGCCGCATCGACCGCGGCCGCCGCCGCCCTCGCCGCAACACCTTCGAAGGCCTCTCCCCCTTCCTCCTCGAGCCACTCGTGAAGGTCGTGCTGGGCCCGGTGCTGCATCCTCCGAGTGGAGTGGCGGAGCGCGCGCTCCAGCGAATCCAGTCGAGGCGCCAATGCGGCCGACCCGCCCCTCGCGACTTCCTCGATCCAGGCGTTCAGAAGAGCGTCGACCTCCGCCTCGCGAAGGGAGCGCACGACCCCGGAGACGACCGAGTCGCCGAGGGGGGCCGCGAGCCCGCGGAGGTGTGCATCCAGATCGTTGCCGATCGAGTCCAGCAGGGGCCTCAGGTGCTCACGGCTCGCGCGGGCACCCTCGCGCACGATCCGGTCCAACGCCCGGTCCGTCCTCGAGTGGTCGACGGCGTCGAGTCCGCCGCCGATGAAGGACCGACCCGCCGCACCGCATCCTGCGGTGCCGAGGAGAACGGTCAGGAGAACACACCACCTGTACCCATGCATGCGACGCCTCCCGGAAACGGAACTCGGGGAGAGGACGGACGCGTCCGCGCGGATTCCCGGTGCGAATTCCCGGGACCGGGTCCGTCCAGGAGGTCACAACCGCGGACCCTCCCTCCGACGAGGTCGACATGCGACGCCTGCTCTTGTTCGTCTTCCTGGTGCTGATCCCCTCTTCCGTCGACGCACAGCTCTCACTCGAGTGCGATCCCTCGTGTTCGATCTCCGTACCGGGAACCGGGAAGGTGGAGCTCGCCGTCGAGACCTCCGGAGTCGAGCGGGTCGAGTTCGTGGTCCGAACCGCCGATGGCCGACTGCACCTTCAGGACACGGTCGCCGTCGAGAACTCCAGGGCGTCCCTCGGATACCAGATCGCCCCGCGACTCCTTCCGGCCGAAGTCCTGGCTCGCTCGATCCATCCATCCCACGGCGCGGTCGTGCGCTTCCGGCTCGCCGCCGCCTCGGAGGAGGGGCCGGGCATCTGGGGCCCGAACGGGGTGACCTTCGGCTACCAGGGGGTCCAGGCCTCGCCACTGCACATCAAGATCGGCGTCGATGAGGACCAGTGCTCCTCCGCACGGGTCGCCCTGTCCCCCGGCTCGGGCGGGAGCGTGGCGGCCGACACCGTCTTCGGGAGCTTCGACCGCGGTTCGGGACGCTGCCAGGCCCGCGTCGACTGGCGGCTGGGGGACGCGGTGGGACGGCAGTACCTCACGGCCACCGTGGTGGGCGGGAAGAGGCGCATCGAGATCCCCGGCCGGGCGCTCGCCCGACCGCGGGTCGTGTTCGCCACGGCGTACAGCTTCGGGCGGGAGAGCACCTCGGCCCGCGTGCGCGGGATGGATACGGTTCTGGTCGTGGAGCGGTTCTACGATGAGGACGGTCGACTCACCCGCACGGAGCAGAGGACGGACGTCAACTCCAACGGTGACAGCGTCCGCAAAGAGGATCGCTCCGCGGAGCTGGACCCGGTCTTCGGGGTCGACTTCCCACTCCCGTTCAACGCCTCGGCGGGGAACTACCTCCGGTTCTTCCTCGGCGTCTCCGCCGCCGAGCCCACTGATCGCTTCTACGCCGGCGTATCCCTGTCCCAGCTGGCATCGCTCGTCCCGATGCTCGGCCCGCCGGACGCGATCCCCTTCAGTGTGCACCTGGGCGCGCAGCTCGAACGCGTCGACTTCGCGATCGACGAGGGCGACGAGGTGCGGACGGAGCGCCGCATCCTGGGCGGATGGACTCTGATCGCATCGATCGAAGCCTCTTCGCTCCTCTCGGCGGCGGCCGGAATCTTCCTGCAGTGAGCACCGCACGCCGGCCGCGTTCGCCGGGGAGACGCGCCCGCGAGTTCGCGCTCCAACGCATGACCCGGGGGGCGGTGACCCGCGAGTAGAGCACCGATCGGGGATGGAGCCGGGGTAGACGGCGACGGCCGTCCGAGGGAAGATGAGCCCCGGACCCACCCCCGATCGGAGCGACGACATGACCCGCAGCCTCCCGAGCCTCCTCGTCTGCGCGACCCTCCTGACGGCGGCCCCGAACCCGATGCGGGCCCAGGCGAGCGCCGAACTCGACGCGCTCTGGGAGCGGGTCGCACGGTCGGTGCGGACCGGCGACCCGGAGCTCTACCTGTCGACCTACCACCCGGATGCGATCTTCGTCTCAGCCCGACGGGGGATCTCCCGAACGGTCGCCGCCGACGTGGAGGCGAACCGCGAGGCCTGGCAGGCCACCGCGGACGGCCTCGCCGAGCGCGACCTCGAGTTCCGCTTC
>JANQLR010000023.1 GCA_028280525.1 Longimicrobiales bacterium
CCCGCGCCACCAGCGTCCGCACTCCCCACTCCTCGGCGAGCGCGCGAGCCCGCTTCACCGCCCCCGCCCTCGTCCGGCGCCGTCCCGCCACCGCCGGCACCCCCGCCGCCCGACCCGCCGGGTCGAGCAGGATCCAGAACGGCGCGTCGCCCTCCCCGTCCCGCCCGCGGGCGCGGTCCACGATCTGCGGATCCACGATGCGATGCGTGGTCGGCGTCTCGACGACGTGGAGGAGCTCGAGGGCGTAGAGGAGGGACCCGCAATTCGTCGGGCCGGTGCGGTACGGGTCGAGCGGTCCCGGGGCGTAACACGGCGAGAGCAGGTCGCCCACGAACTGCACGAAGACGCCCTCGAGGTCGCCGGGGAGGTCGAAGGGCCAGGCGCCGGTGAAGGGCGGGGTCTCCCGGTCGAAGTCGTCCGCGCGGAGCCACGCGCCCGGGCGGCCCGGCTCGTTCGACCCCGCACCGGGTCCGCCGGACTCGCCGGCCCCCGCACCCGCCGGCCCCGTGGACGCCGCCACCTCCGCCTCCGTCAGCTCCTCGATCTGCACGATGACCTCGGGCGAATCGCAGAGCATCGTCAGGTGCGCCATGAGGATCCGCGCGTGGCCGATCCGGCGTGTGTGGTCGGTCTCGGCGAGCAGATCCCCGGTGCCGCGCTCGATCGAGCGAAGGATGTCGGGGATCTCGGGGTTCGGTCGGGTCGTGCGCATGGGCGTCCTTTCGTCCGGGGTCCTCCTCACCCTCGGCACGCCGCGCCGCCGCCGCCACTCCCCCGGTCGCCTGGAGGGGACGGCGGTCGGGGGGGAGGGACGGCGTTCCATCTCCGGTCCGAGGCGGACCCTCCTTCTGCCCGCTTTCTTGTTCTGCCCGCTATCTTGCGCCACCGATCCACCCGCCGCCCGCCCGGCGGCTCCTCGTTCCCCGCCGCACGCTCCGGATGCGCCCCACCCCCGCCGAGCCCCGGCGCGCCTCGTCCCCGACCGGCCCCGACTCGCGGCAGGCGTCGGCCCCGATGAGGAACGATCCCGCCGATCACCTTTTCCGCTACGGCGTGCGCGGACTCGCGGCGATCCTCCTTCCGCCGGTCGCGGCGCTTCTCTTCATCCCGATCGCGGCCGGGGTGTGGGGCGTCACCGGGCTCCTCGCGGGGATCGCGCTCCTGGCCGTCACGGGGGTCGCCCTCTGGCGGTGGCTCCTGGTGCGGCGCCCCTACTTCTACCGCTACGACGAACTCCCTCCGAGCGAGACGCGCGGGGAGCACACCTGGATCGTCTCCGATCGGATCGGGGCGGGCGAGTGGATCCGGAAGCAGTGGATCCCGATGGACGCCGTCGACGAACAGGGGCGGATGCGCACGGAACGCTTCCTCCCCGACTGGCTCCGCACCGAACCGGCGCCCCGGCCGGAGGACGGCACGCTGAGCCGGGTCGCGCAGATCTTCTGGGCGTGCATGATCTGGGCACACTGGAAGTCGGTCGAGCGACGGGTGGGCTTCAGCGAGCGCTGCGAGAGGATCGTGCCGACCCGGCTCGAACCGGAGGTGCCGATGGCGTGGCGGGAGGAGTGGTGTGGCGATCCACTCACCCCTCGCACCGCCCCGGCGGACGTCCTCGACCAGATGCGGGAGCTCGACGACTTCGCCCGCGAGGCCGGCGTCTACCTGGTCGACCTGCACGTGCTGAACGTCCGGGTCGACGGAGAGTCGATCCGGATGATCGACGGCGAGTTCCTCGTCTGGTGGGAGTTCCTCGTCTGCCGCCTCTTCTACCCGATCCTCCGCGGCGTGCCGATGCAGCGCTACGCCGACTTCCGCCGGATCTACTGGGCGAACGAGGGGCGCTGCCCGGTCGACGCGGTCTGGAACGAGGCGCAGCGAGAGCGATACGCGAAGTGCCGGAAGACCTTCGGGATCGCGGAGGGCTGAGGGCGGCCTCGCCTCAGCGCCGCAGCCGTCGCTCCACCGCCAGGTACACGGTCGGGAGGACGAAGAGCGTCAGGAGCGTCGCCGAGAGGAGTCCCCCGATCACCACCGTCGCCAGCGGGCGCTGCAGCTCGGCGCCGGGGGAGGTGGAGAGCGCCATCGGCAGGAAGCCGAGGCTCGCGGCGAGCGCGGTCATCAGGACGGGGCGCAGCCGGATCGCCGCTCCGTCCACGACGGCATCGCCGAGCACCTCGCCCGCCTCCCGACGCTGGTTGATGTACGCCACCATCACCACCCCGTTCAGCACCGCGATCCCGAAGACCGCGATGAAGCCGATGAGCGCCGAGGTGCTGACGGTGAGCCCGGCGAGGGCGAGCGCCGCCACCCCGCCGATCACGGCAAAGGGGAGGTTCAGCATGACGACGACGGCCTGTCGGGCGACGCCGAAGGTGGCGTACAGCAGGAGGTAGATCGCGAGGACGGCGATCGGGAGGAGGATGCTGAGCCGACGTACCGCCGACTGCTGGTTTCGGTACTGCCCGCCCCACTCGAAGCGGTAGCCGGAGGGGAGCGGCACCTCCCGCGCCAGGAGGTCGGAGGCCTCCGTCACGAAGGAGCCGGTGTCGCGCCCCCGGACGTTCGCGCCGACCACGACCATCCGCTGCCCGCCCTCGTGGGCGAAGGCCTCGGGAGATTCGACGATGCGCGAGGTGGTCACGGCGTCCAGCGGGATCATGCCTGCCTCGCCCCACGAGATGGGCAGCGCGCCCATCCGGGCGGGGTCGAGCCGGTTCCCGGCCTCGGTGCGGACCACCACGCCGATTCGGCGCGCCCCGTCGACGACCCGCGTCGCGACCGAGGAGCCGAGGGCGATCTCGACCTCCCGCCCGATCGCGGCCGCCGAGAGCCGGTGCCGGGCGGCAGCCTCGCGGTCGAGGGCGACCTCCAGCTCCTTCACTCGCGACGCAGCGGTGACCTTCACCTCGGAGGCGCCGTCTACCCGCAGGAGCACCCGTTCGACGGCGGCGGCGGTGGCCGCCAGCACCGCCGGATCGTCGCCGAGGATCTTCACGCCGACATCCGTCGTGATCCCCGTCTCCGCCTCGTCGAGGCGCATCTGGATCGGCTGGGTGAAGGCGTACTCGAGCCCGGGGATTCGCGCGAG
>JANQLR010000031.1 GCA_028280525.1 Longimicrobiales bacterium
TCGCGTCGGCAGGGTCCTCGGAGCCGCCTCCGACGGGGATGGCGCTCTCCTGACGCTCCAGGCGGGGGCACCGGAGCGCGGCAGCGACAGTCCTCCCCAGCTCCTCCGCGTCGCCCGCGTCTTCCTGGCGACGGGGTTCGCGGAGCGCAGGCCGGGGGGGCGCTGGCTCGATGAGCTCACCGAAGTCGAGGGGCTACCGGTTGCCCGCTGCGGCTTCCCGGTCCCGCTCCCCTCGCTGCGGTGGACCGACGGCCTCTTCGTGACCGGAGCGCTGGGGGAGCTGGAGCTCGGTCCCGTCGCTCGCAACCTGTCGGGGGCACGGGCGGCGGCGGAGCGGATCCTCCTGGGGGCGAAGCGGCCGCACCGACCTCGGCTCTGACGACGGACGCCTCGGTTCGAGAGAACCCCGGTCCTCGATTCGGGACGCCCCCGATCCTCGATTCGGGACGCCCCCGATCCTCGATTCGGGACGACCCACTGCAAGGTTCGACAGAACCCGGTCCTTCGACGGCATTCCGGTGTACACCGAGAACGAACTCGGCATACGCCTTTCGGAATCGAGGTAGGGTGGATGAGGCAGGGATGGAGCTGGACGATCGCGGCCGTACTCCTCGTGGCGACGACCGCGTGTACCCTGGGCACGGGCCCGGAGATCGTGGCGAGGTGGGAGCTGGTGGAGGTCGACGGGCAGCCGCTCCCCGCGACCCTGGAGCTCGCACCCGGATCGGTGCGGAGCTACATCCGGGACGAGATCCGAATCGACGAGGACGGCGGGTGGGAGCGCACGACCGTCGAGGAGATCACCCTCCCCGGGGAGCCGGTGCGACGGGTCGAACTCGACCGGCGGGGGACGATCCTCTCCGAGGGCTCCGCCCTGATCCTCGACTTCGTCTGCAACGACACGGCGGTCTGCGTCCCCCCGGACCGACTCCGGGTCGACGGGAGCGAGGCGTTCATCGAGGGGCCGGCGGGGGTCGAGTCCCCGGTGGTCTTCAGGTACCGGCGGAGGTAGGGGGCTTGCCGAATGTCTCCGCGGATCGAAAATAAGAAACAAGCTCGAAGTGAATAAAACGCCATCCGGTTCATAAGGCAGAGACTCCGGCGATGCCACGACAGAGCAGTACGCGCGCCGGCGTATTCGCCTCGCAGCCGGGCGGGTACGAGGCCTTCATCCCCGCGGCGTTTCCCCCGCGCGACCTCGAACTCGATCCGATCGCCGACCTGCTCGAGCGAGCGACCTTCGCTCTTGGTCGGCTGGCTGGAGCCTCCACCTTCCTCCCCGATCCGGGGCTCTTCGTCTACATGTACGTCCGGCGCGAGGCCGTCCTCTCCAGTCAGATCGAGGGGACGGAAGCCTCGCTCGTGGATCTCCTCGAGTACGAGGCGGAGCTGGAGCGGGGAGAGCGCGGTATGGATGTCCGCGAGATCACCAACTACCTGGCTGCGCTCGACTACGGCCTCGAGCGTGCGGGCGACCTGCCCCTCTCCCTGCGACTGATTCGCGAGATCCACGGACGACTCATGACCGGCGTTCGAGGGGGAGAGCCCGGCCGGACACCCGGCGAGTTTCGGGCCTCGCAGAACTGGATCGGGGGTCCGAGTCCGGCGAGAGCGACCTTCGTCCCGCCGCCCGTCCACGACATGACGCAGGCGCTTCACGAGTTGGAGGCTTTCCTGCACCAGCCGTCCCGATTGCCGGTCCTGGTACGGGTGGCCCTCGCGCACGCGCAGTTCGAGACGATTCACCCCTTCCTGGACGGGAACGGTCGGGTTGGCCGCCTCCTGATCACCTTCATGCTGGTCGACGCCGGGGTGCTGACCGATCCGATCCTCTACCTGTCGATCTTCTTCAAGCGTCATCGGCGTGACTACTACGACCGCCTTCAGGCGATCCGGGAAAAGGGGGACTGGGAAGGGTGGATCGCCTTCTTCCTCGAGGGGGTGGCAGACGTTTCGACCGAAGCGACGGCCACGACCGCGCAGATCGTGGCGCTCGGCGAGCGCCTTCAAGCGCAGATCCGGACCGAACTCGGCCGTCGCGCGGGCTCCGGGCTCACCCTGCTGGAGGGTCTCTTCCGGCGTCCGATCGCGAACGTGCGCCGGGTGCAGCGGGTCACGGGACTCTCCCAGCCCGCGGCAAACGCGCTGACGAATGCGATGGCGGAGCTCGGCGTGCTGGTCGAGATCACGGGGCGGCGGAGTCACCGCGTCTTCACCTTCCAGCCGTACCTGTCCCTCTTCGAAGAGCGGGAAGAACGGGGCTAGGCAAAGTCGCCGCCTCTCCGGTGGGCCTCTGAGACCTTGACCCTGTAGGCCCCGCCCCCATCCCGTCGTTGGCCCTTCCTGGGCTACCGTTCTTCACTCGCAGGCATGCCCTCACCCCTACCCAGCAATCTCGAGCGAAGCACACCGCAACTCATCCAGAGACCGGATCAGGGTCCCGCGAGAATGAACTCCCATCCGTCGGTACACCGCTTCAACGTGTCGTCGAGCAGTTGCGTGGGAGATGCCAAGGCGCTTTGCGATCAACTTCGTCGGACAGCGCTCGTACAACAGTGCGGCCACTTGGCGCTGCCGAGGGGAAAGATCAGTCCGCTTCATGACTGCGTGAATCTGCCAACTCCCAACTCGGGGCGGGGCGGTGCCTGCGTACCATAGGGCTCCAGCGAGCGACACATCCGATACGAGAAGGCGGACCCCACTTACGATCACCTCCTTGGACCCCCTTCTCCCCGCACGGTGCACTTGAGCAGCGAGATCTTCGGGCGCAAGTGAAAGCCGCAGGGCCGCGCGATTGGCTAGATGATCTCCAGAAGGCGTTCGAACCAACACTATGGGGTAGCCAATTCGGCTGAGGATAGAGGCGACGTCTGCGACGGAAAAGGACTGCGTAAGCTGTTCCGAAGCCATACGACCCTCATGTTGCCAATTCTCGTTGGGCAGCGCACCGCAGCATAAAAGCCTCCGCTCCTACCCGCAAGCCGCGCCGCCGCCGGCCCAGTCCCTAGAGGTTATTCGCCAGCATAAATGACGACTTACAAGCGTGCATCGGGCTGATTGCCCCATGCCTCAAAGCACTCGCGGGCATACATCGCAGGCAACGACCGCCGCTACCCCCACCCCGAGTCAGGCCGTGGTAAACCGTCGTCTCACCTTCTTGCTTTCACTTCTCGCTCTCATCGTCCTTACGCGAGGGCTCTTCGTGCGGACGTACATCGTTCGCATGGACTCAATGCGACCCCTCCTAGCCGATGGCGACGTAGTCGTAGTCCGGAAGCTGGGTTTCGGCCTTCGAGTCTTCCGCAACGGAGGCCCTCTCCGATGGCGCGACCCAGCGATAAATGACGTTGTGGTCTTTCGATCCCCGGTCGGAGGCGATGCCGTGAAGCGAGTCGTGGGCACATCGGGTGACACTCTTCAGATGCGGTCTGGGCTCCTATCTCGGAACGGCGTGCCGGCCGTCGAACCCTACCTTGCTTCCTGTGTGGGTGCGGACGCCACACACCCGAGCATGGCATGGCAAGCTTCGTATGCTCTCGAGTCAGCAAGGGACCTCATCGTTTCGCGCCACAACTGGGGTCCCATCGTGGTTCCCGATGGGCACTTCTTCGTCCTGGGAGACAACCGCGACCAAAGTATGGACTCCCGGTACTGGGGGTTGGTCGCTGGGGCTGACATCATCGGCTCAGCGGTTCTCGTGCTTTCTTCGCCAACACTGGCGAGGCCCGGTGGCCGCTGAAGTGCTTCTGGAGCCCTAGGACAAGTGCGGCGTTCGGCAGGTCTGATAGCCGGGCGATGCTCCCGGATTCGAGAGTCGAGGCCAGACTCTCCACTGGAGGCGCCCCTGAACCGCCCCGGCCTTGCCGGAGACCGTTTGGCTTGAGTCCGGCCGTGTCGGTTTGAGCAGCCGGACGCGAATGGAACTGCGCCTCAAACTCCGCAGGGGGCAGGTCCCCGATGGGTGGAAGGAGACGGTGGTCATTGAACCACCAGACGTACTCGAGGGTGGCGAGTCCGACGTCCTCGACGCGGGTCCAGGGACCGCGGCGCTCGATCAACTCGGTCTTGTAGAGGCCGATGATCGTCTCGGCCAGCGTGTTTTCGTAGGAGGTCACCACGACTGCCGACTGAGGGCTCGATCCCGGCCAGCGCGGGACGCTCGGTGTAGCGCAGCGACAGGTACTGCCCACCGCGATCCGAGTGGTGAACGATCGAGTCGAGCGCCGTGCTCAACCGTTCGCTGATCGCCTGTTCGAGCGCGTCGAGGGCTAGCTCGCTCTGCAGCGACCTCGAGATCCGCCAGCCGACGATCCTCCGGGCGAATGCGTCGATCACGAAGGCTACGTAGCAGAGACTCGAGCCGAGCCGGACACACGTCCGATCCGACACCCAAAGCTCGTTGGGGCAGCTCGCCGAGAAGTTGCGCTTGACCAGATCGAGGGGCGGATCGGCTCCATCGAGCGCATGCGTGGTGATTTTGAAGGACCGGCCGCGAACGGGGCCTCGCAGACCCAGCCGTTGCATCAGGCGCTCGACGGTGCAGCGCGCCACGCGGATGCCTTCGCGATTCAGCTGCAGCCAGACCTTTCGCGCGCCGTACACGAAGAAGTCCTGCTCCACCACCCTCCGCACCTGACCGTAGAGCCACGCGTCGCGTTGGGCCCGGATCGACGCCCTGGACGGATCGTCCTTGACGCCTTGGCCCCGTAGTAGGCTCGACGGAGCGATCGACAGGACGCGGCAGATCGCCTCGACTCGGTACTCGGCCCGGTACTCATCAATGAACGTCACCATCAGCGCGGTCGGCGGTCGAGCTCCGCCTGTGCGTAATATGCGGACGCCTTTCGCAAGATCTCGTTCGCACGCTTCAACTCGCGAGCTTCGCGATCCAACGCCTTGATGCGGTCCCGCTCGACCGTGGTTGGACCCGAGCGTATTCCTGCGTCCCGCACAGCTTGGCGAACTCACTTCCGAAGCGTCTCGGTCGTGCACCCGATCTTCGCCGCGATCGATTCGGTCGCCGCCCACTCGGAGCTGTGCTCTCGTCTGGTGTCCCACACCAATCGGACCGCACGCTCGCGCGTCTCTCGGGAGTACTTCCTCACCTTGCTCATGACGCCAACCTCGCAATCGGTTGGGTTTCCGGCAAACCGGGGCGGCTCACGGAAGCACCACGACGGCTGCGGTGCCGGTGGCATGGGGCGGATTGCCCCAAGACGCGATTCGCGCGCTTCCCATAAGCTGTCCCCAGGGAGCAGGACGCCCCATGTCATCTTCTCGGTGATTCCGTCATCGATCTTACGAATGCCGGGCGTGGAGCACGGGCGCACGACTACCACACTACCACTCTACTTATCGTCAGGAGCAGAAGACATGCGTGAACTACTAATGCAGTATCGCTTCGGTTGGGCGGCCCTCGCATTCGCGGCGGCAGCACTTCTTCCGGTGAGCACGTCTGGAGGTCTCTCGGCGTCGACAGCCTGTGGATCGACCTTCTCTACGTGCTGCGAAATTGACAACTCGGCCTGCGCCGGCTCGGGCGCTGGGCAGGGTTGGTACGACACAGGCGCTTGCGGCCCCTGCTCGGCCCTCTACGAATGCCCTCAGTGACCCCTAGCAGAGCAGAATAGCGCCATGCTCCACGCCCGATCGTTTGCACCGTCCGCAAGCTCCCGTGGGACAGCTGGGAGACTCTGTCGACGATCCGCTGCCTTAGTGTTTCTCCTGCTCGCATGCGGTCGCCCGGCCGCCACCGCTACGCAGGAGACGCACGTGAACGTCTATAGTCCACCCCTCGTCCCGATCGAGGTCGAAACTCACAGAATCTATTCCTCGAACGATCTGCGCCGTCCCCGAGACCTCCTTCGTATCGACTCGCTCCTGCTAGTCCTTAGCCCGTATAGCCCCCACCCTGTTCGCGTCATTCGGGCCGCTGATGGAGTCGAAGCGGGTTTCCTTCCAGCGCCCTCAGGCACGAGCTTCACCAATACGGTTTGGCGTCATGATGATACCGTTTGGATCGGGGACCAGGGTGATCGTCGGATCCACGCGATTCCGATATCGACGTTGGTTGAGGCCGAAGGACCTCTCCAAGCCGCTCGGTCGCTTGACGTGCCATTCCCCTTTGCGCAGGCGTTGGGCCACGTGGCAGGTGGCATCTTGGTCACCCACTCGGACGGTGGTGGACACGCTTCGGTTGTGTCCCCGACGGGCGTAGTACTCAACGAGACTCTTCCCAATCAAGACCTGCCACGCGACCTGCCGCAGTTCGGCATCCGTCCGTTCGTTCAGTACTCTGCCGCAATAGGATCCGGTCGATGGGTGGGTGCGGATATGTGGGCCGGCATGATCGCGGCATACTCCTTCGGTGAAAGACCAGTGACCCGGTTCGAAACACCCCTTTCCGAGCCCCGCTCCTACGCGATCAACATGAGGGCGCCCTCCCCCACCGTGGTGCCGGGACCCGACGCGGTAGTCGGCTACGTGGACGTTGTCTCCGACGCGCCGTTCGTACTCGCTCTCTATTCAGGTGCACCACACATCCCCTTCGGTACAAGAGCCTTCTCAGCTCGCGACATCCATGTGTTTTCCGAGAAGGGGACCCTTTGCGGCGTCTTCCGGTTGGATCGGCCCGTTGCATCCCTGGGGGAGACGGAGTTATCGGGGGAGTTCGTGGCGAGCGGGGACGCATCGGACCCGGCAGTCGTCATGTTCTCCTTGAGCAAACACCAAATAGCACAGGCCGGTCCCTGCGAATCCTCGTGAGACCTTTCCCAACCCGAGGTAAGCCCGAAGTGAATAGCAGATTGAAGGACGGCGGGACGGTCATCCTGCTCAGTTGTGCAGTAGCACTCACCGCGAGGGCTTGGTTTGCGAGACCGTCCTCTCCCAGTGGCTCGCCAATCACTGTCCAAGCATCCCTTGCTACCGAAGCACGCTCGGGCGGCCACCCAATCGGAGGTAGCGCCTCGCCCGACATCTGGGTGGTTGAGTTTGCTGACTTCCAGTGCCCGTTCTGCGAACGGCAAGGAGCCGTCCTGGACTCTCTTGTGGGACACTACGCAGGTGCCGTGGGCGTGCGCTATCGCCATTTCCCGCTTGAGCAGGTTCATCCGTCGGCAATGGGGGCTGCGATCGCGTCGGAGTGTGCTGCGCGACACGTTCCGTTCAGGGCAATCTACGATGAGTTGTATCGGGCGCGCAGCGAGATCGGTACGGCGCCTTGGAGTTCTTTTGCCGGGAGAGCTGGGGTGGTTGACCAAACGAGTTTCGAGGGATGCATCGTGTCTGAGGGTGCGCGGGACCGAGTTGATGAGGACCTTGCTCTCGGATCGCGTATCGGAATCTCTGCGACACCATTTCTGCTCGTTGGTGACCGCGGTTTCGTAGGCCTGCAGACGTTCGACGCCCTGAGGGAGATCGTGGATGAAGAGTTGGGTCGCTGAACTCGCTCCGTCCAACGCGCGGTTCCCACGTTGAGGGCAGGCGCTTGGGGCACGTCAGGTCCCCTAGATTGGGTCCTGCAGGTCGGTCGACGTCCGCTCTTAGCCCACTGAGGGCCACCCTTGCCGACCGTGTTCGTAGCCGATGGTTCCCGCTTGAACTTGGAGGCCTGCTCGGCAGCGACTGGGGGGGACCCGTCAGGCGTTCCTTGGAACCGGTGAACCTCGGCCCGACTTGCTCGTAATCTACCCGACGCGTACTGATTGCTGTACGATCTGCGGCGGCCTTGAGGCTTCTGTCGGCACCGCGCTTGCGAGACCCAAACGTTGACAACGGAATCGGCGATGACGCGTTGGCGGGGTGATCCGACGGTGAGTTCTCACGAACGGGTAGTCTGGCGTACGATCTTGAGTCTCTTCCTCGCGGCAGTCTCCGCGTGCGAAGAGCAGGCGGTGGAGACGAGGACCGCCGCGCTGCACGAGGAGACGATCGACGGAGTCACCTACCTCCGGCACTCTGGTCAGCCGCCGGTGGCAGATCTTCAACTGGAAACCGCTGTCGGGATCGGGGCTGACTTGGAGAACGAAGCCTCACCCTATGAGTTGGGACGGGTGGAGAGTGTTCTCGCGGACTCTGAAGGGACGCTCTATGTCGCAGACGGGATCGGACTTGAGATACGGGTCTTCGCGCGCGATGGTCGGTACCTACGAACCCTCGGCCACGAGGGCCAAGGGCCAGGAGAGCTAGGAGGGATCCACGGAATCGCGTGGCTCGGCGAAGACACCATCGTGGTGATGGACTACGGGAACGCTCGGCTGAGCCGAATGGCCACCGACGGCCAGGTGATCGGCCAGTGGCCGTGGATGAGGCTTACCGGGTCGGGTCGCTATCTCTTCAACGGAGGTGCGGATGATGTGTTCGCACACACGTTCCGTCCTCGCCACGATGGCGAACCTCTACGTTCAGCGTGGGTTCGGTATACGAATGCGGGCCCGTCCGACACCCTGGACATCCCTGAGGTTGACTCGCGACGGGGATCGTCGGCGCGGTGCCGCGGAGATGGCATCGGATCGATGTCGAACCCTTTTGGAGATCGGCTGATCAGCCGCCCTGCTCCCGCTCGGGAGCGGGTCTTGGTGTGGTCCTCGCAGTATCGCCTCGCATTCATCGACGCCCTTGGAGATACAACCCGAGTTCTTACACGCAATGTGCTCCCGACTGTCCTCACAGATTCGCTCTGGCAGCCCATTGACAGCGCATACGCACGGTTTCGCACGGCGTGGGCGGGAGCCGATTGTGAGGGCGAGATTACTCGCCCCAGTGCCCAACCCGTCGTCCTCGATGCGGGCTTTGACCACGATGGTAGGCTCTGGGTCGAGTACAATACCGACTCGGGTCGAGTGTTCGATGTGTTCACCGCCGGAGGGAAACTCGAGTATACGTTCGCTGCACCCGACGACCGTGATCGCTCAGTGGCGCCGTTCATCCGAGGGGACCGAGTGTATCTGGTCCTGAAGGACGCATTCGATGTCCAGACGGTACATGCATATCGGCTGACTCCGCCGCGCCCATTGGCGGGAGGGCGTCCCAGATCGCTGCAGCCCAGATAGCTGCCGGCGTTCGCTGTGTCTCCATGAGTAGGGCCCTGTCGTCAAGGGCGACGGTCGATGCCGTGCCCGGCGTCCTGTTGCGTCGCGGCGTTCATGACTTCGCGCAGCGCGGCCGTCGTCTGGCCCTGCAGGCGCTTCGTTAGCTTGTCGAGCACGCGAGCGAGGCGGTGGACCCAATCGCGCTGCTCGCGGGTCTTGGGCCACACGTCACTAACCCGTTCCAGAAGACGATCGCGCCATCGCCGATCGCCAGCACCGGAGCTCGTATGCCCCACCGCTTCAGGTGGCGAAGCACATGGCGGACGATCTCGGGCTTCGGCTCGAGATCACGGAGGCGGCCCAGCCCGAGCCTGCGCAACCAGAGGCCCACAGTCGAGACCGCGAGCTCCAAGGCGGAAGCAATCTCCTGGCCCGTCCAGCGGCGACGGCGCAGACGCTGGATATGACGCACCAGCTCCGGGCTCATCAGACGAGGACTCGCGTGCCGGCGGATCGGTCGATCGGCCAGACCCGCACGCCCCTGCTTCCGAAAGCGGTTCACCCACTTCCACACCGTGCGGCGACTTACGCCCATGTCACGGCCCACCACCCTCATCGGGTGGCCTTCTTCCAACACCCGTCGGACGAACTCCTCTCGACCTGAGGGCGTCAACTTCGCATTCTCATGCATGTTCATCAGGGGTCGCCGTCGTGCTGGTTCGGTGGCGTGAGCACCTCCAGCCCGCTCGGGGGAGTCCCCGGTGAACAACCTATCTAGCGCGTCGGTTCCCGGGCACCGCCTCGTCCATCGCCTCCCGAAGCCCCCTCAGGAAGGCCACCGCCGCCTCCGGCCCGTCGTTCTGCAGCGTCTTCACCAGCGCGCTCCCCACCACGACGCCGTCGGCGATCGCCGCGACCTCCGCTGCCTGCTCGGGCGTCGAGATCCCGAAGCCGACTGCCACCGGCAGCCCGACCGCCTCGCGGAGCTTCACCACCTCGCTGGCGAGCTCGTCGCGGAGCGTCTCGCGTGCGCCGGTCACACCGGTGCGGGAGATGTAGTAGAGGAAGCCGGTCGCCTCGGCGGCGATCCCCGCAATCCGGTCGAAGCCGGTCGTCGGGGCGAGGAGGCGGATGAGGTCGAGCCCGGAGCTCGTGACCCGCGCCTCCATCTCGGGGTCGGAGCCCACGGGAAGGTCGGTCAGGAGCACCCCGTCCGCACCCGCCTCGCGCGCATCGGCGCAGAAGCGGTCGACGCCGTAGTGGACCACCGGGTTGAGGTAGGTGAAGAGGACGACCGGGGTATCGTGCGTCTCGCGGAAGGCGCGAAGCATGTCGAGCACGGCCGGGACGGTCGTCCCCGCCTCGAGCGCCTGGAAGCTCGAGTACTGGATCGTCGGCCCGTCGGCGAGCGGGTCGCTGAAGGGGATGCCGAGTTCGAGGACGTCGGCCCCGGCGTCCGCGAGCCCGCGCAGGAGAGGGACGGTCGTCTCCAGGTCGGGGAAGCCGGCGGTGACGTACGGCACGAGGGCGCGACGCCCCTCGGAGGCGAGCGCGGCGAAGCGCGCGGGGATGCGGGAATCCGCGGTCATGGTCCGTCTCGAAGGGCGAGCCCGGTCGGGTCGCGGGTCAGATGAGGTAGTCGGAGACGCGGATCCCGTACTTCTGCGGATCCGTGGTCTTCAGGATGGTCCGGAGCGGCTGCCCGGTCGCGGGGTCTGCCGCGGTCAGGTCGGCGGTCTTCGGCTCCGCGAGCGGGACCCCGCGCGAGTCGGAGATGACGCGGACCTTCGGCAGGTGGATGAGCGCCGGATCGGGGTTCGTGGCCGCGACGACGGCGAGCTCCATCGTGTCGAGGATGACGAGCGTCCCGATCGGGAAGACCCCGGTCGCGGTGATGAGCGCCTTGACGAGGAGCTGATCGAAGCCGCGCTTGGGGTTGTCGCGCATCTCACGCAGCACCTCGTCCGATCCCCACGGCCGGTGCTGGTAGCTCCGCACCGAGGTGGCGGCGTCGAACCCATCCGCGACCGCCACGATCCGCGAGAAGAGACCCGGCTTCCGGGGACGCCGGTTCGTCGGGTACCCCGTCAGATCGATCTTCATGTGATGCTCGTACGCGATGAGCATCTGGCGGTACGGCATGTCGGCGAAGCCGCCCATGGAGAAGAGGAGGAGGAGTCCCTCCACCGGGTGGTCCTTGAGGATCCGCCACTCCTCGTCCGTCAGGGCCCCTTCCTTGTTGATGATGTCCTCCCCCGTTCGCATCTTGCCGATGTCGTGCAGGAGGGCACCGAGCCCGAGTTCGTAGAGCGACAGCCGATCGAGACCGAGTCGCTGCCCGATCACGACGGAGAAGATGCAGACGTTCACGCAGTGGGTGAACGTGTACTCGTCGAAGTCGCGGAGCGTCGTCATGGTCATGATCGACGGCTCGTTCGAGAGGACCTGGTCGACGATCCCCTGCACCGCCCGCTTCACCTTGCGGACGTTCACCGCCTTCCCCAGTCGGACGTCGCCCAGGACGTCCTTGGCGACCTTCACCGACTGGGCGTAGGTCCGCTTGGCCTGGGCGAGTTGCTCCTCGTCCTCCAGATCGCCGGGCTTCTCCTGGACCTCGCCGACCTCGATGTGCTGCACGGGCGTGCCCGCGAGGCGTCGCACAAAGCCGTCGAAGGCGTTCTCCCCGCTCGGCTTCCGGAGGAGGAGGGAGAGGAAGGGCGCCCACTCGGCGCGCTCGACGCCCGGGAAGACCTCGATCGTCCCCACGCCGTGGTCCTGGAGCGCCTGCGCGAAGGTCCCGAAGGTGGCGAAGTTGGAGAGGTCGAGCCGGAGCCGGGTCTCGTTGAGGAAGAAGAACTCCCCCACGACCCGCAGCTCGAGCCCGTCGTCCATTCGCCCGATCGCGGTCGCGACGTTGTGCAGCTCGGTGAGCGACTGCTGCACGGTGTCGTTCTCGAGCGGGTAGATCTTGAGCGCCCGGAGTGCACCGTAGAGCGTCGTGAGGAGGCGCTTCCCCGCCTCCTGCCTCTGCGTCGCCTCGCTCACGACGGACCTCCTCGAAGCTCGTCCTGCGTCCGGATTGCCCGTCCGACCGCGCTCCGGACGACGGCGTCCTCGTCCTTCGCCGCCTTCATCAACGAGTCGCGGGCGCGGCCCCCGCTGATCCGCCCGAGTCCGAGCGCCGCACAGGCGCGGATCTCGGCGGGCTCGCGTCGCCCGAGGAAGCCCTTCGAGTTGAGGAGACCGTCCAGGACGTCGATGGCGGCGTCCCCGGCGACCGTACCGTACGCCTCGAACATGGCAATCCGCTCGGTGATGTCGGCGGAGCGGACCTCCTTGCTCTGGATCACCTGCTTGAGCCGAGCCGCGGCCGGGCCGTAGCGGAGCGCGCCGAGCGCCTTCGCCGCGGCGATCCGCACCTCGGAGACCGGGTCCAGGAGGACGTCCTGCAGGGGGCTGGCGGCCGGGGACGCGCGAAGCGCCGTCGCCGCCTCCACCGCCGCGAGGCGCACGCCGGGGTCGGGGTGCCCGAGGAGCTCGACCAGACCGTCGATCCCGGCGCTGAGCTTGTTCCGCCCGACGAGTCGCGCCGCCGCCGCCGCCACGACCGGATCGTCGCTCCGCAGCAGCCCCACGAGCGCCATCTCGTTGCGCTGCGCGATCCGCACGACCGCCTCGCGGAGGATCGGCTGAAGGTCGCGGACCTCACTCGTCTCGGATGCCCGGAGGAGCGCCCCCAGTGCACCGGCACGGAGGTTCTCGAGGAAGACGCCGAGCTCCTCCGGGGAGGGCGAGAGCGCCCCGTCCTCGAGCGCGCGCATCAGCTCCCCGATCGTCTCGGGGGAGGAGACCTCGTTCAGGAGCGTCGCGACCTGGTTCCGCTGCTCGGGGGCGAAGTGCGCCCCGGCCTGCTCCAGAGCCCGGAGTTCGTTGAGCGCGGTCGCGGCGGCCGCGAGCTCACCGCGGGAGAGGAAGGCCGGGAGGAGCGTCCGCAGGATCTCGATGATCTCGTCCTGGCGGGTCGGGTTCGGCTCCTCGAGGCGATCGAAGAGGGCGTGCAGGACGTCGCCGCGGACGTCCCGGCGGTGCTCCGCCTCGAGCTCCTGCCGCAATCGCTCCATCTCCTTCGGATCGAGGGCGTAGAGCGTCGGGTTGAAGTCGTCCCGGTTCACCGTGGCCGCGTTCGACTGCTCCTCGGCCGCCCCCTCGGGCGAGCCGTCGGCGTCCTCGCCCTCCGCCTCCTCGACGATCTGAGGACCGATCTCGGCGAGCGCCTGTGCGGCACCGGCGACGTCGCCCTCTCCGGGAACGTCGACCCCTTCGGCGAGGAGGTCGACGTAGCGGTACTGGAGGTGGGTGAGGTCGGCCTCCCACAGGAGGGTCAGGAGGTCGTCCCCATCCGTGCGCGCGTGGCGCGCGGTGTTCAGCGCCTTGAGCAGGCGCTCGGTCTCCCCGTCGAGACCCGGCTGGAAGGTCAGGGTGCGCAGCCCGTCCTTGTAGAGGAGGAAGGCGAGCGAGTCCGCCCGTGACGCGCTCCGATACACCTCCACGCCCTCGAGGGTGAGGCGCTCCTCTTCCACCGCGATCGTCACCGACTGCGTGCCGTCGAGCACCTTGGCGAAGGAGGCCGACAGCGCCTGGACGAAGCGCTGGTACACAGGGTTGTTCTCGTCGTACAACTGGAAGGCGCGCAACGCCTTGCCCAGCGTGACGAAGAGCTCCTTCGTCTCGTTGACGGGGAGCGTGGCGGTCTCGCTCCCGGGGGTGTCCATCGGAGTGTCGCTCAACGCGGTCTCGTCAGCCGATCCGGTCTCCCGTGACCCTCGCTACGTGGGTCACGTCCTTGTCGCCGCGACCGCTGAGGCAGAGCACCAGCGGACCGCGACCCACGTATTCTGCCCCCATCGACCGCATGTACGCCACCGCGTGTGCCGTCTCGAGCGCGGGGATGATCCCCTCGAGGCGCGACAACTCGTGAAATGCCGCCAGCGCGTCGTCGTCGGTCACCGCCACGTAGCGCGCCCGTCCGGTGTCCTTGAGCCAGGAGTGTTCCGGTCCGACGCCGGGGTAGTCGAGGCCGGCCGAGACGGAGTGGGCCGGCGCCACCTGTCCGTCTCCGTCCTGCAGGAGGTACGACATCGCGCCGTGCAGGACTCCGGGCGTCCCGGTCGAGAGCGTCGCGGAGTGACGCCCCGTCTCGATCCCCTCTCCCGCCGCCTCGACGCCGATCAGGTCGACCTCCTCGTCGCCGACGAAGGGGTGGAACATCCCCATCGCGTTCGAGCCCCCGCCGACGCAGGCCACGACCGCGGCCGGGAGCCGGCCCTCCGCCTCGAGGATCTGCGAGCGCGTCTCCTGACCGATCGTCGCGTGGAAGTCGCGCACCATCCTCGGGAAGGGATCGGGCCCGACGACCGAGCCGATGATGTAGTGCGTGTCCTCGACGTTCGTCACCCAGTCCCGGATCGCCTCGTTGGTCGCGTCCTTGAGGGTGCGGGTCCCGGATTCGACCGGGACGACCTTCGCCCCGAGGAGCTTCATCCGATAGACGTTCAGCGCCTGCCGCTCGACGTCCTCCGCCCCCATGTAGACGGTGCAGTCCAGGTCGAAGCGGGCGCACGCCGTGGCGGTCGCGACGCCGTGCTGGCCCGCACCGGTCTCGGCAATGATCCGCCGCTTCCCCATCCGCCGGCAGAGGAGCGCCTGCCCGATCGCGTTGTTGATCTTGTGCGCGCCGGTGTGGTTCAGGTCCTCGCGCTTGAAGTAGACGGGCCCCGCCCCGACCACCTCCTCGAAGCGGTGCGCGCGGTAGAGCGGGGTCGCGCGCCCCACGTAGGTGACGAGGAGGTCGCAGAGCTCGGCGCCGAACTCGGGATCCTCCTTCGCCTCCGCGTACGCCCGCGACAGCTCGTCGAGGGCGGTGATCAGCGTCTCGGGGACGTAGCGCCCCCCGAAGCGACCGAAGCGGCCCGTCGGGGCCTCCAGCGTTTCGACCGTCATCTGGGTCCTTCCGC
The DNA here is from genome assembly GCA_028280525.1 of Longimicrobiales bacterium. Lineage (GTDB taxonomy): Bacteria > Gemmatimonadota > Gemmatimonadetes > Longimicrobiales > Gaopeijiaceae > Gaopeijia. The sequence goes on from JANQLR010000031.1 coordinate 15,047, forward strand.
GCCCGCGGTGCGGGCGTTTCGAATGAATGCGTGGATCCGGCCGGCGTCCTTGACGCCGTGGGTGATCTCGACGCCGGAGCTGACGTCGACGATATCGGGATCGAGTCGTTCGACCGCCTCGCCGACGTTGTCTGGACGGAGTCCGCCGGCGGCGATGAAGGTGAGTCCCTCCGGAAAACGATAGCGGACCGGGGCGACCAGGTCCCAGGGGAATCGGACCCCCGAACCCCCTGCGTGTTCAGGGTGCCAGCCGTCGAGGAGGAGTCCGTCCGCGATTCCGCGGAAGGTGGAGATCGCCTCCTCCACCTCCTCCTGCGTCCGGACCCGCATCGCCTTCCAGATGGTCCAGTCGCCGTGACGGCGAAGGCTCTCGATCAGGTCGGGCGACTCCGACCCGTGCAGCTGGAGGACGGCCACCCCTCCGAGCTCCGCCCGCTCCACGATCCGGCCGAGGGGCTCGTCGACCATCACACCCACCACCGCCCGGCCGGTCTCCTCGCCGATGCTTCGGGCGAAGTCGGGCGCGACCGAACGTCCGTAGCCCTCGGAGAGGATCGTGCCGAGGAAGTCGGCGCCGGCGTGCGCCGCGGCCCGGGCGTCCTCGACCCTCGTCAGCCCGCAGATCTTCACCCTCGGGGCCAACTCGATCGCGCGGGGATCCATCGGGGTGCTCATCGAACGGGCGCCCGGCGGTGGCCGACCAGCTCCCCCAGCTTCGACGCCGGCTCCGGCGCGCGCAGGATCGACTCGCCGACGAGGACCCCGTCGACCCCTGCCCGTCCCAGCCGCGACACGTCCTCCCCCGTCCGGATCCCGCTCTCGGAGATCACCACCCGATCGGCGGGAAGTCGGTCCAGGAGCGCCTCCGTGACGGCGAGGTCGGTGTGGAAGGTGGAGAGATCGCGGTTGTTGATGCCGATGACCGAGGCGCCGCTCGCCTCGGCTCGCTCGAGTTCGGCCGCGTCGTGCGTCTCCACGAGCGCCGTCATCCCGAGTTCTTCGGCGAGCTCGCGCAGCTCCCGGAGCGGCCCATCCTCTAGGATGCGCACGATCAGCAGGATCAGATCGGCTCCGGCGGCGCGCGCCTCCCAGATCTGGACCGGATCGATCGTGAAGTCCTTGCGCAGGAGGGGCACGTCGACGCGCGCGCGCACGCTGCGAAGATCGTCGAGCGAGCCCCCGAACCAGGGGCCGTCCGTCAGTACCGAGATCCCGACGGCACCCGCCGCCTCGTAGGCTGCGGCCAGCTCGATCGGATCGAGGTCGGGACGGATCTCACCCGCTCCGGGAGAGCGGCGCTTCACCTCCGCGATCACCCCGACCCGTCCGTCTTCCGAGGCTACGAAGGGACGCGCAGGAGGGACGTCCCCCACCTCGGCCCGAAGCTCCGTGACCCTCGCCCGAGCCTCGGCGACCTCCGCCCGCTTCGTCTCCACGATCCGGTCGAGGATGTGGCGCTCACGGGTGGCTTGCGTTTCGGTCAACGTTCGGGTATCCTGACTTCGGGTCCTGTTCGGTTTATCCACGGAGGCGTACCCGACATGCCGCTGACCAAGCGCCAGAAGGAAATCCTCGATCACATCGAGGCCTACATCCGGGAGTGGGGCTACGCCCCGAGCTTCGAGGAGATCGCCGAGCACTTCGGGTACTCCTCGCTCGCGACGGTACACGAGCACCTGAGCAACCTGGAGCGCAAGGGGTACATCCGGAAGTCCTACAACGAGAGTCGATCGATCGAACTCGTCCCGCAGGAGACGCCGCCCCCGACCATCGCCCTCCCGCTCCTCGGGACGGTCGCCGCCGGGCTTCCGATCGAGGCGATCCACGATCAGGAAGCGCTCTCTGTGCCGCCCGACATGGTCCGCCGCGGACGGAACAACTTCGTTCTCCGCGTCCAGGGCAACTCGATGATCGAGGAGCAGATCCGGGACGGCGACTACATCGTGGTCGCCGAACAGCGGAGCGCCGAGGACGGTCAGATGGTGGTCGCGCTCGTGGGTGGCGACTCGGCGACCGTCAAGAAGCTTTACCGAGAGCCCGGGAACCGCGTCCGGCTGCAGCCCGCCAACGTGACGATGCAGCCGATCATCGAGGACGCCGACAACGTGGCGATCCAGGGCGTTGTCGTCGGCGTGATCCGGAAATACTGATGGGGCGGCGGACGAAGCTGGACCCGGCGCAGTGCTCGCTGGGGCTGGGTGATGTGGCGCCGGAGTCGGTCTCGCCGACCCCACCTCCCTCCGCGGCCGCCCCCTCCCCCGGGACGGCTGCACCCCACGGACGACCCTCGCCGGTCGCACGTGAACTCCAGATGCGGTCCGCCCCGGTCGCGCCGCCTCCCTCGCTCCGATCTCCGACGCAGCCGACCCGACGTCGCTCCTTCGCCGTCGGTCGGCTGAACCGCAGCACCCGGGAGATCCGCATCCTTCAGGACCGACCCGCGCCGATCCCCGGCCCCTGGGCGCTTCACGCGCTCGTCCGAGCCCGCGGACCGAAGCTGCAGCTGGTCTAGTCTCTCCGGTTGGTCGACTCCACCAGGCGTTCCAGGACTCCGCCCGCCGCCCCGCCATCGACGGAGGCGCGCGCGGCCTCGACCCCCTGGGCGAGGTCGTCGACCAATCCCGCGACGAGGATCGCGGCCCCGGCGTTGAGGAGGACGGCGGTGCGCGCCGCCCCCCGCTCCGACCCGTCCAGCACGGCACGGATACGGTCGGCGTTCTCCTCCGGTTCGCCCCCCTCGAGACTCGCGTCGGCTGCGTCGGAGAGGCCGAAGTCCCCCGGGTGCACCGTCGACTCGTGGAGGACGCCGTCCCGAAGGTCGAACAGTGTGCTGGGACCGATCGGGGAGATCTCGTCCATCCCGGGCTCTCCGTAGACGACCAGCGCCCGCAGATGCCCGAGTTCGGAGAGCGCCCGGGCCACGAGGGGCGCCAGCTCCGGGTCCGAGACCCCGACGACCTGTCGACGAACGCCCGCCGGGTTCGTCAGCGGCCCGAGCAGGTTCATGATCGTCCGGATCCCGAGCTCCCGCCGGACCGGACCGACGTGCCGCATCGCCGGGTGCAGCAGGGGGGCGAACATGAAGACGATCCCGACCTCCGCCAGCACCTCGGCCATCCGCTCGGGCGTGAGTTCGATCCGGACCCCGAGCGCCTCCAGGACATCCGCGCTCCCGGACCGCGAGGTGAAGGAGCGGTTGCCGTGCTTGGCGAGTCGAACTCCGGCGCCCGCGGCCACGATCGCCGCCGCCGTCGAGATGTTGAAGGTCGTGACCGTCCCCCCGCCCGTCCCGCAGGTGTCGACGAGGAGGTCCGGGTCGCCCGAGGCGACGGGGACCATCGCCCGTCGCAGCGCACGGACGCCCCCGGCCACCTCCGCCGCCTCGACCCCCCGCGCCTGCAGCGCGGCGAGGAAGGCGGCCGTCCAGACGGGAGAGGCCTCCCCGGAGACGAGGTGATCGAAGACGGCCTCCGCCTCCTCGACCGAGAGGGTCCGGCCGGAGGTGACGGAGGTCAGGAGATGCTTGAGACGAGGGGCTTCGAGTGTCATGGCGAACGGGTAACCGACCCTCCGGAAACCGTCAAACGACGCGCCGTTTCCGGGTTGACACCCCCCCGGCCGGATCTAGCTTCCCGAGGTGTCCACCGAAGCCCTGACCCGAGTCTGCCTCAAGCTGCACTACCTCGGTGCCGGCTTCCACGGCTGGCAGCTCCAGCCGGACGTTCGGACGGTGCAGGGCGAGATCGAGGGCGTTCTCGAGCGGATCACCGGGCGCCGCCGTCCGCTGATCGCCTCCGGACGCACCGACACCGGGGTCCACGCGACCGGGCAGATCGCCGTCGTCGACCTCCCGGACTCCTGGTCGACCGACCGACTCCGCCGCGCCCTCGACGGCCTCCTCCCCGACGACGTCTGGGTGGAGTCGCTCCGGGTCGTGGATCCGGACTTCCATCCCCGCTTCGACGCCGTCTCCCGGCGCTACGTCTACCGGGTCGGCCTGGTGCGCGCCTCGCTCTCGCCCTTCCATCGAACGACGTGCTGGCCGCTCGGGGAGTCGATCGAGCTCGACCGTGTCGTGGAGGCGTCCACCGCCCTCCTCGGCGATCACTCCTTCCTGGCCTTCGCGAAGTCGGGGCAGCCGGAGCGCGGGGACCGCTGCACGGTGCACGCGGCCGAGTGGTCGCGCTGGTCGGATCTGGGCCTCGCCTTCACCATCACCGCGAATCGGTATCTTCATCACATGGTCCGGTACCTGGTCGGCACCCTCGTCGACGTCGGCCGCGGGCGTCGCCCCGTCTCCGACGTCGCGGCGCTGCTGAACGAGCCGGAGGGGGAGCAGGTGACCTCTCCCCCGGCGCCCCCCGAGGGGCTGGTGCTGGACCACGTCACCTACCCGGAACCACTCTTCGACGACTCGAACGACATCCCCTCCCTCACCTCCTCCTCGACGCAGACCCCCACATGAAGATCTTCCTCGACACCGCCGACGTCTCCGAAATCCGCCGCGCCGCCGAAGCCGGCCTCATCGACGGCGTCACGACCAACCCGTCGCTGATGGCGAAGGTCGCCGGGGACCGCGATCCGAAGGAGCTCTTCCTGGAGATCTGCAACGCGGTCGACGGGCCGATCTCGGCCGAGGTGGTGGCCGTCGACGCCGCCCAGATGATCTCCGAGGGGAAGCGGCTCGCCGCCCTCCACGACAACATCGTGGTGAAGCTCCCCCTCACCGAGGACGGACTCCGCACCTGCCGCGCCCTCACCTCCGAGGGAATCCGGACGAACGTCACCCTCTGCTTCTCCGCCCCGCAGGCGCTCCTCGCCGCCAAGGCGGGCGCCTCCTACATCTCTCCCTTCATCGGCCGGCTCGACGACATCGGGCACGACGGGATGGATCTGATCGCGGAGATCCGGCAGGTCTACGACAACTACGGGATCATGACGGAGATCCTGGCGGCATCCATCCGCCACCCGCAGCACGTCGTACAGGCGCTGATGATCGGCGCCGACTGCGGCACCATGCCGCCGAAGGTGCTGTACCAGCTGCTGAAGCACCCGCTGACGGACCGGGGGCTCGAGGCCTTCCTCGCGGACTGGAACGCGAAGGTCGGGAAGGAGCTCTGAGCCGCGGCCCGCGCGGATCCCGCCCGCTCTCGCCCCGGATCGACATGTCCAGCCCCTCCTCTCCCTTCCGTCCGCTCCGCCGGCTCTCCACGCTGGGGGCGGCGCTCGCCCTCCTGACCGGAACCGCCAGCGCCTGCGAGTCGAGCGAGCCCTCCGCCGCGGTGCGGAGTGCCTCGGCCTCGACCGCGCCGGGCGCGGCCGCGGTGCCGCAGGTTGCGACCCGCTTCGAGCAGGAGACGCCGACGGAGGCCGCGCAGCGGATGGCGGAGGCGGCGCAGGAGGTGGCGGAGAGCCGGCAGAACGCGATCGTCCGGGCGGCGGAGCGGGTTGCCCCGGCCGTGGTCACCGTCTCGACGATCCGGACCACGACCGTCCAGCGCGGATTCGGCTTCTTCTCCTTCGGCCCCCAGCAGCGTCGCGCCGGCGGCTTCGGTTCCGGCTTCGTCATCGACGGAGACGAGGGGATCATCCTGACCAACGAGCACGTCATTCGCGGCGCCGAGCGGATCCAGGTCACCCTCTCCGACGGCACGGACCTCGAGGCCGAGCTCGTCGGGGCGGATGAGGTCACCGACGTCGCGGTCCTGCGCGTCGACGCCGAGCGTACCCTCCCGGAGGCTCCCCTCGGGACCTCCGAGGCGCTGATCACCGGAGAGTGGGCCGTCGCACTGGGGAATCCGTTCGGCGTCTCCGTCACCAACGCGGAGCCTACCGTCACCACCGGAGTCGTCTCCGCGACCGGCCGCCACCTCGTCCCGAACGAGCAGGACGAGAGCTTCTACCTCGGGATGATCCAGACGGACGCCGCGATCAACCCCGGCAACTCGGGCGGGCCGCTCGTGAACGTCCTCGGCCAGGTCATCGGGGTGAACTCGTCGATCTTCTCCCGTTCGGGAGGCTCCGACGGTCTCGGCTTCGCCATCCCGATCGACCGTGCCCTCCGCGTGGCCGACGACCTCGTCACCACCGGGGAGATCCGTCGCGCCTGGCTCGGCCTGCAGGTCGACGCCGCCGAGTCGGACGACTGGGGGCGGGCGCGCGGCGTGATGATCACCGAGGTGTTCGGCGACTCCCCCGCCCGCGAGGCGGAGATTCGCCCGGGGCGGATGATCCACGAGGCGAACGGCCGCCGGATGACCGGTCCTCTCGACTGGGAGGACGTGATCCTCGACCTGCGCGAGGGCGACCCCCTCGAGCTCGTCGTCGAGGGCCGGGACGACCCGGTCGTGCTGATCACCGCCCCCTACCCGTCGACGCAGGCGATGCGGGTGCAGGTGGTCGACGACCTCGACGTGATCACCGTCACCCCGCAGATCCGCGCCGAGCGCGACCTCGCCATCGATCGCGGTGCCCTGGTCGTCGGCATCACCGACGAGCTGCGGCGGGTGACCGGGCTGCGCGAGGAGGACGTCATCCTCGCGATCCGTTCGCGGAGCTTCGAGCGCCGGATCGAGACGGCCGACGACCTCGCCGCCGCCTTCCGTGCCTTCGACGATGCCGGTGCCCGTGTCCGCTTCCAGCTCGTCTTCGCCCGCGGCAACCAGCAGCGCCAGACCACCCTCACCTACAACGCGAGAGGCGCCCGGGGAGATGGTGCCGACGGCTGACGCCGGCCCTCATCCCCCGCCCCGCACCCCGCCCGTGACCGACCTCGACCGCTACCGCCACCCCCTCTCCGACCGCTACGCCTCCTCGGAGATGCAGCGGATCTTCTCCCCGGCGAACCGCTACGGCACCTGGCGCAGGATCTGGCTCGCCCTCGCCGAGGCGGAGCAGGAGCTCGGGCTCGGGATCCCCGAGGCCGCACTCGAGGAGATGCGGGCGGCCGTCGACTCGCTCGATCTGGAGAGGGCGGCCGAGTACGAACGCCGCTTCCGGCACGACGTCATGGCGCACGTCCACCTCTACGGCGACGACGCGCCCTCGGCGAAGGGGGTCATCCACCTCGGGGCGACCTCCGCCTTCATCGGGGACAACACCGACCTGATCCTGCACCGCCAGGCGCTCGAGCTGATCCGGGACCGCCTCGTCCTCTGCATCGAGGCGCTCGCCGCGTTCGCGGAGGCCCACCGCGAGCTCCCGACACTCGCCTACACCCACTTCCAGCCGGCGCAGCCGACTACGGTCGGCAAGCGCTGCACCCTCTGGCTGCAGGACCTCGCCCTCGATCTTGAGGAGCTCGAGTTCCGCCTGGAGACGCTCCGCTTCCGGGGGGTCCGCGGCACGACGGGGACGCAGGCCTCCTTCCTCGAGCTCTTCGACGGGGACCACGACAGGGTCGAGGCGCTCGACCGCCTGGTCGGCGAGAAGATGGGCTTCCCCGCGACGTACGGGGTCAGCGGGCAGACGTACTCGCGGAAGGTCGACTTCGCGCTGCACGCGACGCTCGCCGGAATCGCCGCGTCGATCTCGAAGCTCGGGCACGACTGGCGCCTCCTCGCCAACCTCCGGGAGGTGGAGGAGCCGTGGGAGGCGGAGCAGATCGGCTCCTCCGCGATGCCGTACAAGCGGAACCCGATGCGCGCCGAGCGGATCTGCGCCCTGGCCCGGCACGTGATCACCCTGGTGCAGGATCCGGCGAACACCGCGGCCACGCAGTGGCTCGAGCGCACGCTCGACGACTCGGCGAACCGACGCCTCTCGATCCCCGACGGCTACCTGGCCCTCGACGGCGCCCTGGTCCTGGTCGAGAACGTGGCGCGCGGTCTCATCGTCAACCCGGCGGTCGTGGCCCGAAACCTCGAGGAACACCTCCCCTTCATGGCGACGGAGACGATCCTGATGCACGCCACCGCCGCCGGCGGCGACCGTCAGGAGCTGCACGAGTCGATCCGCCAGCACGCGCACGCCGCCGCGCGGGAGATGAAGGACGGTCGCCCCTCCGACCTGATCGACCGGATCGCGGGAGACGCCGCCTTCGGGATGGACCGCGACGCCATCGAGGCGCTGATCGACGCGCGTCGTTTCGTGGGGCGCGCGCCCGAACAGGTCGATACCTTCCTCCGTGAATGGATCCGCCCGATCCTCGACCGCCACCTGGCCGGGGCGAATGCGCGCCTCGGGGAGCCGGAAGTCCGTGTCTGATCCGCCCGTCCTCGCCACGCAGCTCCCGCTGGAGCTCCTGCACCGGGGCAAGGTTCGCGACGTCTACGCCGTCGACGACGAACACCTCCTCCTGATCGCCTCGGACCGCGTCAGCGCCTTCGACGTCGTTCTCGAGGAGCCGATCCCGCGAAAGGGCGAGGTGTTGACCCAGCTCACGGCCTGGTGGCTGCACAACCTTCGGCGCGACCTCGGAATCTCCCACCACATCGTCGCGGTGCGGGCGGATGAGGTCGTGGGTCTGTACCCGGCACTCGGCGCCACCCGGCCGGAGTGGGAGGGCCGGGCGACCCTCGTCCGCCGTACGACGCCGATCCGCGCCGAGTGCGTCTACCGGGGGTACCTCGCGGGGTCCGCGTGGAAGGAGTACGAGGCGCACGGCACCCTGGCGGGGGAGCGGATCCAGATGGGGCTGCAGCAGTGCCAGCGCCTCGACCCGCCCCTCTTCTCCCCGGCGACCAAGGCCGAGCACGGGCTTCACGACGAGAACATCACCTTCAGCCGGCTCGTGGAGATGGTCGGGGAGGAGCTCGCCGAGGAGCTTCGGCACCGCTCGCACATGATCTTCCGCTACGGGCGGGACGTCGCTGCCGACTCGAACCTCCTCCTGGCCGACACCAAGTTCGAGTTCGGGCACGACGCCGAAGGGGAGCTCCTCCTGATCGACGAGGTCCTCACCCCCGACTCCTCGCGATTCTGGCCGAAGGAGGTCTACCGGGTCGGACAGAAGCAGCCCTCGCTCGACAAGCAGCCGATCCGGGACTTCCTGGAGGGGATCGACGGGTGGGACAAGACCCCACCCCCACCTCCGCTTCCGCCCGAGGTCGTGCAGGCCTGCTCCGAGCGTTACCTGGAGGTCTTCCGGCGATTGACCGGGATCCAGCTCGACGACTGGACGCCCCCCACCTTCGGAGCGCTCAACCGGTGATGCCCGCCCCCGAGCCCCGCCGCCGACGCCCGAACCTGCGGCAGGGGGTGATCATCCTCCCCTCGGCCTTCACGCTGGGGAACCTCTTCTTCGGGATGTACGCGATGGTCGCCGCCTCGCGGGGCGACTTCGTCTGGGCGGGGTGGTTCATCATCTTCGCCGGCATCCTCGACATGCTGGACGGCCGGGTGGCCCGCTTCACGCGGACCGGATCGGCCTTCGGGGCCGAGCTCGACTCGCTGGTGGACGCCATCTCCTTCGGCGTCGCGCCCGCCTTCATCATGTACGAGATCTTCTTTCACGACGCGGAGTCGTGGAGCTGGACGCTCAGCTACGCCTTCGTCGTGGCGGCGGTGGTGCGGCTGGCCCGCTTCAACGTCGATCAGGGGGGCGAGGCGAAGCGTCACTTCGTGGGGCTGCCGTCGACGTCGGCCGGGATGGCGCTCGCCTCGTACTACCCCTTCTCGCAGACCCCCTTCTTCGACATCTGGCTCTCGGACTGGCCGTGGGATCGGATCATGGCCACCTCCATGGTCCTCCTGGCCGTCCTGATGGTCTCGCAGGTGCCATACGCGAAGGTCCCGCGCATCGGCTTCCGGACGTGGAAGCTGCGCGCGATGACGGTGTGGATTCTCACCCTCCTCTTCCTCGCCGTCACGATTCCCCGATACTACTTCTTCTCGGCGCTCTCGATCTACATCGTCTGGGGTCTGCTCAAGTCGGTTCTCCTGGGCTTCCTCGACCGGCTCCCCGACCGGGATCCGCTCGAGGACGAGGACGAGGACGGCGAGGACGACGATCACCCGGACTACGTCCGCGACATCGACTACACCGAGATCCACGCCCGCCATCGGGGGTCGCCTTCGACCCCTCCGAGGAGAACCGAGTGAGCCGTTACCGCCTGGAGATTCGCGTCACCCCCCGCCCCGGGATCCTCGATCCGCAGGGGAAGGCGATCCACCACGCCCTCCACTCCCTCGGCTGGGCCGAGGTGGATGACGTCCGAGTGGGGAAGGCGATCCACCTGGAGCTCGATGCCGACTCCGCCGACGCCGCGCGCGCCGACGCCGAGGCGATGTGCCGGAAGCTCCTGGCCAACCCGGTCACCGAGGACTTCGAGGTCTACCAGGTCGAGGAGGCCGCGGGGTGAGGGTCGCGATCGTCACCTTCCCCGGCTCCAACTGCGACTACGACCTCTACCACGCCGTCAAGCACGTCGGCGGCGAGGCCGAGTTCGTCTGGCACCGCACCCGGGGACTCGACCGCTTCGACGCCGTCCTCCTCCCCGGCGGCTTCTCCTACGGCGACTACCTGCGCGCCGGGGCGATTGCCCGCTTCTCCCCGGTCATGGAGGACGTGGTCGCCTTCGCCGAGCGTGGCGGGCCGGTCGCCGGGATCTGTAACGGCTTCCAGGTGCTCTGCGAGTCCGGGCTCCTCCCGGGCGCGCTGATCCGGAACGAGTCGCTCCGCTTCCAGAGCGAGGACTGCCTCCTCCGCGTCGAGCGGGCCGACACCCGCTTCACGATGGACTACCGGCGCGGTCAGGTCATCCGGG
>JANQLR010000082.1 GCA_028280525.1 Longimicrobiales bacterium
GGGATCTCCCGAACGGTCGCCGCCGACGTGGAGGCGAACCGCGAGGCCTGGCAGGCCACCGCGGACGGCCTCGCCGAGCGCGACCTCGAGTTCCGCTTCACCTGGCGCATCCACGACGAGAGTTCGGCGCACGAAGTCGGGCTCTTCCGCTATTCCTCGCTCGAGAACGGGGAGCGGACGGTCGCCACGATCCACTTCTCGGCCGCCCTGGTGAAGGTCGACGGGGAGTGGCTGCAGCCCCTGGAGTACCAGGACTCGGACGCGACCGAGGCGGAGTGGCGGGCGGCCGGCGCGGGCGTCGAGCCCGAGCCGACCTCCACGCGGTACGATGACCTGATCCGCCTCTTCGAGGACTTCCGGGCGGTCCGCGCACCGGCGATGTGGTCGGCCGCCTTCGACGACCCGAACGCCCCGTACGGCGTGACGGACTACGGCCCGGTCGCGGTGGCGCGCAGGTTGGCCGAGGTCGACGCGGTGGAGCGGCGCCTTCGCGCGATCGATCCCTCGGGCTGGACCGTCGCGCAGCGCGCCGACTACCTCGCGGTGAAGGCCCAGATCGCGGCCCACCGCTTCTACCTGGAGGTCAGCCGTCCGTGGGCGCGCGACCCGGGGACGTACGTCGATCCGCTCCTGCGCCTCGCCTTCTCCGACATGGGTGGGAGCGAGGAGTCGATCGCCCGCAGCCGCGCACGCCTGGAGGCGGTCCCGGCGATCATCGATGCGGCGCAGGCGAACCTGACCGACGGAGCGGCGGACTACCTGGAGCTCGCCCGCTTCAACATGCGGAATCCGGACGGCGTCGGGCACGGCCACCCCTACCGCGCCGTCCCCCCGGCCGGGGTCGTCGGGTGGTACGAGGACCTGCGGGGCCGGGCGGTGGAGTCACGGCCCGACATGGTCCCGGTCGTCGATCGCGCGCTGGAGGCCGTGCGGGAGTTTGCCGACTGGCTCGATGCGGCCGTCCCTCGGATGACGGCGCGCGCAGGGGTCGGCGAGGCCCGCTTCGACTGGTACATGCGCTACGCCAAGCTCCTCCCGTGGACGGCGGACGAGATGGCGCTCCTCGCGCGGCGGGACTGGGAGCGGATGATGGGCTTCCTCGCCCTGGAGGAGGCGCGTAACCGCGACGAGCCCGCACTCGAGCCTGCCGCGTCGGCGGAGGAGTACCAGGCGCGGCTCCGCCGCACCGACGAGAACGTCCGCACGTGGCTCGTCGAGAAGGAGATCCTCACCCTTCCGGAGGACACGCCGGACTTCTTCGCCTTCGGCTACAACGCGCCCTTCATCGAGCGCCCCGGGGGGCTGAACTTCTGGGAGAAGGTGCAGTTCCGGGACCCGCACCCGGACCACCTGCACGCCGTCATCCCCGGTCACCGCTACGACGGGTGGTTCGCCCGCCGCAGCGACCACCCGATCCGGTCGCGCATCACGGATGGGGTCCGCGTCGAGGGGTGGGGCGTCTACCTGGAGGAGCCGATGGTGCGGGCGGGGGTGATCGACCACCTGCCCCGCGTCCACGAGCTCATGTACCTCTTCGGGATCTTCCGGGCGACGCGCGTCACCGCCGACATCGGGATGCAGCTGAACGAGATGACGATTACCGAGGGCGCGGCCCACATGCTCGAGGGGTCGCCGTGGCTCGACGACGACGTGGCGCGGGTCGACGCCGAGATCTACCTCCGGCGCCCCCCCGGCTACGGCCTCGGCTACACGATCGGCAACCTGCAGCTCCAGCAGCTCCTGGGAGAGGTGCGGAGCCGCGACGGCGACGACTTCGACCTCCGTGCCTTCCACGACGACTTCCTCGCGAAGGGGCGGATCCCCATCAGCCTGATCCGCTACGAGATGCTCGGCACCGAGGACCAGGTCGCCGATTTCTGGGTCTTCGAGCCGATCCCGCCGGGGAGATAGCGGGCATCCGGCGAGGGGCGCTAGGCCGCCTCGATCCGGATGAGCTGGACCGCGGCGCGCCGTCGGAGCTCCGGGTCGGTCGCCCGCAGCGCCTCGTCGAGCCAGGCGCGATCCGCGGCCCGGAGCGTCTGGTCGGTCTGCGCCTCGAGCGCGTCGATGACGGCGTCGGGGAAGTCGTCGCAGTGCGCGGCGCAGAGTTCGGCGACGTCGCGCCAGGTCGCGCTGCGGAGGAGGAGCCGCTGGTGCTCCCGCCGGTTGGACCGCTTCATCCGCGCCCGGAAGGCGGGATCGGTCGCGATCGAGCGGACCTTCAACAACTCCTCCTGAACGACCGGGCTCTTCGTGTCGAGGAAGGACCGTAGCGTGCCCTCGGTTCGGTGCGGGAGGTCGAGGTAGGCCCGCTGCACCTCGACGCGCTTCGGAGCCACCGCGGCAAGGCGATCCGACTGGCGCGCGGTGGGGACGCCGGTCTCCTCGAAGCCCCGCTGGAACTCGTGGAAGAAGCTCCGCGGGCGCCGCTTCGGATCGTAGAGCATCACCTCGAAGACCCGCTCCGGCGTCAGCGCCTGGAAGCGACCGGTGGCGGCCGCCTCGTCTTCCGCGATCACCCGGGCGAGGGCGCCGAAGTGCCGTGGCGTCGAGCAGCTCCGCAGGAGGGCGAACTCGATCGTCTCGCCGAGCGGGGCGTCGCCGGAGAGAGCGGCCTCGAGCGACCGCGGGAAGTCGAGCTGCTCGAGGACGGCGGCACGATGGTCCGGGGCAACGGTGTTCGACCCCGCCCAGAGCTGCTGGAGGGGGACCCGACCCGAGGTGGAGACGAACTCGGTGGCGAGGTGCGCGGCGCTCGGCGTCCGGCTCAGCGCGAAGAGGAGGACGGCGCTCCGAGGGAGTCTCCGGCCAGGGAACCGATCGGCGGCGTCACCGGCACCGAGCGCTGCGTCTCGCTCGGCGTCTGCCCGCGCGATCCACCGCGCCACCACCTCGGGCGCGCCATCCATCAGTCGGAGTACCCGGCCTTCGTCCAGGAGGGTGGCGAGGGTCTCGACCGGCGCACGACCGACGAGTTCGTCGTACAGCCGCGCCTCGACCGTCCGCCCGTCGGGACCCTCACGGAGCAGGACATCGTCGCGCAGCCACCGACTGGAGAAGGTCGAGCGCCCGGCGAAGAGCTCCACCCACCGGCCCGGGGAGAGGCGGTGGGCGTGTTCGAGGAGGTCGGTCACGAGGGGGAGGTGAAGGGTGAAGACGAGGGCGCCGCGCGACACCGTCGTCGCCGACCGCCAGCGGTCGAGCTCCGCGCCGCGGGCCGAGGCGATCCAGCTCCAGATCGCGCGGAACCGAGGGGGCGCCGTGCGGGCGAGGATCTCGCTCGCCGCGGACCAGCCCTCCACCGATTCGAAGGCGAGGCGTGCATCGATCTCGCCGAAGACCCGCTCCGTCGCGCGACGCGGATAGTCCAGGAGCTTGAGCTGGTAGAGGAGCGCCCACGCGTCCGCGTCCGAATCCCCCTCCAGGAGCCTCTCGACGTGCTCGGACAGCTCCGCCTCGTCCCCCGCCCGCGGCCGCAGCAGCGCCTCATCGAGGGGGAGCAGCGCCGGACCGTCCGCCAGCTGCCGCACCGCCACCGGGGGGCGTGCGGGATCCAGCAGGTCGGTGGATCCGAAGGGCAGCGGGCGGAGGGAGATCTCGGGCGCAAACATGCAGTACAGGTTCGGACGGTCCCGGCCTTCGGATGCAGGACTGCGTCCCGCCGCGCCTCCGGCATCCAGCGCGCTGAGCGGACGCCGGAGAGGCGGATCGCTACTCCTCTCGCAGCACCTGCATCGGATCCCGGCTCGTCGCCCGGCGGGCCGGGATCAGCATCGCCAGAAGGGCCGCGCCGAGGATGGCGATGGTCGTGACGGCGATCGTGGCGGGATCGGTCGGCTCGATCTCGAAGACGAAGCTCTCGAGAATCCGCGTCGCGGGGAGGGCGATCAGGATCCCGAGCGCGACGCCGACGAGGACCGGACGCATCCCCCGCGCGAGCATGTAGCGCAACAGCGACTCGCGCGTCGCCCCGAGCGCCTTCCGGAGTCCCATCTCGCGTGCGCGCCGCTCGAAGACGTACGAGAGCGTTCCGTAGACCCCGACCAGCGCGAGGGCCAGCGCGATTGCCGCGAGGGCGCCGAGCAGGCTCGCGTAGAAGCGTGGCCCGGCGATCGAGGTCGAGCGGTACTCCTCGAGGCTCCGGGGAAGCCGCGGGGGAACGTCGCCCCGAACCGCGGCGACCGCCGACCGCATCGCCTCCAGGATCGAGCGGTCCGCGTTCGGTGACTCGGCCAGGATGTACATGAAGCCCGAGGTGGTCTGGGCGTGGGTGAAGTACATCTCGGGCACGGGGGCCTCGGTGAGCGAGTAGCTGCGCGCGTCCGCCACCACCCCGACGATCGAGAACTGGCCCTGTGCGAGTCCGTTCGGGCCGAGGGTGAAGGTGGCGCCGATCGGATCGAGATCGCCGAACACGTCGCGCACGAGCGCCTCGTTCACCACGGCCACGCGGGGCGAGTTGGCGTCGTCGCCGTCGTCGAAGGCGCGCCCGCGGAGGACCGGGATCTCGAGCGTCTCGAAGTAGCCTGGGGTTACGCGCTGGTATCGAGTGGAGTAGCCGTCGCTCCCGTCCTCGTCGCGCGGGTACTCGATCCCGTCGAAGTGCGGTCCCTGGTACGACGCGCTCCCGCTGAGCGGGAGGACGTTGGTCGCGGAGGCGGCGGTGACCCCGGGGATGTCCCGTACCGTCCGAACGACCTCCTGGACGAAGGCGTGCCCGGAGACGGCATCCCCGTCGTCGGGGATCGAGACGGCGACGGAGTACACGTCGCTCAGCTCGAATCCCGGCTCGACCCGGGTCATCCGCGCAAAGCTGTTGATCAGGAGGCCGGCGCCGACGACGAGGACGAGGGCGAGCGCCGCCTCCACCGCGATCAGCCCGCCCCACAGGCGACCCGTCCGCCGGCCGCCACCCGCGGCCCGGGAGCCCCCCCGCAGCTGATCGTTCAGGGAACCGGTCTGCGAGAGGAGCGCGGGTGCCAGCCCGAAGACGAGCGCCGTGATCGCCCCGATCGCACCGGCCAGGAGGAGGGCGCTCCCCTGCACCGCGACCTCGTCGAGGCGCGGCACGTCGCCCGGGTTGAGCGCCACGAAGAGGTCGGTCCCCAGGTAGGTCAACGCGATCCCGAGGAGGACGCCGCCCGCGGCGAGGACGCTGCTCTCCACGACGAGCTGACGAACGATACGTCCGCGTCCCGCTCCGATCGCGGCCCGGACGCCCAGCTCCCGTGCCCGCTCGCTGGCCCGGACCAGGAGGAGGTTGGCGACGTTCACGCAGGCGATCAGGAGGAGGAGCGCGACCGCCCCGATCAGCGGGAGG
The DNA here is from genome assembly GCA_028280525.1 of Longimicrobiales bacterium. GTDB lineage: Bacteria > Gemmatimonadota > Gemmatimonadetes > Longimicrobiales > Gaopeijiaceae > Gaopeijia. The sequence continues at coordinate 5,321 of JANQLR010000082.1, forward strand.
AAGGTCTCGTCGATCGAGCCGACCGTGTGGTCGATCAGGGGGTGGATGCCGAAGTGCCGCTCCCCCACCTCCGGGTAGCTCTCCCGGATCCCGGCGGAGAGGGCGTCGAGTTCGGCGCGGGCGACCTCGGGCGTGACTCCCGGCGCCAGCCGCACCATCCCGGCGAGCCAGCCGCTCCTGCGTCTCCCCATCATCTCGGTGTCGGGCCAGAGCGAGAGCGGAACCCAGAAGGAACTCCCGCCCTGGTAGATGCCGGCCGGCGGGATGAAGTCCTCCGGCATCACGCCGATGACGGTGAAGGGACCGCCGCTCGTCGTGAAGCTCCGCCCCAGGACGTCCGGATCGCCGCCGAAGTAGACGGTCCAGAGGTCGTGCGAGAGGACGGCGACGGAGGCCTGCGCATCGTAGTCCTCCCTCGACACGCCACGCCCCATCGCGGGCTGGACCCCGATCGCGGCGAAGAACTCGTCACCGACCATCGCCATCAGATGCGACTCCGGCACATCGCCGTCCAAGAGGGTGATCCGTGTCACCCGGGACGCCGTGAAGGCCTCGAAGGAGGTCGTCTGCTCCTGAAGGGTGATGAAGTTCGGGTACGACATCGCGTAGATCCGGTCCGGCGACTCCTCCGACACCCCGCCGATCCGGTAGACCCGATCCACCTCCGGGTAGGGGAGCGGATTCAGGAGGACGGAGTCCACCACCGAGTAGATCGTGCTCGCCGCTCCGATGCCGATGCCGAGCGTCATCACCGCCAGCAGGGTGAAGAGCGGTCGACGCGCGTACCCGCGCAGCGCAATCCGCACCTCGGCGCCCAGGTCTCTCAGTTTCATCCTCCCCTCCCCTCGTCCCATCGTGGTGTGGGACGGCGTCATCGTGATCGCCGTCCAATGCTCGCGCGGAACCGACCGCGCGAGATCCGTCAGAATCCGGCCCCAGAAGGCGAGCTCCCGGCCCGCGCCTCTCCGACTGCCTCGGCCGTCGCGCCGGGCGTCCTCGAACCAACGCACGAGGTCGTCCCCGTGCGCCTCCCGGAAGGCGCGCGGATAGGCGAGCAGGAGCACCCGGTAGATCCGGGTCGCCATGCGCATCCGCCCGCTACCCATTCCCCAGGACGGCGCGCGACCGCGCCAGTCGCACCGCCCGCTCGAGTCGAGCCGTCTCCCGCGCGAGCGCCTCTCGGCCCTCTGCCGTCAGTCGGTAGTAGCGGCGGCGCCCCGCGTGTACGGCGTCCGTCTCTTCCGCCGGCGCCTCCTCGAGAAGCCCGGCCTTCTGCATCCTCTGGAGCGTGCCGTAGAGCGTGCCCGGACCCATGCGGAGCTGCCCCTCCGTGGCCTCCTCCACATCCTTGGAAATCGCGTAGCCGTGCAGCGGCCCCTCGGCGAGCGCGAGGAGGGTGTGGTAGACGGCGGGGGTCAGCGGCTTGTCGGGGTCGTGGCGTCCCATGTGGCCTCGTATGTCCGTGAGTATTGCATCCGCTACGGACATACTAGATGTCGCGAAGGCCGAAAAGGTTTCCTCCCTGCGCGAACGCCCCGGCGCGTGGAGCGGAGTACGGGCAGCGGGCGGTTGGCGGCGGCCGGGTGCCTCGTCGCCGGGTCGCCGGATCCGAGCGACGAGGTGACAGAGCCGCCTCGGGGTGAGAAGATCCGTGCGGAGTGGGGGCACCGTCCGTTGCCGAGGCGCGGGGGCGTCACCCGCCGCAGTACGTGAGCTCCCCCGGAGGCGCGAGATTCGACTCCCGCGCGGCCACCCTCGAATCCACAACCACAGGACATCGCAGCATGGCTCGTATTCTCGTTACCGGCTCCCTGGGCGCCGTCGGCGCTCCCCTCTCCAGCGAGCTCCAGGCTCGTGGACACGAGGTCACCGGGCTGGACATGCGACACGATCACCTGTCGCGAAATGTGCGCTGCGACGTCGGGGAGTTCAGGGAACTCGAGCGGGTGTTCGATCAGCGCGGGCCCTTCGACTACGTGTATCACGCCGCGGGCGAGTTCGGCCGCATGAATGGCGAGGACTACTACGAGCGGATGTGGAAGACGAACGCCGTCGGAACGAAGAACGTCCTCCGCCTTCAGGAGGAGCGCGGCTTCCGCCACATCTTCTTCTCCTCCTCCGAGGTGTACGGGGACTTCGACCGGGTGATGCACGAGTCGGTCATGGCGGACCACCCGATCCGGCAGATGAACGACTACGCCATCTCGAAGTGGGTCAACGAGCTGCAGGTGATGAACTCGGCCGACCGCTTCGGTACCGAGACCGTCCGGGTCCGACTCTTCAACACCTACGGCCCCGGCGAACCCTACTCCGACTACCGTTCGGTCGTCTGCCTCTTCACCTATCGGGCACTCCACGACCTTCCGTACACGGTCTACCTGAACCACCACCGGACCGCGACCTACATCGACGACTGCGTGAACGCTCTCGCGAACATCTCGGACAACTTCATCCCCGGTGAGGTCTACAACATCGCCGGTGAGGACTATCACGACATCAAGTCGCTCTCCGACCACATCCTGTCGTACATCGGGAAGGACGATTCGAAGGTCGAGTACCGTGAGGTCGAGGCCCACAACACGATCGACAAGAAGGGCGACAACACCAGCGCGAAGCGCGACCTGAACCTGACGGTGACCGTGGGACTGGAGGAGGGTTTGCGACGGACCGTGGACTGGCAGCGATCGGTCTACGGTGTCTGAGATGGCCCGGGAGAAGATCGTCGTCCTGGGGACGGGCTACGTCGGACTCCCCGCCGCCCTCCTTCTCGCCAAGGCGGGGCACCCGGTGGTGGGGGTCGACATCGACGAGAACGTCGTGCAGGCCATTCAGGACGGCGTGCTGCACATTCGGGAGGAAGACCTCGATCATCTGCTGCAGGATCCGGACGTCCGCGCGAACCTCGAGGCCCGAACCGAGCCCGTCGAGGCGGACGTCTTCATGATCGCCGTCCCGACCCCCCTCGACGGGCGTCGGAAGATCGCTGATCTCTCCTTCGTACGGGCGGCGTTGCACTCCATTCTCCCGTTGCTGCGTCCCGGGAACCTCATCATCCTGGAGTCGACGGTTCCGCCGCTCACCTGCCGCACGCTGATCCAGCCGATGCTGGCGGAGGCGGGCTATGAAGGCGGCGAGATTCTGCTGGCTCACTGCCCGGAGCGAATTCTGCCCGGGAACGTCTTCCACGAGATCGTCCACAACGATCGCATCATCGGTGGGATCGACGCCGAGTCCACGAGGCGGGCCCGGGCCGTCTACGAGAGCTTCGTGCACGGGGAGTTGCTCGCCACCGACGATGTGACGGCCGAACTCGCCAAGCTGGTGGAGAATACCTACCGCGACGTGAACATCGCGCTCGCGAACGAGATCTCCGCAGTCGCCGAGAATCTCTTCGTCGACCCGCTCGAACTGATCGCCCTGGCCAATCGACACCCCCGGGTGGAGGTGCTGAAGCCGGGGATCGGCGTGGGTGGCCACTGCATCTGTCTCGACCCATGGTTCATCAAGGAGGTCGACCCGGAGAACTCCGCGCTGATCTTCACCGCACGAACCATCAACGATTCCCGTCCCGCCAGGATAGCGGGCAAGGTGCGCGAGGCGGTCCGGGACATCGCCGAGCCGCGCCTCGTGGTGGTGGGAGCGACCTACAAGCCGAACACCTACGACGTGCGGGAGAGCCCGGCCGCCGACATCGTCGATCTCCTACGGGCCGACGGGTACGAGATCGTTCACGTGGACCCGCTCGTGGACGAGATGGGCTATGAATCGCTGGCGGAGGTGTGCGAGGGCGCCGACTGCCTAGTGCTGCTGGTCGAGCACGACGTCGTGATCCGCGAGGTGCAGCGGGACGCGTCTCGCATCCGCGAGAGGATGGCCCACCCCCGTCTGCTCCGCTTCTACGGCCGCGCGCCGATCGACTGGGCCACTCCGCCGGTGGACGTGAGAGGGGAGTCGCCCACCGCGACCGAGGCGCCCCGTTGAGCGAAGCCGCAGCCCAACCGGTCCGCAGGCACGGCCTCAACGTCCGGATCTGCCACTGGATCAACGTGATCGCGGTCGGCTACCTGCTCGTCAGCGGGGTGCACATCTTCCTCGACTTCCCCGAGCTCTACTGGGGCAAGGTCGGCTTTCGCGGACACCCCGCCGCCTTCCGGCTCGCCGACTGGGGGATCTCCTGGGAGCAGGCCGGGGCGTGGGGCGACCGGAGGTGGGGTCGCAACTACCACTTCACCTTCGCCTGGGTCTTCGTCCTGAACGGGCTGGTCTACGTGGCGTGGTCGCTCGCCCGGCGTCACTTCCGACGGAGGATGCTCCCGGGGCGGGACCCGGCGCCGGCGGTGGGCGGGGCGCCGACCCCGCGCTACCGCACCGCGCAGGGGATCAGCTACCTCACGATGATCTTCGTCGTGACGCCGCTCATGTTCCTGACCGGGATCGCGCAGATGCCCGCCTTCACCGCGATCGCGCCCTGGCTGATCGACCTCTTCGGTGGACGCCAGACCGCCCGCACGATCCACGTGATCCTCACCGCGATCTTCGTGCTCTTCGCGCTCGTGCACGTCGGGCAGGTCATCGCCACCGGCTTCCTCCGCAACGTGCGCTCCATGATCACGGGCCGCGCCCCGCTCCCGCAGGAGTGACGATGTCCAACGAGTCCTCACCGAAGCTCATCACCTCGCGCCGCCGCTTCCTCATGGGCGCCGCGGGACTCTCCGGGCTGATCGTGACCGGGTGCGACGCGGAGACGGCGAGCAGCCTCCTGCCGCCGACCCGCCGTGGCGGGCTGGTGGGACTCGCGGACCGGCTGACGATGGCGTCGCAGCGACTCCTCATGGCGAATCAGCCGCTCGCGCAGGAGCACGACCCGCGGGACATCACCCGTGACTTCCCGACGTGGGGCGAGACGAACCCGGAGGACGAGGAGTATCAGCGACTCCTCGCCGGGGGCTTCGAAGAGTGGCGACTCGAGGTCGGGGGGCTGGTGAACACCCCGACGACGCTCTCCCTCTCGCAACTCAAGGGGATGAAGCGCCGGACGCAGATCACCTCCCACATCTGCGAGCAGGGGTGGTCGGCGATCGGGGAGTGGACGGGGACGCCGCTCACCGAGGTGCTGGCGGTGGCCGGCGGCCTCCAGCCGGAGGCGCGCTACGTGGTCGTCACCGCGTTCGACGGGTGGTACGAGGGCTTCGACCGCTTCGACGTGGAGCACCCCCAGACGATCCTCGCCTACGGCCTGAACGGTCGCGACCTTCCGCGCGGGAACGGGGCGCCCGTCCGCCTCCGAGTCGAGCGGCACTGCGGCTACAAGCACCTGAAGTTCGTGAAGTCGATCGAGGCGGTCGCCTCGATGGAGCACATCGGTCGCGGGACGGGCGGGATCAACTCGGACTGGGGCTTCCACTGGTACGCGGGAGCCTGACCCGGGGTACCGTCCCTCACATCCGCCCACCCTGCTCCCACGACCCCTCACCTCCTCGCCTCCCTGCGCATGCGAACCGCCCGACCGGAAGACCGGCCCCGCATCGTTCAGCTCCTGGAGTCCGGCGGGCTCGCCGCCGACGCCGTCGAACCGCTCGAGGATCTCTTCGGGGTGATCGAGAACGAGGAGGGGGACATCGTCGGGTGTGTTGCGATCGAGGGGAGCGGCCAGGACCTCCTCCTCCGATCGCTTGCCGTCGCCCCCGAGGCCCGCGGCCAGAGGTACGGCGCGCGTCTCGTCGAGGCGGCGGTCGTCGAGGCGCGCGGACGAGGGGCGCGACGGCTCGTGGCGGTGACGGACTCCGCTCCGGAGTTCTTCCGCGCCCGGGGGTTCACCGCGCTCGATCCGGCCTCCCTCGAGCCGGCGATCCGGCGGCACCCCCAGCTCAACGGTGCGTGTCCGGCGAGCGCGGCCATCGTGGCGCGCGCGATTCAGGAGTAGGGACGGGCCGCCGACCCGTCAGGCGTCTCCCGGCAGCGCGCCCGCGAGCCCCACCCCGATCCGCTGCATCGCCTCGAAGACGATCCGGTTCATCCGCTCCGCGTCGATGCCGAGCCCCTCCATCGCCTCGAAGTCGAGGATCCCGGCCAGTCCGTGCACCGTCGCCCAGACGAACATCGCGTCGCTGTCGGGGTCGCGGCTCGGGTCCGCCTGGCGCAGGGGGTGACGGGAGAGGACGTCGCGGAGCACGTCGAAGGCCTCCCGGGCTCGCGCCATCATCTCGGGGTGCTCGTCCGGCTCCGGAAGGGGTGTCCCGAACATCAGTCGGTACTGCAGCGGGTGGGAGCGCGCGTAGTCGAGGTAGGCGTCCCCGAGGCGGGAGAGGTCGTCCTCGTCACCGTGGACCTGCGCCCGCAGGTGGCCCACGAAGGACTCGTAGGCGCGCGTCACCACCTCGGCCAGGAGTGCGTTCCGGCTCGGGAAGTGCTTGTACGGCGCCTGGTGAGAGACGCCGAGACGCCGCGCGACCGCGCGCAGACTCAGCGCCTCGAGGCCCTCCGCGTCGATGACGGCGAGGGCTTCGACCACGCAGGCCTCACGCAGAGCTTCGGGTCGGGACGGGCGTCGGGGCATCCTGGTGCTTCGTCATCCCCGCCATCACCTGGCGCATGATCCGCGTCCGGGCGAAGCGCGGCAGTAGGGAGAGGCCGCTCTCCAGGAGCTTGGTGAGCGCGCCGGGGCGGACCGTGCCGCGACGGCCGAGCGAGCGCAAGGTCTCGCGAGCCACGGTGGCCGGGTCCACGGTGGCCCCCATGCGCATGTTCGCACGGGCCGCGAACGCCGACTTCACCGGCCCGGGGGCGCAGGCGACGACATCGACGCCGAGGGGTCGCCACTCGTGCCGAAGCCCCTCCGCGAAGGTTTGCACCCACGCCTTGGTCGCCGCGTAGTGCGCCGCACGCGGGACGCCCTGGAAGGCCACGATCGAACTCAGGAGCACGACCCCGCCATCCCCTCGCGCGGCAAAGCGGGCCCCGAAGTGGTGCGTCAGCCGGAGGACGGCGTCGCAGTTCACCTGGAGCATGCTGCTCTCCGACTCGATGTCTCCGTCCAGGAAGAGACCGGAGGTGCCGAAGCCGGCGGCGGCGATGAGGAGTCCGACATCGAGCTTCGCGGTGGCCTCCATGACGCGGTGGACCCCATCGCCGACGCCCAGGTCGGTGGCGACGCTCTCGACCCGGACGCCGTGCCGGGCGCGGAGATTCTCGGCCACCTCGTCGAGCGCGCCCTGGCGGCGGGCCACCAGGACGAGATCCAGACCCGCAGCCGCGATCTGGTGGGCGAAGGCGCGGCCGATGCCTTCGGTGGCTCCGGTGACGACGGCCACCGGGCCGTAGTCTCGTCGCAGGGGGGTGTCGGGTCGGGCGGAAGAGGGGGAGGTTCGCATCGAAGCAGGTCCTGTCGGAGTGGTTGACGGCGTCAACCTCACACACCAAGTTGACACCGTCAACCATCGGATGCTCGATGAACGACTCGATCCGCTCGACCCCTCGACCCTTCCCCGGAATCGCCTCCCATGCGCGCACTCGCCCCCGCCCTCGTCGTCCTGCCCCTCCTGACCGTAC
>JANQLR010000125.1 GCA_028280525.1 Longimicrobiales bacterium
CAGGTCAGGCTGACCAGCGCCTCGCCTCTCGCTGCAGCCCTGCCGCCTCATCCCCGACCTCCCGAGCGCTGGCCGTCGACCAGCGGGACTCGGCCCGCAGCCTCGTCGAGCTGGGCCCGAGCCGTCAGATAGTCGAAGACCGCCTGGGCGTAGTTGAACTCGCTCTGGCGGAGCGCCTCCTCGGCATCGGTCAGCTCCAGCTGCCCGACGAGCCCCTCGCCGTACTCCGCCGAGGCGATCTCGTACCCGCGCTCGGCCTGCCCGACGGCCAGCCGCTGGGCCCGGGCTCGGTCGCGCGCCTCGAGGGCGGCCTCGATCAGCGTACGGATCTGACTCCGGGCCTGTGCCCGCGCGAAGTTGGTCTGCGTCTCGGCCTGCTTCAGGATCGCCTTCCGCTGACTGAGCCGGGCGTTCCGCTGGAACCCCTGGAAGAGCGGGAGCGTCACGCGGATGCCCGCGATTCGGCCATACGCCTGGGGACCGCCGAAGAACTCCGGATTCCCGTTCTGCTGGGAGTCGATCGTGTAGGCCCCGAAGAGGGAGACCTCCGGGAGGTATTCGACCTGCTGAAGCCGCAGCTCCGTCATCCGGAGTCGCTCCGTCAGCTCGAGCTGGCGCACATCCGAGCGGGCCGACATCGCCCGTCCCATCAGATCGGCAACCGGAGCGTCGAGAGGGACGACGGAGAAGGCGAGAACCTCCGCGTTGTCTGCCGAGTTGGCCGACGGGTCCTCGATGTCGAGCTCCGCGAGCGTCCCGGCCACGACGAGCGTCTCCGCCTCCTCCGGATCGAGCGCGAGGTCCACTCCGAGGTTCCGTCGAGCCTGCGCAACGGCGTTCTCCGCCCGTTGCAGATTCGGCTCCAGATTCGCGAGCTCGACCTCGAGCCGCAGCACGTCGTAGTCGGACGCGAGGCCGGCGCGGTTCAGGGCGCGCGTCTCCTCCAGCGTCGCCGTTACCCGTTCGACCGACTTCTCGAGCAGGCGCACCTGCTCCTGGTTCAGGAGGAGCTGGTAGTAGCCGTTGCGCACCCGGGTCACCACGACCTGCGCCTCGCCCCGCACCGTCTCGCTCTGCAGCGCCTGAAAACGCCCGGCCGCTCCGACCCCGATGAAGGCCGCGGCGTTGAAGAGCGGCTGCTCCACGTTGATCGAGAGGTTCCAGGTGTTGTCCGCCCCGAACTGGACGGGGATGAACTCGTCCGGGCTCGCGTTCGGATCGAAGATGATCGCCGGCAGGAAGCTGAGGAGCGGCGACAGGTTGCGGACGTAGGTCGTCGAGAAGTCGACCGTCGGAAAGACGCTCCCCCACGCCTCCGTCACCTGTCCGCCCGCCTCGTCGAGGGAGAGCCGCGCGGCCTGGAGCTGCGGGTTGTGCTCGATGGCGCGTCGCACCGCGGAGTTGAGCGTGATCGTGCGATCGGTGAAGCTCTCCTGTCCGGAGAGCGGAAGCGCGAGGAGGGCCAGCGTCAGCGCCCCCCACGTCGTGCATCTGGTCGTCATCTATGTTGCCCCCGCGCCCGGCGCTGCCGGTGCGCGATCCCGTTCCCGTACGACCGCGGGACCCCGTCCCTCCGGTCGGCTTCGATCGGCACTCCCTGCCGTCCCCGCCTCCACACCCCCCGTCCGGAGGGTCTCGATCTCGCCCTCCAGCTCTTCGACGAGCGGCTGCGTCGCCATGCCGCGCATCAGTCGCGTCCCGGAGATCAGGTACATCGCACGGAACGCCTCCTCGTCGATCGGCTCGCCAGAGGGGTCGCTGAGGATCCCGCCCAGGTAGAGCGAAATCAGCCCGTGGGCGTGAGCCCAGAGGGTGACCGCCGCCTCTTCGGGGTCCTCGTCGCGGAGGATCTCCGCGGACATGCACTCCCGCATGCGATCGATGAAGAACTGATGGATCGCACACCCCTGCGCCTCGACCTCTGGGGGGAGCGCCTCCATGCCGAGGAGCTTCGGGTGCGTGTAGATCAGCTCGTAGTACCGACGGTGCGCCAGGGCGAAGTCGAGGTGGGCTCGCCCCGCCAGCCGGAAGCGCTCCGTCGGCGTTCGTCCCGCCAGCGCCTGGTACAGCCGCCGCGACAGCAGGCGGTACGCCTCCCCGATGACGTCCGCGAGGACGGCTTCCCGGGAATCGTAGTGCTTGTACAGCGCCGGGGCGGTGACCCCGACGGCGCGAGCGAGGGCCCGCATGGAGAATCCTTCCAGACCCTCGGCGAGGTACAGCTCACACGCCTCGGCGAGGATGCGATCTCGATGTTCTGACATGGTGAACGACGTTAACTCGTTCAACGAGAATGTGAAGCCCTTCCCTGTCTACGAGCTGTAACGCCGTTCAGTTTCGAACGGTCTACTCGCCGATTCGTTCACCCCCCGTCCGGAAGGACCCGCGCCTCGATGAGCGGGGTGCCCGGCGCGATGCGCTCCACCACGTCCATCCCCCGCTCGACCCAGCCGAAGGCTCCGTAGAGCCCGGTCAGGTGCGGGGTCGTGGAGTGCGTGATGAAGAACTGCGACCCCTCCGTGTCGAAGCGCTGCGTCCGGGCCATTCCGAGGACGCCCTGGGCGTACGGGATCCGGGTGAGCTCCGAGCGGAGCCGGACGCCGGGCCCACTGTGCCCTTCGACGCGGGAGACGTCCCCGCCCTGCGCCACGAAGTTGGCGATCACCCGGTGGAAGGGCGTCCCGTCGTAGCGGCCCTCCTCGGCGATGCGGGTGATCTCCTGCACGGTCAACGGCGCCTCCGTCGTCGAGAGCCGTAGGGTGATCTCCCCCTCGGGGGTCCTCAGGACGAGGCGGGGATACGGCCCGAGGGCCCGAAGCCGTTCCCAGTCGAGGTCGGGCCGGACCGGACCGTCCCCGGGGGTCTCGTCGGCTCCGGCGGACGTCGCCTCCTCGTCGGCCGGGTTCTCGGCCTCGGTGGACGTCGTTCCGCCATCGATCCCGGCGAGGACCGCGCGGATCCTCTCGACGCGCGCACCGGCAACCGCTCCGTCGGTGAGCGCGCTCCGAAGGCGTTCCCCGGCTCCGAGCTGCACGAGTACCGAATCCCCGAGCAACTCCACAGCGGCGATGGCAACCTCATCGTCGTCGGCCCGGAGAAGCGCGTCGAAGCCGGTCAGGAAGACCTCGTGCGCCTGGGGATAGGGGCGGGACAGCGCCCAGCGCTCCCGGAGGGCGGCCACGGCGTCTCTCCGGATACGCTCCGACTCCACCCGGGCCGCCTCGAAGAGCCACTCGACCCCCTGCCGCGTCGCCGTCGCCTCGGCGATTCGCACCGCAACGGTCGCCCAGCGCGCATCCGTCCAACGCCCGTCACCCCACCACTCCCGAACCGGCGCCTCTTCTCCCTGAGACGCGAGGTGACTCAGCAGGATCTCGTTCGGAGCCCAGTCCTCCGGGGCCTCACGAAGTTGGGCGGAAACCCGGTCGATTGCCGTGGGCCCCCACGGCTCCGTGGCCAGCTGCTGGGCGACCGTGGTCCGCACGTGGACCGAAGGATCCGCCAGTCGAGCGAGGAGCAGCTCCCACGAGCGAGTACTGCGCTGGAAGCCGACCGACGAGGCCGCAGCGACCCGTGCCCGCCAGTCCGCTGCACCCTCGAACCAGCCCTCCAACAGCTCACGCGAGAAGCGATCCCCGTTGCGGGCGAGGGCCTGAATGTGGAGCCACGCGTATTCGTCCTCGAAGCCGAGGCCCGCGAGGGTGGCCCGGATCGCCCGGCGATGCCCGAACCAGCCGGGGATCGGAGAGGTGCGGGTGAAGGCCCAGCTGGCCGCGGCTCGGATCTCCGGATCCTCGCTGGGGACCTGCTCCGCCAGTCGAGCCCATCCCGCCTCGCCCCCTTCGCCCCGAAGGACGGTACGGCCGAGCGCGAGCGCCCATGCCGCCTGCTCGGAGGCGTCGGGACGCGCGGCGATCAGCGTCTCGGCTGCCTCCGCTCCGGCGACCTTCCCGACGCTCTCGACCAGCGTCGCGCGCACCTGCGGCTCCGTCTCCGACTCCAGCCGCTCGAGGAGCGCGAGATCGGCCGCGAAGGCGTGGCTCGTGCTGTCGGCGACCGCCGCGGGATCGAGCTGCCCGAGGGCGAACGCCACATCGGCGCGGACTCGCGGGTCCTCGTCGGCCAGGAGGGGAAGGAGCGCGGGCACCGCGACGGGCGCGCGCAGCGACCCGAGCCCGTACGCCGCACGGGCCCGCACCGCCGGGTCGACGTCCGCAAGGGCCGCCACGAGCGCCGTGGTGTCCCGGGCATTCTGTGCCTCCGCGATCGCCTGGAGCGCGGGATCGTCCAGGAGGGCGTCCGCCGGCCGGTGCCGAGGTGCCGCTCGCTCCGGGGTGGAGAGCGCGTCGCACCCACCGAGGAGGGTCAGCGAGAGGAGGAGTCCGGCGAGACCGCGTCGGGTACGGCTGCCGCGCACGATCGGCGAGGACGGGAGAGCAGTCGGGGTCGTCATCGTCGGAAGGGAGGTTCGGTCGTTCAGTTCTCGGGCCACGCGGACCATTCGGGTGCCGCATCCGCTCCGTATACACTTCGGGCCGCACGACGCACACCATCGGCGGACTGGAGCACCTTGCCGCGGAGCCGCGGAGGAAGGTCGGGGTCGCCCTGCAGGAAGTCCATGACCTGGGCGTACACCTCCGGGTCCCGGTGTCTGCCGAGGAGGGCGCCGAGCCAACGCTGGGGGAAGAAGATGTCGCCGGTGGCCTGGATCTCCCGGAGGAGCTCGAGCCCGGGCCGGGTGAACTGCACGGCGTGAGCGCGTCGGGTCGGATGGTGCAGGTAGCCGAGGCCGGCCAGGACCCACGGCTCCCGCTCCCGGTTCTCCACCTGCGCGAGCGAGGCGAAGAAGGCCTCCCGGGTGGCGGGGTCACCGGAGAGGGCCGGACGGAGCCAGACGAAGCGCTCCAGGCGGTCCGGGTTCCGGATCTCCTCCTCCATCCGATCGAGGAGGGCCTCCGTCCCGTCGACGCCGTTCAGGGCGAGCGCCGTGACCATCTGGATCCGGTCGTTCTCCGAGAAGGGCAGTCCCTCCACCGTCTCGTCGCCGGCCCAGATTCGCTCGAGCCGTGCGAGCGCCTCCGGGGTCGAGGCGGCCGAACGCCACGCGGAGAAGAGGGAGGATCGTCGCGACCGGGTCTCCGCACGGGCGAGCTGCGTGGCGAGCTGCGCCTCGATGCGCGGGGCCCACATCGCCGCCGTCGAGTCCGGGAGGAGACGGGGGTGGACCTGCCCGATCGTTCCGAGGATCTGACGCAGGACGAGTTCGGTGTCTTCGCCGGGGAGCGCGGCCATCGCCACCTCGAGCGCCCGCTCGGGGGCGATCGCCCCCTCCCGGATCCACTCCCGGGCGTTCACCCAGGCGGCGCCCCGCAGGAGATCGTCTTCGATTCGCTCCCCGGCGTCACCCTCCAGCGCCGTCATCGTTGCGTCGATCCACCCCGGTTCGACGACGAGGAGCCCGTACTCCCCCCCGGAGCCGTTCGGAATCAGCAACTCCGGCCGGACGCCGACCGGCCACGCCTCGACGAGCGCGTCCCCGCCCTCCAGCTCGACCTCCGTGATGCGCCACTCCCCGTCGAAGCGCCCGGCGAGTCGGAAGCGCTGGGGCCAGACGCGGCCTCTGCCCCAGTCGTCGCTCTGCCGCAGCCGCACCCGCCCCTCGTCCTCGTCGTAGGTCAAGGTCACCCGGGGCCGCCCCGGCTCCTCCACCCAGACTCGGCTCCAGCTGGAGAGGTCGTTCGGGTGCAAACGGTCCAGGATGCGGATGAGATCCGGCCAGGTCGCGTTCCCGTAGGCGTAGGTGGAGAGGTACTCGCGCATCCCCGCCCGGAAGGTGTCCTCCCCGACCGTCCGCTCCAGCTGCTTCATCACGATCGGGGCCTTCTGGTAGATGATCGCGCCGTACAGCGTCCCCGCCTCACGCAGGTTGTCCAGCGGCTGGCGGACGGGATTCGCGCCCGGGGTGCGGTCGACGCCGTACGCGGAGGGGTGGTGCGCAGTCAGGAAACGGAGCCGGTGATCGACCTCCGGGAAGGCGGGCTCGACGATCTTCGCGGCCATGAAGTTCGCGAAGACCTCCTTCGTCCAGACGTCGTCGAACCAGCGCATCGTCACGAGGTCCCCGAACCACATGTGCGCCGTCTCGTGCGCGATCAGCGAGGCGCGCCCGAGGCGCGCGGCCTGCGTGGCCGTCTCGTCGAGCATCAGGCTCGACTGCCGGTACGTCACCGCCCCCGGGTGCTCCATCCCCCCGTACTGGAAGGGCGGGATCAGGACGAAGTCGAACTTCTGGAAGGGGTAGTCGATCCCGGTGTACTCCTCCAGCCAGGCGAGGGCGCGGGCGTGGAGGTCGAAGATCTCGTCGCGGTTGCGCTCGATCGTCTCCGGGTCGGTCTCGCGGTGGAGCATCGTCCACTCCCGCCCGTCGCGCAGGGCCCGCTCCACCCGGAATCGTCCGGCCGCGAAGGCGAAGAGGTACGTCGGGATGGGCTCCGACTCGGTGAAGACCCAGACCGAGTCGTCTCCGGAGCCGACGCCGTCCACTCCGCTCCCCGCGAGCTCCGCCGGAATTCCGGGAGACGAGGTGGTCGGGCCGTTCCCGACCCCCACCCACCCCTGCGGGAGGTGCAACCGCCACGTCACCCGCGCCTTGAGATCGGGCTGATCGAAGACGGGGAGGGAGAAGTGCGCCCGATCCGGCACGAAGAGGGTGTAGAGGAACTCGTCGTTCCGGTTGAGCGCCTCGTCGCCGACCTCGTGCTCGAGGGTCACCGTGTGGCGGGCTCCCCCACCGAAGTGCTCCGGGTCGAGGACGACGTGGTCCTCGGCCGCCGTCCACTCCACCACCGTCCCGTCGACGGCGACCGAGCGCACCCGGGCAGCCGGGTTCTTGAAGTCGAGGATGACGGGCAGATCGTCCGGATCGATGCGGTCGAAGGTAACCTCCGTCCGCCCGGTGACGGGTGCGTCGCGCTCGGCCGGGACGTGCAGCTCGAAGAGGTAGGCCACCTCCGTCAGCGTCGCGGCCCGGTGACCGGCGAGCGCCTCGGAGATCCCGAGTTCGGTCATCCCGGGGTCCAGCGCCCCTCCCGTGCAACCGGAGAGGACGAGCCCGAGGGCGGGAAGGAGGAGAGACGGGCGGGAGCGGCGGAGCACGGGAGGCCTCCGGGGGACAGGGGCGATCGAGGAGCGACGGGAGAATGTCCGCCGGGTCCGCCGTTGGAAACCCCGCCCCGCCCCGCGCCCGCTCGCGGTCGGCGCGCAGGACGCCCGTCGGGCCGCGCCCTTTCCCCGGTGAGTCGCCGCTAGAGAATCGCGTCCAGGTAGAGGTCGAGCCGGGTGCGCTTGAAGGGTCGGGTCAGGCCGCGCGAGAGATCCATCCGGATCAGCCCGTCGAGTACGCTCCCGCCGACCCCGATCGCGAAGAGGAGGTCGTCCGCGTCGAAGCCGCACGGCGAGGCCGGGGTCACCAGCGCGCGGCAGCGGGCCTCGTCGCGCGCCCCCGCCCACCCCCCGTCGCCGAAGAAGGAGAGGGTGGAGCCGGAGTAGACGCGGGCGATCTCGAGCCGTCCGCGACCGAAG
>JANQLR010000141.1 GCA_028280525.1 Longimicrobiales bacterium
GTGGAGATCCGGCACCATGCGCCGGGGATCGACCTGGACGACCTCAACAACTCGCCGGGTACGATCCGCTTCTATCGCGAGCGGGCGCGCTCCTTCGGATCGCTCGCGGCGGCGCAGTCGGCGGGCGTGAACGTGATGGTCGACGGACAGGCGGAGCGGGTCTCGGCCGCCTTCATCGAGCCGACCCTCTGGGAGGTCTTCCGCATCCAGCCCCTCCTGGGGCGGACCTTCGTGGCCGACGACGTGGTGGCCGACGGACCGGCCACCGTGGCCCTCCTCTCCTCGCGGATGTGGAGGCAGGACTTCGGCGCGGACCCGGAGATCGTCGGCCAGTCGATCTCCCTGGACGGGCGCACGATGGAGATCATCGGCGTCCTCCCGGAGGGCTTCGCGGTCCCGAATGTGGGCGACGTCGACGTGGTGGGGCCGCTCTGGCTGGATCCGGAGGTGGGCTGGGGGAGCTTCGGGACCTGGCTCTTCGGTCGACTGGCGGACGGCTCGACGCTGGAGTCGGCGGGCGCCGAGGTGGCCGCGCTGCAGGCGCAGGTGCCGGAGGTCGCGGAAGGGATTACGGCGGAGCAGCTGGCGGGCTTCGGGTGGCGGGCGAGCGTCCGCACGGCGAAGGAGGCGGTGGTCGGCGACATCGGTGCCACCCTCTTCATCGTGCTGGGCACGGTCGGCTTCGTCCTCCTGATCGCCTGCGCCAACGTGGCGAACCTCTTCCTGGTCAGAGCGGAGAGTCGCCAGAAGGAGTTCGCGGTTCGCGCGGCGCTGGGCGCGGGTCGCCGACGGGTCGCGGGCGGCTTCCTCTCGGAGGCGCTCGTTCTGGGCGCCATGGGCGGACTTCTGGGCATGGTCATCGCCTGGACGGGGACGGGGTGGCTGACGTCGATCGACCTTCCCCTCCCGCGGCTGCAGGAGGTCGCGCTGACCCCGACGGTGATCGGCTTCGCGGGCGGGGTGTCGCTCCTCTCCGCTCTTCTGCTCGGGCTGATCCCGATGGTGCGCTACGCGGGCACGGGGTGGGGCGGACTCCTCCGCGACGGGAATCGGACCTCTACCGACGGACGGGTGCGGCATCGCGCCCGGAACGTCCTGGTGATGAGCCAGCTCGCGCTGGGGCTGGTGCTCCTGGTCTCCTCGGGCCTCCTCTTCCGATCGCTGCAGGCGCTGGGCCGGATCGACCTGGGCTTCGACCCGACCAACACCCTCGCGGTGCAGATGAGCGCGGGGACCTCGCTCTCTTTGAGCGAACGGGCGGACTTCTACCACGCCGTCGTGGAGCGGGCGCGCGCACTCCCGGGCGTGGAGTCGGCGGGCTTCGGCTCGTCGGGTCCGCTCCTCTCGGGCAGCTTCAGCGGGGGCTCCTTTCAGATCGAGGGCGTGGAGCGGGCGGACGACGCGATCCCCGACGTCGCCCTCTATCGGGCGATGGGTCCGGGGTACATGGAGGCGCTGGGGATGCGCCTGGTCGCGGGGCGCCCGATGACCGACGCGGACTGGCAGGGGAGCGTCCCGGTCGTCTGGGTGAACGAGCACTTCCGAGACGCCTTCCTCGACGGCCAGGCGGTGGGGAAGCGGATCACCTGGGAGAACAACGCCGAGCTCCCGGTCGAACAGCAGTATGCGGAGATCGCCGGCGTCTTCGAGATGACCCGCGAGGGCGCGGTGACCGAGGACGACGGGGGCTTCGCCCTCCTGCCGATGCTGGTGGGCGAGTGGGGGTATCCGGACATCTCGTCGGGCGCGGTCTTCCTGCGGGGCGCGCCGGGCACCGACGTGACCTCGCTCGCGCCGGCGGTCCGGGAGATCGTGGCCTCGATCAACCCGAATGTGCCGATCACGGAGTCGCGCTCGATGGAGCAGGCGGTCGAGGCCTCGCTCGCCGACCGGGCGATCACGATGACGCTCGTCTCCATCGCGACGGGGCTCGCCCTCTTCCTGGGGGCGATCGGGCTCTTCGGGGTGATCTCGTACGTGGTCGGTCAGCGCACCCGCGAGATCGGCGTCCGGATCGCGCTCGGCGCGGAGTCGCGCGAGGTCTCAGGGATGGTCGTACGGCAGGGGCTGGGGGTGATTGCGGGCGGGATCGTGCTGGGGCTGGTCGCGGCCTTCGGGCTGACGCGCACCCTCGCGTCGCTCCTGCACGAGGACGTCTCGACGACCGACCCGCTGACCTTCGTCGCGGCTCCGATCCTCCTCGTCGTCGTGTCGCTGATCGCGACGTGGCTCCCGGCTCGGCGCGCGTCGAGGGTCGACCCGCTGGAGGCGCTCCGCTCGGAGTAGCGCCCGGCGGCACACGCCGGTGAGCTCCCCGAGGCTGTGTGTGGGGTCGGCGTGGGCGTCGGCGCGTCGACCAGGCGTCGACCGGGGCGTCGGTAAGGGGCGTCGGTCAGGGCGTTGACCCGGGCGGCGGTCCGGCGGTCTCCGGCGGCCGGGTTGAAACCTCCGCCACCCCGCGCCCCGTACGAGACGGGTGCGCGGGGTCCTTGTGTGCCATTAGTCACACATTGTAGTCATTGGACGTGCCGGCTCCCCCGGGTTCGGGGGTCTGCCTCTACCGCAGGGGGCACCGGAACTGCCGACACGGAGAAGCGAGCCGGCGGAGGCGGACCGGCGGCCACTCGACGACGAACGAGGTGAGGGGATGGGTGGATCGGGAAGGAGCGACGGGTTCCCGGGGGAGCTGGAGCAGATGGTGATGCTCGCCGCCCTCCGGCTCGGCGACGACGCGTACGGCGCGGCGATCGGGCAGGACCTGGAAGCCGCAGTCGGCCGACGGGTGTCGCGCGGCGCGATGTACGTGACGCTGGATCGGCTGGAGGCGAAGGGGTGGATCCGCTCCTCGATGTCCGCGCCGGTCCCGGAGCGCGGGGGCCGCCCGCGCCGGATCGTCGAGGTGACTCCGACCGGGCTCGACCGCCTCCGCCGCTCGCGCGCGGCGCTCGAGACGCTCTGGGATGGCCTGGAGCCGTTGGCGCGGGAGGGGTGAGATGCGCCTCTCCCCCCTCGTCCGCCTCCTGATCGGCTTCGCGGTCCCGAGGGGGCCGCACCGCGAGGCGCTCCTCGGCGATCTGGCCGAGGAGATGTCGACGCGTGCGATCCGCGATGGTGAGGCGGCCTCCCGCCGCTGGGCGCTTCGGGAGGCGTTGTCGATCGCGGCCCGCATGCGACTCGATCGGCTCTCTCCCTCGGCCCCTCGACGGGACCTCTCGCTGGCGCACGACGCGCCGGGCACACCGAAGCACGACACGACCCTGACCCGACGGGTGATCTCGTCGCGTGGAGTTCTACCGATGGATGCTCTGATCGCCAACGCCCGCTACGCCCTGCGGCGGATGGGCCGCAGCCCGTGGTTCACCCTCACCGCGATCGTCTCGCTCGGCCTCGGGATCGGGGCGAACACGGCGGTCTTCTCCCTGGTAAACGCCGTCTTCCTGATCGACCCGGGCTTCGACCGATCGGAGCGGTTGGTCGACGTCTACATGTCGCAGCCGGGCTTCACGCACGGAACGCTGTCCTACCCGGACTTCCAGTCGATCGAGGAGGGTGTCGACGCCTTCTCGCAGGTCGAGACGATGCGCCTCGCCTTCGTGCAGCTGGAGCAGGAGGGGCGCCTGGAGACGCTTACCGCGGAGGCGGTCTCGGGCGGGTGGTTCTCGATGCTCGGGATCGATGTGGTCCTGGGCCGCGGGCTCACGCCGGAGGACCACGTCGAGCCGGGCGCGCACCCGGTGGTCGTGCTGGGGCACTCGACCTGGGTGAACCAGCACGGCGCCGACCCGGGGGTGGTCGGTCGAACGATCCGCCTGGGGGGACGCGAATACGAGATCGTCGGCGTCGCGAACGAGCGGTACCGGGGCTCGCTGCGTGGGCTGGAGGCGCAGCTCCTCCTCCCGGTCCTGCAGTACGACGAGCTCAGCGGCACGGCGGGGAACAGCTACCGGTCGCGGCGCTCGCAATCGTACTTCCCGAAGGCGACGCTGGCGGCGGGCGTCACCCCCGAGGCAGCGGAGGCGGCGCTCGATCGGCTCGCGGCGGATCTGCGCGCGGAGTTCCCGGACATCTGGACGGAGGACGAGGGGCTGACGCTCGTTCCGACGCGGGACGTGGTGATCAACCCGATGATCGACCGGTACGTGTCGCAGACGGCGGGCGTCCTCCTGGTCGTGGTGGCGCTCGTCCTCCTGATCGCCTGCGCGAACCTCGCCTCCTTCCTCCTCGCCCGCGCCTCGGACCGC
Organism: Longimicrobiales bacterium; assembly: GCA_028280525.1. Lineage (GTDB taxonomy): Bacteria > Gemmatimonadota > Gemmatimonadetes > Longimicrobiales > Gaopeijiaceae > Gaopeijia. The sequence continues at coordinate 4,242 of JANQLR010000141.1, forward strand.
CGGAAGGAGATCGCGGTCCGGCTGGCGATGGGGGCGAAGCGCCGGGCACTCATCGGGCAGCTGCTGACGGAGACGACGCTCCTCTCGGTGCTCGGTGGAGGAGTTGGCGTGGGCGTCGCGACGTGGGCGATGCGCACGCTGCAGACCGCGGACCTTCCCCTCCCCCTCCCGATCACCCTCGACCTGTCGCTCGACCTTCGCGTCCTGGCCTTCTCCCTCCTCGTCTCCCTGGTCGCCGGGCTCCTCTTCGGGCTGGTGCCGGCGCTCCAGGCGACGAACCCGGCGCTCGCCCCGACGCTCCGCGACGAGACGGCCGGGGGCGGACGCGCGCGGGGGGCGGCGCTCCGCAACCTCCTGGTCGCAGGACAGGTCGGGGTGTCGGTCGTCCTGCTGGTCGGGGCGGGGCTCTTCCTCCGCTCCTTCGCGGCGATGCAGGAGATCGACCTGGGCTTCTCGGAGGGCCCCGCGGCGCTCGTCGAGCTGATCACACCGAGCGCCCGCTACGACCACGTCGAGCGGCGCGCCTTCTGGGATCGGCTGACGACCGACGTCGAGCGAATCCCGGGGGTGAGGCAGGTCGGCATCACCGACAACATCCCGCTCAATCAGCTGAACACGCAGACGATCGGCGTGCAGGTCGACGGGATGGAGCCGACGAATGGGGCGTCCGATTTCAGCGTCGACTGGACGATGATCGACGAGCACTTCCTCGAGGCGATGGGGATCGAGCTCCTCGCGGGACGCGGGTTCGACGGCGGCGACACCGAGGAGTCGCAGAGGGTGGTGATCGTGTCCCCGGCCTTCGCCGACTTCTTCTTCCAGACACGCGACGTGGTCGGGCGCTCCTTTACGATGCGCGGTCAGGAGACGGTGATCGTCGGGCTCACCGAGGAGGTGAAGGTGCGGACCCCGGGCGAGGCGCCGCGCCCCTACCTGATGGTCCCGTGGACGCAGTCGACCTCGACGTCGTACGTGCTCGTCGCCTCCACGGAAGGGGATGCCGACGCGCTCGCGACACAGGTCGTTCGGGCGGCGCAGGCGATCGACCCCGAGATCATGATCTTTCGCGCCATGACGATGGACCGGCACCTCGCGGCGATGCGCATCGGCCGGATCCTCGGGGCGCAGGTGATCGGTGGCTTCGCGGCGCTCGCGCTCCTGCTGGCGTCGATCGGGCTGTACGGCGTGGTCGCCTACTCCGTCGCGCGGCGGTCGCGGGAGGTCGGAATCCGGATCTCGCTCGGGGCGGAGTCGGGCCAGGTCGTGCGGATGCTGACGCTGTCGGGGCTCCGGATCGTCGCGGCGGGGGTGGTCGTCGGACTGGGGCTGTCGGCCCTCCTGACGCAGGCGCTCTCGCGGCTCCTGTACGGGGTGTCCGGGCTCGATCCGGTGACCTTCGTCGGGGTGCCGGTCCTGATCCTCGTGGTCTCCTGGCTGGCGTCGTGGATCCCGGCGCGGCGGGCGACGGGGGTCGATCCGGTGACGGCGCTGCGGTCGGACTGAGGGGGGCGATGACCGAGGCAACGGCCGCCGGGGCGGGACTCGATGGGGAGCCGATCACGGCCGAGATCGCCGCGACCGCGATCCGCTCGTGCTTCCCGAAGCTGGCGGGTCGCCCGGTCGTGCCCGTGGGACGGGGGTGGGATTTCGCCGCCTTCCGAGTCGGGACCTCCCGCTGCGCGCGCTTTCCGCTGCACGCGGGCGCGGAGCGACTCCTCGCCACGGAGGTCGACCACCTTCCGGGGATCGACGCCCGTCTGTCCATCCGCACCCCTGCGCCCCTCCACCTCGCAGCTCCTTCGGGCGCCTTCCCGCGGGCGTGGTGCATCGGGCAGTGGATCGAGGGCGAGACCGCGGATGCGACGCCCCCGGAGGTGGCCTCCGTCGCCGAGGTCACGGGAGTTCTCCGGGAGCTGCACCGGCCGGCGCCCGACGACGCACCCTTCAACCCCCATCGCAGCGTTCCACTCCGGGAGCGGAACGACGCCGTCCTCGAACGGCTCGGGCAGGTCGACGACCCCGACTCGCTCCTGGCCGTATGGCGGGCGGGGCGCGACGCCGCCCCCCCGCCCCGACGGACGTGGGTCCACGGCGACCTGCACCCCGGTAATGTGGTTGTTCTCGACGGACGGGTCGTCGGCATCCTCGACTGGGGCGACCTCTGCCAGGGCGATCCCGCGACCGATCTGGCCGCCCTCCTGATGCTCTACGACCCGGCAACGGCGACCGAGGCGCTCCGCCGCTACCGCGGGGACGCGGGTCTCCTGGCTCGGGCACGTGCCTGGGCGGTCTTCTTCGGCGTCGTGCTCGCCACTTCCGAGCCGGCGCGGGGTCGACGCCTCGGGGCCTCGATTCTCGCCCGGGTGCGCAGCTGACCGGTGTCGCGCCTCAGCCGCGATCGACGATCCCGTGCTCCTTCAGCCGCCGATAGGTCGACAGGTGGCGGAAGGCCTCCCGGACCTCCCCCATCGACTCGAGCAGCCGCGCCAGGTTGAAGTGGACCTCGGCGAGGGCGGGGTCGAGTTCGAGTGCGGTGCGGTACGCCTCCGCGGCGTCGGTGGCACGCCCCACGTCCTCCAGCACGACGCCGAGGTTGAAGTACCCCAGGGCGTTGGCCGGGCGGGCCTGGATCGAGCGACGGTAGGCGATCTCGGCGGCGTGCAGGTCGCCGGATTCGTGGAGGAGTCGACCGCGGTTCAGGAGCGCTTCGGGGTGGTCGGGGTCGAGATCGAGGACGCGGCCATACGCGAGATCGGCCTCCTCCAGGCTGACCGCCTCGAGGTCGACGGCGAGGTCGAACCAGTCGTCGGCGCCCAGGTCGTCCCGATCGACCCGGGCGCGATTCGCGGCGCGCGCGAGGGGGGCGACCTTCTCGGCGAGCGCGTCGACGGCGAGGTCGATCGAGGTCTGCTCGGAGACGGGCTCCCAGAGGGTGTCGCGATCCTGGACGAGGATCCGGTCCCCCTCGGCGCGGATGTGGACGGCGCTCAGCGGTCGGCCGCTCGGAAGCTGCTCGCGGAGGTGGGACAGCGCGGCGTGGATGCGTCGGGCGGGGACCCCGTTCGACTCGAGCGCCTGGGCGGTGCGCAACAGGATGATGTCGGGGAAGGTGAAGCGGTAGGTGCCGTCCCCGGCGCGGGCGGGCTGGAGGAGACCGTCGCGAGCCCAGCTGCGCACGCGCGACTCGGAGACGTCGAGGACGGAGGCGACGTCACGGGTGGTGTAGCCGGATGGGGTGTCGGACATGGCGATCAGGCCCCGGAACCCGCCCCCGCCCCGCGCCAGGCGTGTGGGCCCGCCTCCGGGGAGGGTAAGCTGCCGCCGGGGCGCAGGAAGGGCCGGGTCAGCCGGAGGCGGCCTTCTTCCTGGACCGGGTTCCCTTTTTCACGCCCTTCTTCCCCGCCCGGGCGGCCGGCTTCTTCTGGTCGGCGTCCTCCCCGAGCGAAGCCTTGAGCGCAGCCATGAGGTCGATGATCTGGGCGGCCGGCTCCTCGGTCGGCTGCACCGTGATCTCCTGCCCGTCGACCTTCTGCTGAATGAGCTGGAGCATCCGCTCGCGCACCTCGTCGTGGTAGCGCGTCGCGTCGAACTCGTCGCTCGCGGCCTGATCGATGAGCTGCTTGGCGAGCTGGAGCTCCGCCTCCTTCACCTCGGCTTCGTCGATGGGTACCTCCCCGAAGTGCTTGACCTCGCCGTCGTAGCGGAGCTGGTCGAGGACGAGCCCCTCCTCGTGCGGGCGGATCATGACGAGGTACTCCTTCCCGCGCGTCGCCCACTTGGCGATCGCCACCCGCTCCGTCTCGCGCAGCGCCATCGAGAGGAGGCGGTAGGCGCGGGCGCCCCCCTTGTCCGGCCCGAGGTAGTAGGGGCGGTCGAGGTAGACGGGGGAGACCTGGTCGGCGGGGACGAACTCGGTGATCTCGATGTGGTCCTTCTTCGGCATCTCGATCGCCTTGAGCTCGTCGGCGTCGAAGAGGACGTACTGCCCCTTCGCGAACTCGTACCCCTTCGCCATGTCGTCGCGCGGGACGAGGACGTCGCACTTCGGGCAGATGTACTGCTGCTTGAGCCGCGTCCCGCACTCGGCGTGGACGAGGTTGAAGGAGACCTTCCGGCCGGTCTCGCCGGTGGAGTAGAGCTTGCTCGGGATCGAGACGAGCCCGAAGGAGATCGTCGTCGAGGCGATCGCGCGCGCGGCCATGCGGGTGCTCCGAATTCGAGGGGGAACTGGAAACATGTGTTCCCCGGGAGGGCGGGGACAAGGATTCCGTGGGGTGGTCGGTCGGCGCGGGGCCCCGGGGTCGGCCCTTCGGGCAGACACGGGTCGAGACGCCGGTGCTCGCCTGACGACTCGCGCGAACGCAACTTTGCCGGGTCGCGCACCGGGGTGCGCCGTCCCCTCCCCTCCCCTCGAGACGCCGGTCCGAGATGACGCCGTCGAGCCCCCACATCCCCGCGAAGGGGCGCCGCCGTGGCTGACGGAGACGACCGCCTCGACGCGTACCGCGCGAAGCGGGCGGCGAGTGCGACGCCGGAGCCCTTCGGAGGCGCTTCCGGCGCGGGCGTTCGCGACGCGGGGGGCGACGGGGAGGGTGAGGGTGGCGACGCCGCGTCCGCCCGCGCGACCTCGCGCGACCGAATCGGCCCGGACGGGCGCTATCTCCCTCGCCTCTTCGTCGTCCAGATGCACGCCGCCCGCAACCTGCACTGGGATCTGCGGCTCGAGATGCACGGGGCGTTGGAGTCGTGGGCGGTGCCGAAGGGCCCGTCCCCCGATCAGGGCGACAAGCGACTGGCCATGCACGTCGAGCCGCACCCGATCGAGTACGCGGACTTCGAGGGGGTCATCCCGGAGGGACAGTACGGCGCCGGCCCGTCGATCTGCTGGGACCGCGGCGTGTGGATCGAGATCCCGGAGGAGCCGGGCGCCCGAAAGAGGCACGGGCTGGAGCACGGGAAGCTCCTCTTCGAGCTTCGCGGCTACAAGCTTCGGGGGCTGTGGACGCTGGTGCACACCCCGCGAAACGGCGACAACCACTGGCTCCTGATCAAGGAACGGGACGGCTACCTAGACGAGCGGGGGACGGACGCCTACCCGCACGACTCGGTCTTCTCGGGTCTCACCGTCGAGGAGCTCCCCGACCCGGGCTCGAAGCGGCGGCGGATCCTCTCGGCCGCGCGGGAGCTCGGGGCCGCGGAAGACGCGCCGGCGGCGCGCTCGATCGAGGTGATGAAGGCGGTCGCCTCGGATTCGGCGTTCACCCGCGAGGGGTGGGTCTTCGAGATCAAGTACGACGGCTATCGGCTGGTCGCGGAGCGGACGGCGACCGGGGCGACGCTCTGGTCCCGGAACGGGAATGACCTCACCGCGACCTTCCCGGAGATCGGTCGGGCGATCCGGGGGCTCCCCTTCGAGGGGACGATCCTGGATGGCGAGGTCGTGGTCCACGACGAGGCGGGGATGCCGGACTTCTCGCGCCTTCAGAAGCGCGGGCGTCTGACGCGGCGGGCGGACGTCGCGGTGGCGGCGGTGCAGCTCCCGGCGACGTACTACGCCTTCGATCTCCTGGCCTTCGGCGGGGTCGACCTTCGCCGCCTCACGCTCGTCGAGCGCAAGCGGTTGCTGCGCGAGGTGCTCCCGACGGTCGGGCCGATCCGCTACTCGGACGATATCCCGGAGCAGGGCGAGGCCGTCTTCGAGCAGGCGAAGCGGCTCCGGATCGAGGGGATCGTGGGGAAGCGGGCGGAGGCGCCGTACCGCGCGGGGCGATCGGACGACTGGGTGAAGATCCGGACGGTGC
>JANQLR010000061.1 GCA_028280525.1 Longimicrobiales bacterium
GGGCGCCCCCGGCGATCCCGTCGTCTCGCTCTGGGACACCGAGCAGCAGCTCCTCACCGAGCACTACGAACTCCTCCACCACGGCGGAGGCGGCGAGGCGACGGTGATGATCTGCGGCGCGGTCCGCCTCGACCACCCGGCCGCGCGGCACCTCATCTCCCTCCTCCCGCGCGCCATCCACCTCGAGCACTCCGGAACGACCCGCAACCACTGGATGCAGAGCACGGTCCAGCTGATCTGCCACGAGGCGGAGACGCTCCGCCCGGGGGGCGAGTCGGTGATCACGCGGCTCGCCGACCTCCTGGTCGTGCAGGCGATCCGCGCCTGGCTCGAATCGGAGGAGTCCAACGCCGGGTGGATCGTCGCGCTCAAGGACCGGGACATCGGCAACGCCATCCGCCAGATCCACCGGCACCCCGAACGGAGCTGGACGGTGGAGTCGCTCGCCCAGGCGGTGCACATGTCGCGTGCGGCCTTTGCTCGGCGCTTCTCCGAGATGGTCGGAGAGTCGCCGGCGGCCTACCTGACCCGGTGGCGGATGCAGCTCGCGACCACCTGGCTCTCCACCGGCGAGGTGAAGGTCTCGGAGCTCCCCCGGCGCCTCGGCTACGGCTCGGAGGCGGCCTTCAGCCGGGCCTTCAAGCGGGAGCTCGGAGTGTCGCCCGGGGCGTGGGCGACGCGGCAGTAGTCCCCGGTGATCCAGAGCAGGGGAACGGGGGTGCGGCCCGCACGGTCCGGCCCGGCTCGACCCGCGGGCCCGCCGTCGCTCAGAAGCTGACCCAGACCCCGGCGTTGAAGGCGCGCCCCTCCAGCGGCGCCCAGACGTCGGTCGTCCAGCGACCTTCAGGGGTCGGGGTCGGGCGCAGGAGCTCGCCCAGCCGTGTCTGGCGGGTGTCGAGGAGGTTCTCCGCGTTCAGGAAGACGCGGAAGCGTCCGAGCTTCCGGTCGACGAGAAGCCCGAGAATCAGATGGCGTCGGGAGACGTCGCGGAACGGGTCGTCATCGAGCTCCTGCCGCCCGGTGTAGTACGCCTCGACCCCGATCCGGCCCCAGTCTTCACGCTCGTAGGCCCCGACGACGCCGACCGAGTGGCGCGGCGTGAGTGGTACCTCCCGGCGACCGTCGCCCTGCGGATCGGGCTCTCGCGAGTGCAGCCACGCGTGCGACCCGATCAGCCGCCACGGTCCGGTTCGAAGCGCCGCGAAGGTCTCGGTGCCCCAGGTCCGGACCTCCCCGTCCGCATTCTCGATCGTCAGCGTGCCGTCGCCATTCCGGACCGTCTGCAGCGGATCGTCGATCACGGAGCCAAAGGCGCTGACGTTCATCTCCAGTGGCCCGAACTCCCGGCCGACATCCACCATCAGATTGCGGGCCCGTTCTCGACTCCACGCGCCCGGCGGGGTGAGCCGCTCGAGACCGACCGCGTCCGTCTCGTCGGTGAAGGGAGTCGGTGCGAACCACCCTGCGCCCCCGGACAGGCGGACCGCCCAGTCGGAGACGCGGGCCAGCGCCGAAAGGCGGGGGCTGATCGCGGAGCCGAAGACGTCGTGGTGGTCCCACCGCACGCTCGCCGCCAGGGTGAGGGCCTCGGAGGGCGACCACTCGTCCTGAGCGAAGAGGCCGGGTACGGTGTAGTCGAAGTCGAAGCCGGGAAGCAGATCGTGGGCGTAGGTGTCGTGCTGGATGGCCGCGCCGACCACCCAGAGGTGACGGCCATTCTGCCCGGAGAGCGCCACCTCGCCGAAGGCGGTTCGGTGCTCGTCCTCCTCCTGCACACCGGTGAAGCGGTGATCGTGCGCCTGAATCGACCCCGAGCCGCGCACCGTCAGGATTCGTCCTCCCGAGAGGAGGCGACGCAGGTTCAACCCGCCGTCGAATCGCCGCGTATCCAACGACTCGCGGACCAGCGGGATCTCGGACCCGACGAAGCTCCCGGGCGCGACGCTCCCGCCCCTGCGGTTCTCGATCATCCCGCCGAGGGTGAACATGGCCGAGCTGCCGCGCCCGTCCTCCCAGAAGAGGCGGGGGCGCACCGAGATCCGTTCGAAGTCCGGAACGTCGGCCCACCCGTCCCCATCGGCGTCGAAGAAGTCCTGCCGGTGGGCGCTGGCGAGGAGAGTGTACCCCCATCGATCCGAGAACTCGTCCGCGAGCCATCCGACCAGGTCGGTCCCGTCGAGCGTGCTCTGGTTCAGGATCACCTCGCGAGCCCGATCGGGCCGACGGGAAATGAGATTGACCACCCCGCCCAGCGCGGTGGGTCCGTACAGCGCGGAGGCCGCGCCCTTGATGACCTCCACCCGGGCGAGGTCCATGGGCGGGACCTGAAGCGGGCCCAGCGCTCCGGCCTGACCGCCGTAGAGGGGGAGCCCGTCGGTGAGGATCTGCGTGTAGCGGCCCCGGAGGCCCTGAATCCGCACCGTCGCTCCGCCGAGGACGGGCGCCGTGGGCTGCACCCTCAGACCCGCCGTCTCGTTCAGGAGCATCGAGATGTCGCCCGGGGTCATGAGGAGCTTCTCCTCCACCTCCTCGCGGGAGACGACTTCGATCCGGAGCGGCTCCTCATCGATCCGTCGGTCGGTCCGGGTTGAGCTGACGACCACGATCCCCTCCGCCTCCACGGCCTGCGGCGTCACCCGAATCACGACGACGGTGTCCCGGGCGGCCGTGAGCCGCAGGACCAGCTCCGTCGGCTGGAAGCCGATTCGGGCTACCGCAATCCGGTGGTCGCCCGGGGGGAGGGAAAGGCGCGCGGTCCCCGTCGGGTCGGTGATTGCGCTCCGCCCCGATGCGGAGACGGAGGCCCCTTCGATCGGGGTGTCGCCGGCCGCGACCAGGACGCGAACGGTGACGGTCGCCGTCTGCGCGTCGAGTGGAGTGGCCGCCGCGAGAAGCGCGAGCGCGAGCACGAGAAGGGAGCGGCGGGATCGATCGAACATCATGACGACTGCAAACGCACGTGCGATGGGGACGCGACGGGGTGTCGCGGAAGTTAGGGCCTGTTCACGCTGCGTGGATGGCCCTACCGCCCCCCCGGGGGTCTCGGCGGACGGCGCTGCACGTCGACCCGGATCCGCCGGATCAGCTCGCGGAACCGATCGTCCGCTCGGAGTTCGTCCCACGCCGGATCCAGACGCAGGGTGACGAGCGCCGGCTCGCGAACCCGAGCGCCGGCCCGAAGTTCTTCGATCGCCTTGTCGGGCTGCCCGAGCCGCGCGTACGAGGCGCCGTAGAAGGTGTGGAAGATCGGAGCGCCGGCGGCGGTGCGCTGGGCGTACTCCGCCTGCTTCCAGCTCCAGTACCGCTCCTCTCCGCCGTTGTCGTCGAGCCGACGCTGCAGGTCGGCCGCGCTCGGGCCCGGCTCGTCGGGGAGGAGTTCTTCCCGGGCGAAGCGCAGGTCGACGACGTCCTCGAAGTCCTCGTCGATCCGGTAGAGGTGTTCCAGGATCTCGAAGAGGCGCCAGTCGCGTGCTCCGTCGTCGATCGCATCTTCCAACGCGTCCTGCGCGTCGCCGAGTTCGCCCGAGTTGGCCATCCGGAGCACCTGCTGGAGGACGTTCTCCGGCATCACCCCGGGCGCGCCGGCCCCGGGCGCGGGCTCGTCGGACGTCCACCCCATCTTCGACTCGCCGAAGCGACGCTGAAGGAGCTCGCCCAGCGATGTCACGACGGGAGCCATCCCCCCGTCGACGGTGATCGAGTCGCCGCCCGGGAGACGGATCACCCCGTCCTCGAAGCTGAACATCTGGAAGACGGAGTCCGCCGCAATCACGGCGACCTCGGCCGACCCGAAGCCCTCCACGGTCGCGGCCTCGAACTCGCGCGACGCGTCGGCGATCGCCTCCTCGGCGGAACGCGCAACCTCCCGGGCCTCGGCGTTCTCCGGGTCCTCCTCGAGCGCGCGAAGCGCCAACTCCCGGCTGCGGACCAGTCGATCGAGTCGGTCGAGACCCTCGAAATCCAGCGCCTGCACGAGCTCGGTTCCGGCGAGGCCGGTGATCGCGGGAGTGAAGCCGGGCTCCTCCTCGAGCGCGTCCTCGAAGAAGCCTCGCGCCTGCGCCACCTGATCCGGCGCACCCTCCGAGAGGAGGTAGCGTCCTCGGAGGTAGCTGCGCTGCACGTCGCTGGGCACATCCATCCCCATCGTCACCGTACGGGGCGTCTCGCCCGGCCCGGACACTCCAGGACCCGGCGACTGCTGAGGTGTGGACGGAGGCGCATCATCCTCCGAGACGTCCACGTCGAGCTCCGCCAGCCGCACCTCGTTCCCCGGCGTCCGGGCCTCCACCCGCGCCTCGATCTCCCCGGCGATCTCGGCGGCGACCTCCTGCTGCAGCGCGAGGACGTCCACGAATTCCCGAGTGAAGTTCTCCGCCCAGAGGTGGGTGTCGGAGGCGGTGTGAATCAGCTGGACGGTGATTCGAACCTGATCTTCCACGACCACCACCGAGCCCTCGACGATGGCGTCCACATTGAGTTCGGCACCGATCTGCGCCAGCGACTTCCCCTCCTGGTCGTAGCGGAGGACCGAGGTCCGGGAGATCACGCGAAGGGCGGAGAGCTGACTGACCGCCGAGGTGATCGCCTCGTGCATGCTCGCGGCGAAGTAGGCGTCGTCCGGCGAGGCGGACTGGTCCTCGAGAGGGAGGATCGCGAGGGAGGTGATCGGACTCGATGCATCCGTCGTCTGCGCCGCCTGGAAGGTGTCCCGCGCGGCGTCGCCCGACTCGAACTGCAGGTCACGCGAGAAGACCCAGCCGCCCCACCCCGCCCCGATCGTGATCAGGAGGAGCATCACCCGCGGAAGGAAGCGGCCCGTATCCGCGATCCCGGCCTCCTGGTCGATCTGCCGCATCGCCCGCACGCCCTGCGGGGTGATCTCGTAGATCCACGCCAGCGCCAGGACGATCGGGAGGAAGAGCAGCGCCGCGATCACCAGCACGCGGATGACGCCGTCCGCCTGTGCCGAGACCATGAAGGCCGGAAGGATGATCTCGGAGAGCTGCAGCAGGACGAAGACGACCGCGGCGTAGCCGAGGAAGACCCGCACGACGTGGCGACGCCGAAGCTCGGCGAAGAAACGCTGAAGGCGAGAGGGCTGCTGCGGCTCGGTCATGCGTCGTTCAGGTCGGAAGGCGGCTGCCTTCCTTTGGATGAAACGTTGGGCGGGAAGGTGGCCTCAAGCTGCCCTGATTCCCTTCGTTCCGCCATCCACCCGGACGGAAGAACGGGGGGGCGAAGTTTCTCCGGGAGGGTGGCCGCCAGCGGACTTCCACGGAGGCGCGAGTCGTTCAGGGGGATCGGACTGCCGCTCAGAACGCACGTCATGCGGTCCTTGACCCCTGTATTTGTCAGGTGTACGGTGGAGGCCAACCCTAACAAAGTCAGGTATCGTGGGAAGCAACCTGTTTCGGGGCACTCTCAACCTCGTGATCCTGCAGTCGCTCAGCCTCGGCCGCATGCACGGGTACGCGATCGGGCGGTGGATTCGTGAGCACACCGATGGCGTCCTGGATGTCGACGAGGGGCTTCTCTACCCGACGCTTCACCGACTCCGGAGCCGTGGCTGGCTGGAGTCGAGCTGGGGCACGTCCGACTCCGGACGCCGAGCGAAGTACTACTCGCTGACCGACGAGGGGCGCGCTCGACTGGAGACCGAACAGCAGAGGTGGAGGCGCTACTCGGCCGCCGTCCACATGCTCCTCGACCAGTCGGGGGACTGAGGGTGGCGCCGTGGGGGCAACGTGCTCGCCGTCGACCCGTCGATCCCGACGACGAGGGTCCGGACGAGTGGGCGCGCGAGATCGAGTTCCACATCCAGGAGCGCGCTCGCGAACTGGAACGAGCCGGGTGGGCTCCGGCGGAGGCCGAACGAGCCGCCCGGACGGCCTTCGGCGACGTCCACCGCGTGCTCGACATGTGCGCCGACGTGGCCCGCGCGCATCGGCGTCGCAGGCGGTGGCGCGAGTGGATCGGCGCACTTCGGCACGACCTGGGACTCGCTCTGAGGAGGATGAGGCGCAACCCGGCCTTCACCGGGGTCGTCGTTCTGACGCTGACGCTCGGCATCGGCGCGAATCACACCATGCTGCGCGTCGTCGACCAGATCCTCCTGCGCCCGCCCGCGCACATCGAGGACGCCGAGGCGGTCGTTCGCGTCTTCCGCAGGGAGTTCGACCCCACCCGGCGCGTGCTCGAGCATCGGGACGCTCTGAGCTATCCCGCCTTTCGCGCGATCGCCGAGGTCCCCGCCCTCGAAGGTGCCGCTGCGTATGCGGGCGATCATCCGGTGGTCGGCAGCGGCGAGGACGCCTACCGGGTGAGCGCCCAGTGGGTGTCCGCCGAATACTTCCGGGTCCTCGAGGTCGAACCCGCGATCGGGCGCTTCTTCTCGCAGACGGACGACGAGGTCGCCTCTCCGGGAACGGCCGTGCTCTCCTGGTCCCTCTGGTCTCGGCGGTACGGCGCCGACCCGGGCGTTCTGGGAACGCGCCTCCGCATCGGCTCCGCGACCTACACGGTCATCGGCGTCGCGCCGCGAGGGTTCACTGGACCCTCCCTGCACAGGACGGACCTCTGGTTGCCTCTCCACCCGACGGCGGCGATCGAGGCCGGGCCCGGATGGACCACGGCGGAGGGCTGGTCGTGGCTGCGGATCGTCGGGCGGATGCGCGAGGGGGCCACGCGGGAAGCGGCCCAGGCGGCCCTCGCGAGCCTCGCGCCCCCCGCGGGTCGGAGCGAGGTCTCCTACCTGCTGCGCTCTCTCCGCGCCGCGGACGAACCCGACGTCCCGGGTTGGGCCTCGGTCTCGCTGTGGCTCGGCGGGGTCTCGGTGCTCGTCTGGCTGATCGCCGCGGCGAACGTGGCGAATCTCTACCTCGCCCGGGAGGTCCACCGGAGTCGGGAGAGCGCGATCCGACGGGCGCTGGGCCTCAGCCGCGCTCGGGTGGGTGCTCAGTTCCTGACCGAGGCCCTGGTGGTCTCTCTCGCGGCAGCGGGGATCGCCGCGCTCGCGGCATACCTCGGACAGGGGATCGTCGGCCGCGTTCTCCTCCCCGAGCTGCACCTCGCTTCGGCGCCGAAGGTCGGAATCGTGCTCCTCTGGACCCTCCTGACCGCCGTTGCCACCGCGTTTGCGGCCGGGCTCGTGCCGGCGCTGCGAGCCGGACGACGAGCGCCCGCGAACGAACTCGCCGCCGGAGCCCGAGCGGGCCGGGCGAGCTCGCGGGTTCAGGATGTCGGGCTGACGCTGCAGGCGACGTTCTCCGTGATCCTCCTGGTCGCCGCCGGACTCTTCGTCCGAAGCCTCGTTCAGGTCGAGTCGAAGGCTCACCTCGGACTCGACCCCGAGCCCGTCAGTCTCGCGCGGGTCTTCCTCGATCCGAACGAGGACGCGGGCGCGGACGCCGAGGCCGTATTCCGGGCCGCCATGGACCGACTCTCCCGGGTGGCGGGTGTCGAGAGCGTGGCGGCGAGCGCGTACGGACCCTTCGCCGGTCCCCGCGGGGTGCAGCTGCGGAGGATGGACGGTACCGCACTTCCCTCGCCCCCGGCGCGCACGGTCGGCCCGGATCAGGCGAGGGTGAGCCCCGGCTTCTTTCGAACGCTCGGACTGGGCCTGACCGGTCGCGACTTCCGTGACTCCGACATGGATCCCTCCGGCGAACGGGTCGCCATCGCGAGCGAGTCGCTCGCACGCCTGTACTGGTCGGGTGAGGAGGCGGTGGGACGGTGTCTCGCGGTCGAGAACGAACCCGGGTGCACGAGGATCGTGGGCGTGGCCGGCAACGTCCGTAGAGACGGGCCCGAACAGGGTCCTCCCCTCCTCCTGTACCTGCCGCTCGACCGCGGAGGGGGTTCACCCCGGGAGATCTGGGTACGCAACGAGTTCGGGTCTCAGGGGGCGAGCGCGACCGTGCGCCGCGAGATTCTCGCCGCGTCGCCGCTCGTCCGATTCGTCAGCGTCCAGTCACTGGCGGACCGAGTCGCGGCGCACACGACGCCCTGGAGGCTCGGCGCGACGGTCTGTCTCTGGTTCGGCGGTCTCGCGCTCCTCGTCGCCGGGGTCGGCCTCTACAGCCTGATGTCATTCAAGGTTGCCCGCGGTCAGCACGAGATCGCCGTACGCAACGCCCTGGGCGCACCGGGGTGGCGCATCGGCGGCCGGGTTCTCTGGCGCGGCAACGTCCTGGTGTGCTTCGGAATCGCGCTCGGGCTCGCCGTTTCCGCCTTCGCCAGTCCCTGGATCGAGCCGCTACTCTTCGACTCGTCCGGTCGGGACGTCGCGGTGTACGCCGTCGTCTCGGCGTCGCTCGCTGCCGTCGCGCTTCTGTCGAGCGCCCTCCCGGCGCTGCGGGCGCTGCGGGCCGACCCCGCGCGGGTACTTCGGTCGGACTGACCGGCCATCACCCCATATGCCCTCACGGCGGACCGTGAGGAAGGACCACAGGAATGATCGTTCGACTCTGGCAGGGAACGACCCGTGAGGGCGAAGCGGAGACCTACCTCGCCCACCTGAGAGAGGCCGTGTTTCCGGAAATCGGTTCGATTCCGGGGAGCCGCGGCGCCCGAGTCCTGCGCGGCGTCGGGCGCGAGAGAGACGACTTCGTCGTGATGACGTTCTGGGACGATCTGGCCTCGGTGAAGGAGTTCGCCGGTGACGATCCCGAGGTCGCGGTCGTGCCCCCCGAAGCCCAGGCCCTGCTGGCTCACTACGACGCCGGCGTGCGGCACTTCGAGGTGGCCCTCGAGGTCACCTGATCTCGCCGACTTGCCGTGATCCCTTCCCCAGGAGCGCCTCCGTGAACGCACCGTCCGACGACTTCCCCTACGTGAATCACATGGACATCCGCTTCGGACCGCTGGAGCGGATCGATGTCGGTGCGCTGGCGGACGCCTGTGTCGACGCGTGGTACAACCAGACGCTGTGCGCCGTGAACGACTCCGTCGTCCGGCTCGGCGTGATGGAGGGAGAGTATCACTGGCACCGACACGACTCCGACGACGAGTTCTTCTTCGTTCTCCGGGGCCGATTCGTGATCGAATTGGAGGACCGCCGCGTCGAGCTGCTCCCGGGCCATGGCGTCGTGGTCCCCCGCGGGGTCATGCACCGCACGAGCGCCCCGGAGCGCTCGGTGGTTCTCATGGTCGAAACGAAGGACATCGTCCCCACCGGGGGCCCCTGAGCAGAATCCGCGGCGCGCATTCCCCGAGACACTCGATCCCGGAGATCCGCCTCACTCTGGAGCGTCGTTCTCCAGCTCGGGTTCGTCCCCCCGGACGAACTCCGGCTGGAAGGAGAGGGAGAGCGGGGCCACCCGGCCGACCCAGTCGCCCCCTCGATCCAGCACCTCGCTTCGGACCACACGGCAGTGCCGTCGAATCCGCTCCACGTCGATGCCGCACCACGCCGCTGGATACCCCTCGAAGCGGTCGAGCGTCTTCCGCAGCTGAGCCTGAACGCCGTGGGCGTTCTCCCGCTGCCAGTGGACCCAGGCGCTCGCGTAGAGGATCAGCCCCTGGAGGAAGTCGCTGCGAGAGGAGCGCCACGGGCCCTCGAGGACTTCGTGACTCTCCCAGAACTCGCCCTTCGCGTAGAGGTCGAGGAAGGCGGCGAGGTGAGGGGGTGGGGAGGGCGCCATGCCGGATTGCGGGCTCGGGGGTCGAGGTTCCGGAGGAGGGGAGGATGGCGGTCGGGCGCGCGAAGGGGAAGCGACCGGACACGGCTCGACCTTGGCCTCCGCTCCCGATCCCTGCGCGTCTGGACGGGGCGTCGACCCCCTCCCTCTCCGGGGGCACCCTCGTGTGGTCCGCCTTGTGGAGACGGACGCCTCGACCGCAGACTACCCGCGGCCGGTCTGCCGCGCAGCTCTGCTCGGCGGTCGAGGTAGCAACGGCATGGACTGATAACTGGGGGTTATCGCATCATCGTCGACGTGATCGTGGCGGGCGCCGGAGTTGCGGGTCTCCTTCTGGCCAGCCGTCTGTCTGCCGACCACTCCCTGGTCCTGCTCGAGCGACAGAAGGTCGTCCCCCGCAACAAGTACTGGCTGACTTCGGCAGGCTCCGTGGAGGCGACCCCCGACCTGAGCGGATCGGTCGCGGTCGAGTACGATCGCTTCGACTTCGTCGCGAGCGATGGGTCTCGTGCCTGTGTTGCGGGGCGATATCCCGTGTGGGACACGGACCGACTGATCGCCACTCTCATGGAGACGGTGCGGGCGAACGGCGCCGAGGTCCTGCCGGGGCACCGTCTCTACGCCGTCCGACAGGAGAGGGACTCGGTGCGCATCCGTGCCGAGGGGCGCGAGATCCAGGCGCGGCTTCTCATCGACTGCATGGGATACGCGTCCCCCATCGTCCAGACCTCCGGCGCCGTCCGCATCGACGGCTACTACATCCTGCACGGCAGGGAGGTCGGGCTTCGGGGGGACACGCCGCCGATCGCCCTCGACAACGTCATCCTCTCGGGGAGCCCGACGTACTTCGAACTCTTCCCGACCGAACGCGGTACCGCACACGCCACGGTGATCCGACCCAGTCGGCGACACCGGCCCGGAGTCTCGTTGAGTGCCGACTTCAACTACATCGTCCGCAGGTCCCACTACGCCGAGGTCGTCGACGACACCGACGGTGAAGCGCGCAGCTACGGCGGGATCATCCCCGTAGGGCGGCTCCGGACCCCCGCACTCGACCGCATCGTCTTCTACGGCGAAGCCGGCCAGTGCAACCCGGCAGCGAGCGCGACCGGACTCACGCGGATGCTGCTCACCTACCGAGAGTTCGCCCGGGCGGTATCCTCGGCCCTCCGCACGGATCAACTGTCCCGACGGCAGCTGATCCGTCGGATGCCGAACGCGATGTCTCCCTTCAATCGAGCCTTCCAACTCGCGCTCTTCCGGAGCCTGCTGGACTACGACAGCAACGACTTCAGCCGGTTCGTGGTGGAGTTGAGCCGCGCGCCGAGCGACCTGATCAACGACCTCATCTTCGCCGACTACCAGATGAGTCTGCATCCGGCGCGAATCGAGGCTCTGGCTCGCCTCCTGCGGCCGGACACGATCCTCGGGCGTCACGCAGTTCGCGCGATCCTGAACAGGGCGTTACGGCGTTAGAAACCCAGAAGCCGCTGGATGAAGTCACGGACCGCCGGGTCCCCCTGCAGAACGAGGGAGACCCCGAAGAAGACGGCGAGCAGGTAGGACGGCAGACTCTTGTAGTCGACGAAGGGGAGGATCTGCGAGCTGATCGCGCCCGCCTCGCGAAGGTCGAGCATCAGGCCCCGGGTGTCGTCCGTCGACAGCGACTCTCCGAGCCGCGCCATCGCCTCGAACACCCGATGGTGCACCGCCTTACGAAGGACGTAGCGGGGGTAGTAGTTGTAGAGCAGGGTCGCCGGCAGGAAGAGGACGATGGGGGTCAGCAGGAAGGGTCGCCATGCCTCGGACGGGAAGAGGAAACCGGCCGTGACCGTCCCCCGGAAGCCTGCGTAGATGGCAACCACCCCGAGGGTCGAAGTGATCGCGAGGTAGGTCGTGAACGCCTCCAGACTCATCGGATCGTAGACGGTCCGAAAACGCACCTCGCTCAGTCTCAGGTAGACCCGGTTGAAGGCCGCCGTGACCTGGACGAAGTGGAAGAGGAGAAACCCCGCGACGTAGTAGATCGAGACCACCGCGACGAAGACGAAGATCCTCCCGATCCCGTCCACGGGGAGCGCGTAGGCGAAGGTGAGGACGACTCCCACGGCGGAGGTGAAGAGGGTGTAGGGCAGGGCCGATCGATGGCGGGTGGATCGGTCGAGCGACGCAGCCAGATCGTGTGAGATGGGTCCGTTCTCGAGCACGTTGGTCAGGGTGTTCGGAGCGCCCCGCCCTTCACGCCGGACGAAGGTCTCCAGCCCCCATCCGAGGGTCCAGACCGCGGGTGCCCACATCCCGGAGATCGAGAGGGTCACGAGGGACTCGGCCGCCTCTCGACCATCGACGGCGAGCGTGATCAGGGCGCACGTCAGAATCAGTGCCATGATGACGAGCAGCTGGAACGCCAGAGCTCGGAAGGCCTGAAAGAGCACGTGTCGGATAACCCCCAGTTATCACATCATCTCATCAGCCTCCCCACGACGTCCGCCCTTCTGAGGTGGGAGCGCAGCGCCTCATCGGCCACGTGCGTGTAGAGCTCGGTGGTCGACAGGCTCCGGTGACCCAGAAGCCGTTGGACGTACCGGATGTCCACGCCGGCCTCGACCAGCTTGGTTGCGGCCGTGTGTCGGAGCATGTGCGGTGTGACGGTCCGCTGAATGCCGGCGCCCCGAGCGGCGCGGGCCAATCGCCCCCGAAACGCCTCGGCCGACAGCCGCTCTCCCCGGGTGTTCAGCCAGGGGAAGGCGTGGCGAGGTCGGCCCGCCTG
>JANQLR010000228.1 GCA_028280525.1 Longimicrobiales bacterium
TCCGGACCGGAGTCGTCGGTCATCGGGTCCTCAGACCGTACCCAGGAGGACCCGGTCCCCCGCCCAGTCGCGGGAGCCGTCGGCCACATCGAGCATCCAGGAGGCGACGTCGGCTCGCCGGATCACCGAGAAGAGCCCGTACCGCTCGACCTCCCCCGCGCGCCCCGTGCGCGCGCCGTGCACGAGCGTCACCGGTCGAACGGCGAGCCAGCGATCATCCCCCCGAGTGGCCTCCTCGGCGGCCTCGAGGTCGGCGTAGGCGACGCCGACGTTCGCCGTCCGCACGAGTCGCCGGACCGGCGCTGAAAGCCGCGCCCGGCTGTCGCCCACCCCGCCCGCGCTGATCCAGATCACGCGGCGGATCGCGCTTCCGCCGAGTTCGGGCCGAAGGAGGCGCGTGAAGCGCTGAACGAGGTCGGGGGGCGAGAGCAGCCGGGACCCGGGAAGGAGCGACGCCCGTCGGAGTCCGAGTGCGGAGAGCGCGACGTCCTGCTCCGCGAGCGCCTCCCGAAGGAAGGTCGGGTCGAGCACGTCGCCCACCAGATGGCGCGCGTCCGAGGAGGGGCGCCAGCTCGAGGTCGTTCGGGTCACCGCCGTCACCCGATGCCCCCGCTCGAGCGCCTGCTCGACGAGCTTCTGGCCGCAGCCGCCCGAGGCGCCGAAGATGACGAGTCTCATGGCCGGGAAGGTAGCGTGCGCGGCTCCCCATGGCTGCGGGAGGCGTTCCCCACCTCGGCCCCGGGGGGATCGATGACTACGCCTCGGTCCCGCCAAGGCGCGCTGGGCGCAGCCTTCTACCTGATGGAATCCGGGGCCGGAGGCCGACGCCGCACCCCGGTCGCCTGCACCTCGTCGTCCGGGCCGCGGATGGTGAACGACACCGCCCGGCCGTCGCCATCGAACTCGAACTCGATGATCGGGGCGAAGCGTGGGTTCAGCGCCGTCACCTCCCCGCCGAGCGTTCCGGCGACGGTGAAGAACCCGGATCCACGCGGGAGGAGCGCCTTGCCGTATACCACCTCCGGGTCCTCACCCTCACCCGAGTAGAAGGCCGCCTCCGCCTCCTCGGTCAGCGGGTCGTGGAACCGGACCAGCCCGGTCGCCTCGTCGTAGTCGATCCGGATGGGGCGGGGCCGCTCGGCCTCGAGGAGCACCTCGAAGTACCGCCCGGTCGGATCTCCCGGCTTCTCCATCCACCGTGCGACCTGCTCCCGGGTCGGGAGCGAGGGACGGTCGTCGAAGGTCCAGTCGCCGACGAGCGGGCGCCCCTCCTCCGGCGGCGTTGCCAGCTCGATCCCCGGGTCGACCTCGAGGGAGACGGCGACCCTGTCGTAGCCCCAGTGCATGATCAGCTGCGCGCCGTCGAGCCGGATTCGGTCGAGGTCCCACTCGAGCGATTCCTGCAGATCCGTGGTTCGGTCGCGATCGACCAAGACGTGCAGCTCGGCCTCGTCGATCGGCGGGTGGTCGCTGTGGAAGAGGGTCGTGTCGGCGTGGAGGGCGAGGCGCCACGGCTCGTTCTCCAGCACCTCGAGCCAGACGCTGTAGCGCCCGGCAGGGACCGGGGTGCCGGAGAGCAGCACGTCCTTCGAGAAGCGGATCGTGGTCGCACGGTTCGCTCCCGGGGTCCAGACCTCGCCCCACGGAATCTGCCGCCCGAAGATCACCTCTCGCCCCCGGAGCGAGGGCCGCGACCAGATGACCTCGACCTCGGTGCCGGAGATGGCCTGCGTGAAGGTGGCGCGCTCGGAGGCGTTCTGGGTCGAGGCCTCTCCCGGAAGGAGGAGAAGGAGTGCCGCGGCGATGCCCCAGGCGGGCCGGAGACGGTTCATCGACGGAGTCGGTGCGAGGTCGTAGAGGGAGGGCGGAAGCTGCCGGTCGCTCGGGCCGCGGGCAACGGGGCTCGCCGCCGGCCGCACCCCGCCCTTAGCTTTTCTTCATCGCGTCCGGTCTTCATAGACTCGGTCGAACGATGAACGCTGGAACGAAGACGGTATGGAGCACCCGCAATCCGGTCGGCAACGGGCCGACGCCTGTCCGCGGTGAATCGGCCCCTCAATCGCCGCTCCTCCTTCACGGAGGTCATCCGCGGTGTTCAGGCCGGGCAGTACGACACCTGGGTTTCGGCGAACCGCGTTCGCCTGTTCTCGGGTGCCCATCAGTCGTACTGGGTGAACCGGCTGAGGCAGCAGGGATTCGACTTCGCGGGAGGGACCGACGCCGGGATGCAGTTCCGCCACCGCGGAGACCGCTCGACGGTGGAGGTCGCGCCCGCTCGTCTCGTGCTCGTCCACCCGGACCTCCGGGAACGCTACCGCGGACCGATCGAGGACGTCCCGGAGATGGATGAGGACCAGCGGAGCTGGGACGGGATTCAGACCCACCTCCAGATCATCCGCTACCTCGGCAATCGCGCCGACTTCGACGAGCACGCCGGGGAGATGCTCGAGTGGTTCTTCGGGCAGGCGAACATCATGCACGCGGAGGGGCGGGTGAAGAACCGCAGGGCCCGCGCCTTCCTGTCGTACGCGGGCTTCGGATTCAACGGCGGCTCCTTCGCCGAGTACGATCCGGAGCACGTGCTCCCCGAGTGGCGGCCCGCGCCGAGAGGGTAGCGTGCGGCGCAGCCGAGCCGCATGTTCCGGGCCGGGCGTTTCGCGCCCGACGAGCGCGATCAATCGAGACGACCACCTGCCGAGGGAGGCCGAGTGGAGGCGAAGATCCACCGTGGCTGGCCGGCGGCGGTCCTGGCGGTCGCGCTCGGCGTCCTCCTCGTCCTCTCCGTGCGGGGGCGTCCCCTCGACCCGTTCGAGGACTTCCTGCGCTCCGTTCCCATGCTCGCGGTCGGCGAGCCGATTCTGACCCTCGGGTCTCCGCACCCGGAGATGGATCAGCTCTATCGCGCGGTCGACTTCGCGGCGTTGCGCGGGGACGGTTCGGTCCTGGTCTCCGACCCGGTGTCGCGACGGATCCACAGATACACGGGCGCCGGGACGCCGATCGGCCGGTGGGGGCGGTGGGGCAGCGGGCCGGGAGAGTTCGTCGAGCTGAGAGTCGGGCTCGATACCGCGGAGCGGGTCGTGGCCTGGGACCCGGGCCAGCGACGCGTCTCCACCTTCGATGCGACGGGCTCCCTGCTGGGGAGCTACGGCACACGGCGAGGGGAGCGCTACCGGGGCGAGGTGGGTCGGATCGGTGGCCACTGCTACCGCCACGTCCGGACCCGGGACCGATCGGTGACCGAGCTGACCCAGTGCCTGATCGACGGTGAGACCGTCCGCGCACGCCTCCCGGCGGGTCGCTGGTACGCCTGGGAGGACGGCACGTGGAGCGTCCACGGGCTCGACGCTCCCGACCCCGACCCCTTCGAGCGGATGGGGATGCGCTTCGCCTGGCCCTCGGGTGAGCGCCTTCCGGCGATCGAGGGAAGCTGGAGCGATCCGAGCGGCGTCAGGTGGGTCCGGGTCGGTGAGGTCGTCGTTTTCTTCGACCGGTGGGGGTTCGTTCGCGGCATCCTTCGGGAGTCGGAGGCTCGCCTCGTCACAGTGCATCGCGGGGTCGGGGCCTTCGTGTCGGAGGCCGGAGCGACTATTCGGATCGAGTTCCGGCGGATCCTCGAACCCTGAAGACGCTTTCGGGGAACGGCCGGGACCCCATCCCCGAGGGGGCTGTACGACCGGGAAGGACCCGGACGAACACCGTACTCCTCCTCTGGAGGTCCCCCCGTGATTGCACCGACTCGATCGATCCGAACTCTGCGGCTCGCGGCTGTCCTCTGCGGCGGACTCGTCCTCGTCGGCTGCTCCGACTCTCCTTCGGCCCCCTCCGATCCCCCGCCGGAGCTGGACGACGGGCTGCTGGCCACCTTCCGTTCGTCAGGGGAGGTCTTCCACGTTCACGTCACCTCGCCTGAGGGGATGGAACAGGTCCTCGATCTCCAGGAGGGTCGGAGCCTTGGGAGCATTCCGGTCGGGCCGATCCTCCGCGGCGCGGGCCTCGGGGATCACAACGGGCCGTGGAGCTGGCACTTCGACCCGGAGGAGTTCCGAATCGGCGAGTTCACGATCGAGCTGTGCGACGGGCGGCCCTCCTACGTCGAGGCCGACCTGGACTACTGGGTCGACAACGTCGGCGCCTTCTGCCCATGGGGTGCGGAGCTGGTCGAGGTGGTCGACCTGCGGCGCTAGCGCCGGATCACACCAGGGGGTCGGTTGCCGTGGCCTCGTTGCCCTCGGCCTCGAAGCCGACCAGTTCGGGATCGTACGGCGCCAGCCGACGCGCCATGACCTGAACGGCCTCGGGGCTGGAGTCCACGAGGAGAAAGTCGCGCCCGTGGCGCGCGGCCGCCTCCCCGGTCGTTCCGCTTCCCGCGAAGAAATCGAGGACGAGGTCGCCGGGGTTGGAGTGGACGCGGATGATCCGCTCGAGCACGCCGAGCGGCTTCTGCGTAGCGTAGCCGGTGCGCTCCCGGCCGGTCGGGGAGACGATCGTGTGCCACCACACGTCGGTCGGCGTCTTGCCGCGCGTCGCCTTCTCCTCTTCGACGAGGCCGGGGGCCATGTAGGGGATCCGGTCCATCTCGTCGAAGTGGAAGGTGTAGTCCGCCGGATCCATGACGTACCAGAAGATGGTGTCGTGCTTCGCCGGCCACTTCCGCTTCGAGCGGCCCCCGTAGTCGTACGCCCAGATGATCTCGTTCTGGAAGGAGGCGCGGCCGAAGATGCGGTCGAGCTCGACCTTGCAGTAGTGCGCCTCGCGGAAGTCGATGTGGAGGAAGAAGGCGCCGGTCGGGCGGAGGACCCGCCGGGCCTCCTCCAGCCGGGGGCTCAGGAAGCCGAGGAAGTCGTCGAACTCGTCCTCGTACGCGGAGATGCTCGTGACCTCGGTGCGGTAGCGGCGCCCCTGAAAGCCGGTGTGACCCCCCTCGTCGTCCCGGACCGAGCGCGTTCGTGTGCGTTTCTGACGCCGTCCGGTGTTGAAGGGCGGGTCGATGTAGACGAGGTCGACCGAGTCGTCGTCGACTCCGGCGAGGACGTCGAGGTTGTCGGCGAGATGGATCTGTCCCATCTCGAATCATACGGCGGCCGAAGGCGCACTTCGACCCCACTCCAGATCACGCGAGGCACCCCTGGTGGCGAGACCCGGACCCGCGCAGCCCACCCCCCCGACGAACCCCTTCCACGACCGCCCCGGCGCCCCGGGAATCCGGGTGCTGGACGGCGGGCTGGCGACCGCGCTCGAGGCGCGGGGCTTCGATCTCGACGATCCGCTGTGGTCCGCCCGCATCCTGATCGAGTCGCCGCAGGCGATCCGCGAGGTCCACCGGGCCTACCTGGAGGCCGGCGCGGACTGCGTCACCTCGGCGAGCTACCAGGCCAGCCTGGAAGGGTTCGAGCGAATCGGCCTCACCCGCGGGGAGGGCGCGGCCCTCCTGCGCCGCTCCGTCGAGCTGGCGTACGAGGCGCGGGAGGAGGTGTGGAGTCGCCCCTCGCAGCGGTTCGGCAGGCGTTTGCCGGCGGTGGCGGCCAGCATCGGGCCGTACGGGGCAGTGCGGGCGGACGGCTCGGAGTACACCGGAGAGTACGACCTGGACGAGGACGGTCTGGTCGCCTTCCACCGCGAGCGGTGGCACATCCTGGCGGAGGCCGGCGCCGACCTGCTCGCCTGCGAGACGATCCCTTCGGTGGTCGAGGCGCGCGCCCTCCTCCGGCTCTTCGACGAGACGCCCGGTCAGCAGGGGTGGATCTCCTTCAGCTGCAGCGACGACGCGCACCTGTGCGACGGCTCCCCGATCGGCGAGGCGGTCGAGGGTGCGGCGGACCGACCGAACGTGGTCGCGGTGGGGGTCAACTGCACCGCGCCCGCGAACGTGGGGGGGCTGATCTCCGCGCTCCGCCGCGCGACCGACCTCCCGATCCTCGTCTATCCGAATGCGGGGGAGACGTACCGGATCGAGACGCGAAGCTGGGAGTCGGCTCCCGATGCGGTCGAGTGGGGGGAGGCCGGTCGCCGATGGCGGGCAGCGGGGGCGCAGGCGGTCGGGGGGTGCTGCCGCGTCGGACCGGAGGAGATCCGGCGGATCGGCGGGGCGATCCGCGAGGGGTGAGGCGGTCTACCGATTGGACGGAGTGATCCGGCGCGCATAAACTGTCGCGCGAGCCGTTCCCTCCTTTGAACGATGCCGGTCCAGGCCACGATGACGCTCCCCTCAGTCGTGCACCCGTCCGTCGCGCACCCGTCTTCACCGACCACAGGGCTCGCGGCGACGGAGCCACCGCGTTGGGTCCGCCTGCTAGTGGCCGAGGACGGGGACGGGCCGATTCACCTCTTCAAGGATCTCGCGGGCCTCGAGATCCAGTTCGCCCCACCGCGATGGCGACCGTACGACATGCTCGGACTGGCGAACGGTCTCGCGCCGGGATGCGCCTGATGCGGGAGGCGGCGACCGTTCGCCCGCGGCTGCGGCACCCTCGGTCGTCCGGTGACGACGCGACGGACGGACCGACGTCGGAGTCCGAGCCGATCCGCACCCTTCTCCGGTCTTTCGGGAACGACCCGAAACGTCTACGCATGGGCAGTGGACCCACACCCTCCTCCGCCTGCCCCCGCCGCCCGTCGCCAGCCCCGGATTCCGCCATGCCCTGGACGCTTCTGCTCGCCCTCGCCATCGGCGTCGTCGGCCCCGCCCCGAAGCTGAATGCGGCGACCCCCGAGAGTCGCCTGGATCCACCGTCGAAGTGCTCGCGGGTCGAGGGCGGCTCGCCGCCGGCGGTCGTCGTGGTCGACGACCGCGTGCTGGGCGAGTCGTCCGGCGACCTGGAGATGCCCGCCGACGTGAAGTCGATCGACACGAGCTGCTTCGACCCGGCGACCGGCCAGCTCGGGGACGGGATTGGGCACCCCGTCGTTCTCGCGCTCACCGAGGAGGGCTGGCGGCGTTCGGCCGATGAGATGCGGAGCCGCCAGACGAGGGCGCTCGTCGAGTGGTTCGAGGCGTCGCGGCCCCGTCCGGAGTCCGCCTTCGAGGACCCGCCCGAGTGGGCGCAGGACGCGGTCTGGTACCAGATCTTCCCGGAGCGCTTCCACAACGGCGACCCGACCAACGACCCGACCGCAGAGGACATCGTCGGCGGCTACCCGGACGTCGTCCCCGACGGGTGGTCCACCACGCCGTGGACGCAGGACTGGTACCGGCACGATCCGTGGTTCGGGGAGCTCGAGACGATGCGGGACAACTACGGCAACCTGATGACCTCCTTTGACGCCCGGACGCAGCTCCGGCGCTACGGCGGCGATCTGCAGGGGGTCCTGGACAAGCTCGACTACCTCGCCGACCTGGGCGTCACCGCGATCTACTTCAACCCGCTCAACGACTCGCCCTCGCTCCACAAGTACGACGCGCGCAACTGGCGCCACATCGATCGCAACTTCGGCCCCACCCCGCAGCGCGATCTCGAGATCATGGCCTCGGAGGACCCGACCGATCCGGCCACCTGGCGGATGACCGGGGCGGACTCGCTCTTCGTGGAGGTGATCGCGGCGATGCACGAGCGGGGGATGCGCGTGATCCTCGACTTCTCCTGGAACCACACGGGGCAGACCTTCTGGGCGTGGAAGGACGTGCTCGAGAATCAGGCGGACTCGGAGTTCGCCGACTGGTACTGGGTGCAGTCCTTCGACGATCCGGCGACGGGGGAGGACGAGTTCGCCTACCGCGGGTGGTTCGGGGTGAAGACGCTCCCGGAGATCCGCGAGACGACGTACGTCGACCACGCCGAGCGGATCGAGCCCTTCGAGGGCGAGTTCTACTCGCAGGAGGCCGAGGACCACGTCCTTGCGGTCACCCGACGGTGGATGGATCCCGACGGGGACGGGGACCCGTCCGACGGGGTCGACGGCTTCCGGCTCGACGTGGCGGCGGAGGTCCCCTTCGGCTTCTGGCGGACGTACCGGAACTTCGTCCGGTCGATCAACCCGGAGGCGTATCTCCTCGGTGAGATCTGGTGGGAGCGCTTCCCGAACGAGCTCCTCGACCCGGAGCCCTTCCTGCGGGGCGACGTCTTCGACGCGGTCATGAACTAC
Source organism: Longimicrobiales bacterium (assembly GCA_028280525.1). Lineage (GTDB taxonomy): Bacteria > Gemmatimonadota > Gemmatimonadetes > Longimicrobiales > Gaopeijiaceae > Gaopeijia. The sequence continues at coordinate 8,083 of JANQLR010000228.1, forward strand.
CGGTGGTACCGGGCGGCGCGGCACTTCTTCGCCGCTGCGCCGGACCCGATGGCGCCCTCCGAGTTCGTCCGGCAGCTCGAGGAGCTGCGTGCCTCGGTCCGGCCGGTCAACGACGCGGCGATGATGAACGTGACGGCGAGTCACGACACTCCTCGCCTCGCCACCTCCCTCTTCAACCCGACGGGGTACAAGCTCGACGCGAAGGCCGAGCAGAACCCGGAGTACCGGATTCACCGTCCGGATGCGGCCATCCGCGCGACGCAGCGCCTCCTCCTGACCCATCAGTTCACCTGGGTCGGCGCACCGCAGATCTGGGCGGGCGACGAGATGGGGATGTGGGGGACGGACGACCCGCACACCCGGAAGCCGCTCATCTGGCCGGAGCTCGACTTCGAGGACGAGGCCGGGCATCCGCTCGGACTGGAGCGGCCACGCGATCCGGTCCGCTTCGATGCGGAGCTCTTCGCCTTCTACCAGCGGCTGATCGCGCTTCGGAACGACAACCCGGCGCTGCGGCGTGGGGAGGTCGACGTCTTCCTCGTGGACGACGAGGCCGGTCGACTCGGGTACCGGCGGGTGCAGGGTCCGGAGTCCGCGGTCGCCCTCTTCAACCTCTCGGCGTCGGCGCAGGAGTTCGTGGTTCCTGCGGCGGGCGACGATGCCTGGGAAGATGCGCTCGGAGGGGCCGAGGTCGTCCGCGAGGGGAGCCGGCTGCGGCTGACGCTGCCGGGACGGGCGTCGGCGGTGCTGCTTCCGCGCTGAGGGAGGATGGCATCGGACCCCCGGGGTGAATCGGCGACGGAGGGGTCGCCGGGTTCGGGCCTCGATTCGGAGTCGTCGAGATCCGGCGCCCGCGTGGGGCCGGTCGCCGAGGGTGAAACGCGCCCGATCAGGATGACCTCGGCCGGATCCGACGACTCGGCTCTGGCCGGGGCAGAGGCGGCGCTTCGACCGAAGCCGGCCCTGCGCGCGGTGGAGCTGATCACCGGCGCCGCCTTCGGGGTGATCGGCGCGGGCGGCATCGGCGCGATGGTCGTGGAGTCGATCGCGGGGGGCGGGGTCTTCTCGCCGCTGGAGTTCGGCCTGTTCGGGGTCCTCTCGTTGATCTCCCTGCACTTCCTCCGACGGGGCGTGCTCGGTCGGCCCCCGGTGGAGTGGACGGACGACGAGCTGATCCTGCGGACGTCCGTGCTGGGGATCGAGTACCGCATCCCGTTGAGCGACATCCGAAACGTCCACCGAAGGGGGAGGCGGGCTCCCCCTCTCCTCGAGTTCGTCGACGGTGCGGAGGCGCGACACTCGAAGGGCCTTCGACGCGGCCTCCACTGGATCTGGCGGAAGCTGCGAGGGGAGCGGGGGATGGAGGTCAGCGGGGCCTTCCTCGGCCTCGGCCCCGGCCCGCTCGGCGAGGTCCTCGAAACGAAGCTGCTACAGTGGGAACGGAGGCGGATGGGGGCGGGTCGCAGAGGCGACGCCCCGCGGGAGCTTCCCTCCGCGGGTGATGGCGCACCCCTCTGATCCCGCCCCTCCTCCCGACGATCGTCGCGCGCATGTCCCGTCCTCCCGCCCTCCGACTCGCCCGGCGCACCCCGGCCTCCCTCGGGGAGCCGTCCGTCGCGGCGATCCTGACCCTTCTGACCGGACTCGCCGGCACGATCGCTCCGGCGCACCCGTTGACCGCGCAGTCCGAGAGCCCCATGCCCGACGGACCACTCCTCATCGCGCATCGCGGCGCCTCCGCCTACGCCCCCGAGCACACCCTCGAGGCGTACCGTCTCGGGATCGAGCAGGGCGCGGATCTGATCGAGCCGGATCTCCAGATCACCAGGGACGGCGTCCTGGTCGCGCTGCACGACCTCACCCTGGAGCGGACGACGAATGTGGCGGAGCTCTTCCCCGAGCGGGCACGACGGGGCGAGGGCGAGGGGCGCTCGGACCGTCGGTGGTACGTCGTCGACTTCACCCTGGAGGAGCTTCGCACCCTCGACGCCGGGAGCTGGTTCGGGGAGGAGTTCGCCGGGGCGCGCATCCCGACCTTCCGCGAGGTGGCCGAGCTCGCGCTCGAGGCGGGGGTCGGCCTGATCCCGGAGACGAAGGCGCCCGAGGTCTATCGGGCGGAAGGCTTCGACATGGTGGCGCTCCT
>JANQLR010000370.1 GCA_028280525.1 Longimicrobiales bacterium
GATGGGGGCCTCCACGCTGCCGTAGGGCGAGGTGACGCGCACGACGTCGTTCTTGCCGACGCCCAGACGCTCCGCCGTGTTCGGGTGGATCTCGACCCAGGAGTGCCAGGTGATCTTCGAGATCGAGTCCGGGACCTCCTGCAGCCACGGACGGTTCGCCGAGGCCCCGTCCCCGAAGCGCGCGCCCGGGTAGACGATGAGGGCGAACTCGCCGTCGCCGTCGAGCTCCGGCACGTCGAAGGAGAGCGCGGCGTCCGGCGCCCGCAGCTCGGCCGTCTCCGAGACGCCGTTCATCCCGACGGTGACCGCGCCGGTCTTCAGCGCCGTCTTCCAGAACACCTCGAAGCTGTCCGACGAACCCATGGAGGCGTGCAGCTCCATCCACCGGTTCTGGACGTGCTCGAAGGTGGTCTCCGGACCGAGCGAGCTCCCCATCCGGGTCGCCACGTTGAGTAGAACGTCCCCGGCCGGACGGCTGTCGAAGTGCGGCACCGGCGCCATGACCGGCTGCTGGATCGCGTAGACGCCCGGGGTCGGGTTGCTGTCGCCCCACGCCTCCAGGAAGTGACGATCCGGAAGCACGAGATCGGCGAGCGCCGTCGTCTCGTCCGGCTCCGTCGCGAAGGCCACCTTGAAGGGCACCGCGCCGAAGGCGTCGCGAAAGCCCGAAGCGGCGGGGAGGGTGTAGGCCGGGTTGGTCCCGCGGACGATCGCCACGCCGAAGGCCCCGCCCGCCATCTCCTGGATGACGGCCTCCATCTCGCCGTAGGGACGAGAGGGGGTCGTGTTCGACGTCGTGCCGAGGTGGACCGACTGGCCGACGTTGCCGTTCACCGCGTTCAGAACCAGCACGGCCAGGTTGGCCGCGGTTGCGTTCCGGTGGTGCGAGGCGACGTCGATCCCGACGGCGACCGAGGGGCCGTGGCTGAACTTGTCCGCCATGTCGCGGATGAAGTCGGCCTCGACGCCGGTGACCGAGGCCACGGTGTCGACGTCGTAGTTGGCGAGGATCGAGGCGTACGGGCCTCCGGTCCCCTTCTCGGCAGCGATGATGTTGGCCATCGCCAGCGCGATCATGTGCTCGTGCCCGGGATCCACCGGGACCCAGTCGTCCGCGTTCTGCCCGGTGAGGTTGAGGTGGGGCCCGACGAAGGCGAAGCGCGCCTTGTGGCCCTCCTCGTCGGCGGCGTGGCTCTCGGCGAACTGGGCAGCGTACTCGGGACCGCCCCACGTCTCGAGGAAGTCGGCGCCGAAAGAGACGATGTAGTCGAGCCCCTCGAAGTCGTACTTCGGAACCACGTCGCGGCCGAAGGCGATCCGCGTCGCCTCACGGAGCGGCGCCTCCGAGATCCCCTTGTGCTCGACGTGACGCCCGCCGGCCGCCCCGAGGAAGCGGGAGGCGAGGTCGGTCATCGACGGACCCATCGTCCCGGTGATCATCAGGACGCGGTCCATCGACCCCTGGATCCGGTCGGCGAGCATCTGCTCCGCCTCGTCCCAGGTGATCTCGGTCAGCGTCCCGTTCTGGCGGGCCATCGGGGCCGCGATGCGATCCGGGTTGTAGAGCCCCTGGAGCGCCGCATGAGCCCGGACGTTGAGTCCGCCCCGGGAGACCGGGTGGTTCGGGTTCCCCTCGAGCTTGACCACGCGACCCTCGCGGGTGCGCGCCCAGAGCCCGGCCTCGGTGCCACACTCGCCGGAGACGGTCGTGTACCAGGTCGAGATGCCGGGAGTGATCTCCTCCGGCGGCACCACGTAGGGGATGATCTTCTCGGGCTCGTACGAGCACCCCGACACCGCGGCACCCGCCCCGGTGACGCCGAGGACCTTGAGGAAGTCGCGACGCTTGATTCCGTCACTCATCGGAGATGTCGTCCTAGTAGTGGCAGGTGGTGCAGTCTCGGTTCACTTCCCGCTCCACGTGGCAGGAGATGCACCATCCCATCTTTCCATTCCCCCAGGCGGGGTCGGGTTCGACCCAGACGCCGACCTGCTCCACGTCCCCGTGGCAGGTGGAGCAGTCGAGACCGGCGTTGATGTGCCGGTGGTGGGGGAACTTCACGTGCTCGGCGACCTTGTGGATCCGCACCCACGGAATGGCCTCGCCGGAGTTGATGTACTCCTGGACCATCGAGATCTGGCTCTGAGCGTACTCGCTGTTCCCGGCGACCTTCCCGGCTTGGTGGCAACCGGCGCAGGTCGAGACCGGCGGGATGCCCGCGCTCGGCGAGCGCTCCACCGAGAAGTGGCAGTACTGGCAATCGATCCCGTACGCGGAGTGCACGTTGTGCGGGAAGGCGATCGGCTGCTCGTGCGTCTGCGCCTGAATGGCGGACTCGTACTGCGCGATGCGCGCGTCCCGCTCCTCGGAGGAGAGGGGCGCCTGCGTGGCGGCGTCCTGCGCCTCCACGGTCGCCATCGCGAACGTACCGGCCGCGACGACCGCAGTGGCCGCGGAAATGACCCAGATCTTCCTCATGAGACCCTTTCTCCGTAGGCCGGAGAATCAGGGGTTGTCACCGGAGCCGATCCGCGAGAACGCGCGAGATCGGGGCAAAGCCCGAAAAAGCTAGACACGACATTTTTCCTGGTCAACGCGTGTCTACGTGCTTTCACGGATGTCGTCTCCGGACCCATTCTGCCCTTGTGGGTAATGAACGTCGGACGTTCATTCGCCGAGATTGAACGGGCAGCTACCCAAGCGTTCTCCGTAAGGTTCCCCACCCGCTTCGCCCTCTTGTCGATGACCTCCATCACCCCCGAGTCCACGGTCGGATCCCTCGAAGCGACCGTGCCTTCCCTCGATCTGCTCGGGGAACTCGTCGCCGAAGTCGAGACCGTCTTCCACGGGAAGGCGGAGGTCGTTCGCCTCGCGCTCGCCTCGCTCCTCGCCCGCGGCCACATCCTCTTCGAGGACGTCCCGGGGGTGGGGAAGACGACGCTGGCTCACGCGCTGGCTCGTTCCCTCGGGCTGGAGTTCCGGAGGATTCAGTTCACCTCGGACCTCCTGCCGTCGGACGTCCTCGGAGTCTCGGTCTACAACCCGAAGGACTCCACCTTCGAGGTCCGCGAAGGACCGATCTTCACCCACGTGGTCCTCGCGGACGAGATCAATCGGGCCCCACCGCGGACGCAGAGCGGCCTGCTGCAGGCGATGCAGGAGGGCACCGTCTCGATCGACGACGAGACGCACGAACTCCCCCGACCCTTCCTGGTGCTCGCGACCCAGAACCCGCTGGAGCACCACGGCACCTACCCGCTCCCGGAGAGCCAGCTCGACCGTTTCCTGATGCGGCTGACGATCGGCTACCCGGATGCGGAGGCGGAGCGGCGCATTCTGGTGGAGTCGGCCGCGACGACCCCGCCGGTGGACGAGGTCCGAGCGATCCTCGACGCCGACCAGGTGCTCGCGCTGCAGGCCCGCGTCGAGGACGTGCGGGCGGACGACGCGATCGTCGACTATCTGATGGAGATCGTGGGCCGGACGCGGAACTCCCCGGGCTTCCGGCTCGGCGTGAGCCCGCGTGGTTCGATCGCACTCTTCCGGGCGGCACGGGCGTACGCCCTGACGCAGGGCCGGGACTACCTCGTGCCCGACGACGTCCGGGAGCTCGTGGTTCCCTGCCTGGCGCACCGCCTCCTCCCCACCGGCTCCGCCGGATCCGGCTTCGAGGCGCACGAGGTCTCCGCCGACCGCCTCCGCGACATCCTCTCGGAGGTCGAGGTCCCGGTGTGAGCGGCGCCGAGCCGGGGGGCGGCCCCCTCGTCGGGCTCGGCCGCGCTCTCCGTGCGCGCTGGAGGGAGTTTCGCGCCTGGCGCCGACTGAGCTTCACCCGCGCCGGCGTCGTCTTCACGGTCGGGGCACTCGCGGTGGGCCTCGCCGCCATCAACACCGGGAACAACCTCCTCTACCTCCTTCTCGGAGCGATGCTCGGGATCATGGCGGTCAGCGGGTGGCTCTCCGAGCAGACGATCCGGGGGATCCACGTCGTGCGCCACACCTCCGCCGGAACCCCGATCGACCGACCGGTCCGCATCCGCTACGAGATCCGGAACCGGAAGTCCCGCCTGACGAGCTGGGCGCTCGAGATCAGCGAGGACGGCCTCGCAAACCCCGCCTTCGTCCCGAAGCTGCGACCCGGGGATTCGGCCGCGGCGGAGTCGTCCCACGTCTTCACGCACCGCGGCATCTACCTCCTGGGGACGGTGACGATCGGGACGGACTTCCCCTTCGGTCTCTTCCGGAAGGAGCGCGACGTCGAGATTCCCGGTGAGCTCGTCATCCAACCCCGCACCGACCGCGCGGTCCGCGAGCCGGGGGTGGGGGCGGGCCGGCGGCGTCAGATGGCCGCCTCGGTCCGCGCGCTCGCCGCCGGACCTCGAGGGGAGTACCGCGGCCTTCGCGAGTACCGCCCCGGCGACGACCCGCGAGACATTCACTGGCGATCGTCGGCCCGGATGAGCACGCCCGTCGTCCGCGAGTACGACCAGGAAGCGGCGGACGCCCTCCGCATCGTCCTCGACGTCGGCTGCCCGTCCGGACCCGAGTCGGAGGCGGCGGTCGACGTCGCGGCATCTCTCGCGGCGCGCGCCCTCGCCCGCGGAGCTCCGGTCGGGCTCGACGCCGGAGAGGCGCAGCTCCCCCCGGGGATCGGCGCGGGCCAGCTCGACCGCGTGCTCGACGCCCTCGCGCGGGTGGAGTTCGACGACCCGGACGGGCCGCGTCCCACCGCCCCGCCGGAGAGCAGCGTCCTGATCTCGACGACCGGCCCGTGTGCGCCGGGAGAGTGGGCGGACGTGCTCCGTGTCGGAGCGCCGCCCGAAAGCGACGTACCCGAGCGGACCCGGGTGGACTGGAGACGGAGGTTGCGCCGCTTCCTCCTCCTGGAGCCCGCTCCCCCGTCTCACCGCTCGTGAGGCGTCGATGAAGCTCCAGCGGCTCCACCGCCGACTCGTCATCCTCCTCGCCCTCTCCGGGCTGATCGCCTTCGCGGCCGGTGCGGGCTTCGAACCGCTGTCGGCGATCCTGGCGGGCACGGTCCTCCTGACCGCGCTCTTCTGGCAGCCCTCGCCGCGGGCCGCGGCACGGCTGGAGCGGATCTGGATCCCCCTCGCGGCAATCCTCATCCTGCGCACCATCGGCGCGCTCCTGGCGAGCGGCGTCGACCTCGTCATCCCCGTCGTCGACCTGCTGCTCCTCCTCCTCTGCGCCGAGACGCTGCGCGCGCCGGAGAACCAGAACGACGTCCGGCTCTACTCGCTCGTCTTCGCCCTCTTCCTCGCCTCGACGGCGTACCGGCCCGGCCTCCTCTTCGCCCTCTCCTTCCTCACCCTGGTGGTCCTCGGGAGCCTCGCGCTCTCGATCGGGCTCGTGCTGCGCAAGGCGCGGCGCTTCGATCTGGAGCCGCCCGGGATCGACTCGCGCTTCGTCCGTACCTCCGTCGCTCTCTCCGGCGTCACGCTGACGATGAGCGCGATCGTCTTCGTGACCTTCCCGCGCATCTCGCGCGACTGGGCCGGGAGGGACGAGGTCCTCGCGCGGTCGATTGCCGGCTTCTCCGACGAGGTCTCGCTCGGGCAGCACGGCTCTTCGATCTTCGCAAACCCCGAGATCGTGCTCCGGGTGGAGTTCCCCGACGGCCTCCCGGACGACCCGCTCGGACTGCACTGGCGTGGCCTCTCCTTCGACCGCTTCGACGGGGTGCGCTGGTCGCGGACGGAGGAGTTCCGTTCCGCCGACATCCCCATGCAGTGGTATCGGGAGCGCTGGCCCGACTCGGTCATCCGGCAGCGGATCTACGCGGCGCCGCTCGACACCCGCGTTCTCTTCTCGCTGCACCCGCTGGTCGGGATCGACGACACGCGGGTCCAGCCGCGGGCCGACTACCGGGGCGATCGCTTCTACTGGGGGAACGAGGAGCCGATCTACACGGCGTATTCGATGGCCGAGCCGCCCCCGGCCGAGACGCTTCGGGAGGCGGAGACCGGCTTCGTTCCCGACCGCCGCCTCTACCTGCAGCTGCCGCGACTCCCGGACCGGATCGGCACCCTCGCCGACTCGATTGCGGGCGGAATCGAGAACCGCTACGACCGGGTGGTCGCCGTGCGCGACTGGCTGCGCTCCGAGTTCGGCTACACGCGGGAGCTGCCGGCCACCGCCGCCCAGACCTCGCTCGACTACTTCCTCTTCGAGCGGCGCGAGGGACACTGCGAGTACTTCTCCACGGCCATGGTGGTGATGCTTCGCTCGCTCGGCATTCACTCGCGGAACGTGAACGGCTTCCTCGGGGGTCGCTGGAACGAGTTCGGGCAGTACCTCGCCGTGACCCAGAACGAGGCGCACTCCTGGGTCGAGGTCTGGTTCCCCGACTACGGCTGGGTCGCCTTCGACCCCACCCCCGGCGCCTCGGCGGCCGCCGCGGAGATCGACTTCGGGTGGTTCCCGGGACGCTTCATCTTCGACGGCCTGCAGTTCCGCTGGAACCGCTGGATCCTGGACTACTCGCTCGCCAACCAGATCGACCTCTTCGGGGCGGTGTCCGAGTTCCTCGATCGCGAGCCGGGCGGGTCCGGGACCTCCGAGCCGGACCGCACGCTTCTCTGGCCCCTCCTCATCGTGGGAACGCTGGTGGCCGGCGCGATCTGGATGCTCCGGAGCCGACGAGGGTCCCGCAGGCCCGAGTCGGCGCTCTACCTGGCCCTCCTGCAGGCCGCGCGCCGGGCCGGGGTGGTCGGGGGCGGAGAGGTGACCGCCGGAGCTCTGGTGCACCAGATCGAGCGGGTCGCGCCGCGGGCCGCCGGGCCGTCGCGCGAGCTCGTCGACCGCTACCAGCGGGTGCGTTTCGGAGGGGCGGACCTCGACGGCCCGGTGCTCGAGGAGATGCGGGAGGCGCTGCGCCTGGCTCGGAAGCTCCTCGCCTCCGCGCGCGCTGGATCACCCCCCGGGCCGGTGATAGACTGAGGCATGATCGACGAGTCGCCCGACCCCCAGCCGCAGACCGAGACCCGCCTGGACGGGCCGCTCGCACCGAAGCAGCCAGTCTCCACCGGGCAGCACCTCGCCACGGTGAGCCACGACGGACTCCTCTGGGACGTCTATGTGGAGCACACCGAAGACCCGTGCCGCACCGACTCCTTCGCCGGTCGCCTCTGCTTCTCCCCGGCCGGGGGCTCGACCGACCAGCCGCCGGTGCGCACCGCGGCGATCCTGATCGAGCCGTCGTACGAAGAGGTCTTCTACCGGGCGCGCGCCTTCGAGGAGCACCACCTGGTTTCGCTCCTCCGCTCGATTCTGCCGGAGGCCGGAACCGAGGAGTAGGGGGGCTCCGACCGGATCACGCCTCGCGCACCCAGCGCACCAGTTCCGGCAGCGTCGGTCGCTTTCCGGTCATCAGGATTCCGACCTTGTAGATCCGGCCGGCGAGCCACGCGACCGCGACCACGGTAGCCGCCATGAGGACCGCGCTCGCCGCGATCTCCCAGGCCGCCGCCCCCCCGGCGACCGCGCGCGCGAACATCAGGATCGGGGTGAAGAAGGGGAAGAAGGAGAGCCCGACGGAGAGGGTCGAATCCGGGTCCTGAATGACGCCCGTCACGAAGACGATCGGGACGACCAGGAGCATGATCACCGGGAACTGCGCCTGCTGGGCCTCCTCATCGGTCGAGCACATCGCGCCCACGGCCGCGTAGAGCCCCGAGTACATGAAGTAGCCCCCGATGAAGTAGAGTAGGAGGAGCCCCACGTACCCCATCCCGGGGATCGCCGCGCGGACCATCTCGAGGTTCGCCTCGGGGTTCATCGCCATGACGGCGGGGAGGCCGCTCGAGTAGATCAGGATGGCCGAGATCACCCAGATGCCGAGCTGGGTCAGGCCGACGAGGCCCACCCCCAGGATCTTCCCGAGCATCAGGTCCGCGGGGCGCATCGCGGAGACGATGATCTCCACGACCTTGTCCCGCTTCTCCTCCAGCACCGAGCGCATCACCTGGATCGCGAAGAGGAGGAGCGACATGTAGAGGAAGAAGGCGCCGAGGTACGCCTGGATGAAGGTCACGTCCTCGAAGCCCTGGGAGTTCCCGAGGACCTCCAGATCGAACTCGCCCCCAGCGAGGAGCCCGGCGACGTCGGCCAGGTCGTCCTGCATCCGGATCGCGAGCGCCGTCTGAACGATCACCTGCCGCAGGCCGAACGATCGGATCGACGACGGCTGCTTCTCCGCGACGAAGGTGATGGCGCCCCGAGAGAGCGTCTCCTGGTCGAGGATCAGGAATCCCCCGAGGTCGCCCCGCTCCACACGCGCTCGCAGCGAGTCGATCGCCGCGGGGTCCGGGGCCTCGGCGAGCGTCGCCTCGTACCCGACCTCCCCGATCCCGGGCGCCGCCGCCTGGAAGAGAACGCCGGTCCGATCCACCACCTCGATCCGGCGCTCGTTCTCGGCGCCCTGGGACGCCATCAGCGCAGGGATGATCATCAGACCCAGGAAGATGATCGGCGCACCGAGCGTCGCGGCGATGAACCACTTCGACCGGACCCGCTGGAGGTACTCCCGCTTCAGAACCGCCCACATCGTCGCACTCACGCCACACCTCCCGCCGCCATCTCGGACATCTCGATTCCCTCGGGCACCCCGTCGACCGCCGCGTCCGCGCCCGCGTGGCGGACGAAGATCTCGTGCAGTCGCGGCTCGACCAGTTCGTAGCGGCGCAGCGACACCCCGGAGGTGATCGCCCGCTGCAGGATCGCGGCGGGGTCCGCGTCGTCGGTGAGGATGAGGTGGTAGTCCTCCCCCACGCCCTCGATGCGCTGCACCTCGGGGCCCCGCATCCAGCCGTCGTCCCCCTCGAAGCCGACCGCGAGCACGCCGCGGCGCTCCGCCCGCTTCAGCTCCCGCAGTCCGCCGTCCAGCACCTTCTTCGACTTCGAGATCAGGCAGACCCGCTCGCAGAGACGCTCCGCCTGATCCATCAGGTGCGTCGAGAAGAGGATCGTCGTGCCCTGCCCGTGGAAGTCGCGCACGATCTCCTCGAGGACGTCCTGGTTGATCGGGTCGAGGCCCGAGAAGGGCTCGTCGAGGATGAGGAGTTCCGGGCGATGGATGACCGTGCAGATGAACTGGATCTTCTGCTGCATCCCCTTCGACAGGTCCTCGACCTTCTTGTCGGCCCACTCGGGGAGGCCGAGGCGGTCGAGCCACTCTCCACCGCGCCGCTTGGCGTCGGACGGGTCGAGCCCCCGGATCTCCCCCATGAAGGCGATCAGCTCGAGCACCTTCATCTTCCGGTAGACGCCGCGTTCCTCGGGGAGGTAGCCGACCTTCTGCCGGCGCGTCTCGTCCGGGTCACGCCCGAAGAGCTCCACGGTGCCGGAGTCGGCCCCCAGGATCCCCATGATCATCCGAATCGTGGTCGACTTCCCCGAACCGTTCGGTCCGAGCAGGCCGTAGATCGATCCACGAGGGATCTCGAGGTCGAGCGAATCCACCGCCCGGTGTTTCCCGAACGTCTTGGTGACGCCCGAGAGTCGAATCGCGAACTCCGTCATCCAGCTCCACTCCGCGTCTGCGGGTCCAATGCCACGTCGGCCCCCGGGGCCGGACACATCCCCCCGTACGACGCGGGCGGCGACTTTCTTCCCGGCGACTCGGCCGCCCTGGACGCCAATCACCGCAACGCGCTGTCCTGCAACAGCTTGCCGCCTCCGCCGATTGATCGCCGCACGGAATCCGCTATCCTTAACGGCTCGACCGGATCGGGGAACTTCAAGCAGTACAGGAGGCGCACATGGCCATCTACCGCACGCTCTACTACGGCGACGTCACCGTCGGTGTCGGTGGCCGCATCACCATCCCTCAGGACATGAGGGACGACGTGGGCATCGAAGAGGGCGACTCCCTCACCGTCCGCGTGGAGGAGAACCCGAACGGGGTCCGCCAGATGGTCCTGTGGCGGGCTCAGGTCGAGGAGGACGAGGAGGTCTGACCCTCCTCCTCCCATTCGACGCGACGGCAGAGGGCCTCGAGGGGCCCTCTGCCGTCGTGTAGCCACCACCCCGGCGGAAAGGGGACGCGCTCGAAGGGCACGATACGCGTCGCCCCGGCGGCGCCCATCGACTCCGCCAGCCCGCGTCCGCCGTCGGTGAATCCGCCGAACCCGACCGTCTGCAGGTGGTGCCGGAGACGGCGCACGTCGGCGGCGATCTGCTCGAGCGAGTGCGCGCGAACCACGCGCACCGTCCGTCCACCGGGACCCGTTTCGAGCCCGGGGTCGTCCGCGGCGTAGACGGCCCACCCG
>JANQLR010000378.1 GCA_028280525.1 Longimicrobiales bacterium
TACCGCTCCCTCCGGTCGGGCGTCCAGACGCCCGTTCCCTCCGGTCAGGCGCTCAGCGCCGCCGCCTCCGAATCCGCCCGTCGGTAGAGCGTCGTCGCCGCGCCCTCGACCGCCCGCAGTCCATCGCAGAGGCCGAAGACGGTCTCCGACGATCCGAGGAAGAGATACCCGTCGGGCTGCAGCACCTCCGCCGTCCGACGGAGGACGTCGGCCTTGGTCTCGGCGTCGAAGTAGATCAGGACGTTCCGGCAGAAGACCAGATCGAAGGGGCCCAGGTGGCGGAAGCTCTCCAGGAGATTCCCTTCGCGGAACTCGATCCCCCGCTTGAGCCGATCGTTCACCTGCCAGCCGTCCTCGACCTGGGTGAAGTACTTCATCAGCATCATGACGGGGAGGCCGCGCTGTACCTCGAAGTGGTTGAAGGCGCCGCTCCGGGCCCGCTCCACCACGCTCCGCGAGTAGTCGGTCCCGAGGATTTTCACGTCCCACGACTCGAGCTGCGGGAAGTGGTCGGCGAGCACCATCGCGATCGAGTAGGCCTCCTGGCCGGTCGAGGACGCCGCGCTCCAGATCCGCAGACGCCGCTGGTTGCGACGCCGCTCGATGAGCTCGGGGATGATCCGCTCACGAAGGAGGTCGAAGGGCTTCTGGTCCCGGAAGAAGAGCGACTCGTTCGTGGTCATCGCCTCGCAGACGAGTGTGACCGTGCGGCGGTCGGGGCTCGTCCGGAGGTGCCGGACCATCGAGGGGATGTCCGGAAAGGAGAGGGACTGGGCGACCGGCCCGAGGCGCCGCTCGATCAGGTACTCCTTCCCCGGGCTCAGCGCGTGGCCGCTGTTCTCCTGGAGGATCTTCCGGAGCGTCTCGTAGTCCTGCGGGGTGATCATCGAAGGGCTCCTGCACTCGACGCGATCTGTGCGCCGATCCGATCGAGGGGGAGGATGTCGTGTGCGATGCCGGCCTCGGCCACCGCCCGGGGCATACCCCAGACGACCGAGCTCTGCTGGTCCTGCGCGATAACGCGGCCTCCGGCCTCCGCGACCGCGCGGGCCCCTTCCAGGCCGTCGTGGCCCATCCCGGTGAGAACCGCGACCCAGATCGCGGCGCCCCAGACCTCCACCATCGAACGGAGGAGGGGGTCGGCCGAGGGGCGACAGAAGTTCTCCGGCGGCTCCTGGTTCAGCCGGACGACCGGACCCTCGGGGCGGGACTCCACCTGCATGTGGAAGTCGCCGGGCGCCACGTAGATGTGTCCGGCCTCGACCGGCATCCCGTCCTGGGCCTCGTGCGCGGGCTTCCCGGCCGTACGGGCCAGCCGGTCCGCCAGCATCGTGGTGAAGAGCGGCGGCATGTGCTGCGCGATCAGGATCGGCAGGGGGAAGTCGTTCGGAAGGTCCTCGAAGACGCGGGCGAGGGCGTTCGGTCCCCCGGTGCTGGAGGCGATTCCGATCGCCTTCGGCGGCATCCCGTGGGCGCGGAAGAGTGGCGTGCCCGGGATGGAGCCGGAGGCCGGCACCGCTGCGGGCGGCGCGGAGCGCCAGCGCTCACTCGGGCGCCCGGCCGCGCCCACGTCCGGTCGGGTCGGTCGGGCCGGGGGGCGCGCGATGGACGGGGTCCTCCCGGAGAGAATGCGGATCTTCTCGACGAGTTCGCGCGCGACCGGCTCCAGCCCCTGGGAGCTGCGCGCCGACGGCTTCGTGACGTAGTCGGCCGCTCCGAGCGAGAGCGCCCGGATCGTGACCTCGGCGCCCTTCTCGGTGAGCGAGGACGCCATGATGACGCGGACGCCCGGGTTCTTCTCCAGGATGTGCGGGAGCGCCTCAAGCCCGGTCATCTCGGGCATCTCGATGTCCAGAAGGACGATGTCGACCTCGCGGCGGTCCAGAACGTCGAGAGCGACGCGCCCGTTGAAGGCGGTGGCGACCACGCGCATGTCGGGCTCCGAGTCGACGATCCGACTCAGGAACCCGCGAATGACGGTGCTGTCATCGACGACCAGGACGCGGATCGGCGCCCTCGATGCGTGGGTCATCCGACCCCCACGCTCTGCAGCTTGGTGCCGACGATACCGCTGTCGAAGGGCTTCATGATGTACTCGTTGGCCCCGGCCTGAATCGCCGCCGTGATCGTCGCCATCGAGTTGTGGGTGGTGCACATGACGACCGGAACCTGAGCCATCTCGGCGCGGCTGCGGACCTCACGAAGGGTCGACAGGCCGTCCATCTGCGGCATCTCGACATCGAGCAGAATCGCGTCGACGGGACCACCGCTCTCGATGTGGTCCAGCGCCTCGATCCCATTGCCGGCCTCGGCCACCTGGAAGCCCATCGGCTCCAGGATGCGCCGGATCGCCTTGCGGATCAGGGCGGAGTCGTCGACGACGAGAATCGTCTTCATCTGCGAATCTCCAGGGAGTACGGCATGCGAACCGTCCCGACCGCGGGGCCGGGTGTCGTGAAGAGAATCTCGGCGTCCGCTGCGGAAACCTTGAGGACTCAAGTCGCCCGGTTCGGGGCTCCGATACTCCCCGTACCATGGCCACGCACGAGACCACCCTCCTCTTCACCGAATCCCCGGTCGCGACCCTGATCCTCTCGAGGGAAGGGCAGATCGCGGATCTGAACCCGGAGGCCCTGCGCACGCTCGCCGACAACCGGACCGAGCTGGTGGGGTCGCCGGTGCTCGGCGTGGTCGTCGAGGAGGACCGGGTGCGCGCGCGTGAGAACTTCATGTCGGTCCTGGGCGGGCGGCCGCGCGAGTGGAGCTCGCGATGCCGACGTGGGGACGGCGTGACGCGGGTCATGCACATGAAGGCCGTCCCTCTGGCGCCGCAGGGACACGCCGCGCGCGGCGTCGTCCTCTTCCTCACCGACCAGACGCACGACCAGGCGGGGCGCCCGGAGCGGAACCAGATGCAGACGCTTCTGGAGAACCTCCCGGGCCAGTTCCTGCTGACGCTCGACGAGTCCGGCCGGATCCGCTACGCCTCCGGGATCTCCCGGACGCACTACCGGAGCGAGGTCGAGATCGTCGGCGCGCCGTACCGGGAGCTGCTCGACGACGGACAGGAGAACCTGATCCGCGCTCGGGCGATGCGGAACGCGATCCAGGCGGGGGACGAGTGGGCGGGAACCCACTGGCACACGCGGGCCGACGGAACCTCCCTCCCGGTCCGCATCTTCGCCTGCCCGTACCGGGACCCCCGAACGGGGACGGTCCTCGGCGGACTCGTGGCGGGACGGGACGTCAGCGTCGAGTACGACCTGCGCCACCGCACCGAGCGCACCGAGCGCCTCGCCTCGCTCGGGGAGATGGTCAGTCGCGTCGGCGAGCGGATCGGCGGCGTGGCCCGGGATCTCGAGGAGGCGGTGGCTCCGGTCCTCCCCCAGGCGAACGGGACCGAACCGGCCATCCGAACCGGACTTGGCCGGATCGACCTCTGGGCCTCGGTGATGCGCGACCTCGCCGCGGACGTCCCGCTCGACCGGAAGGCGACCTCCTCGGAGGCGCTCCTCGACCAGGTGATGGCGAGCCGCGCCGAACGGGTGCGCGAACTCGGCGTCGAGGTGGAGCGGGAGGGCGAGTGCGAGCGGCCGGTCAGCATCGATCCCGAGCGGACGCGGCGTGCGATCACGGCCGTCGTCGACAACGCCCTCGATGCGCTCGGCGAACGACCGGGGGGGCGGGTGCTGCGGCTGACGCTGAGCCCGGGGCGAGACGGCGTCGTCATCTCCGTTCAGGACAACGGCTCCGGAATCCCGCTGGACCATGCGAAGAAGGTGTACGAGCCCTTCTTCACGACGCGCCCGGATCGTCCGGGTCTCGGACTCTCCCGGTGCGTCGATCAGATCCGTTCGCAGGGCGGACGCGTCTGGCACACCTCGGACGGGTCGGGCACGACGGTCGCGCTCGAGCTCCCCTTCGAGGCGCCGGAGGCGTCCTTCCCCTTCCGTCCGGTCCCGCTGACGCTGAACCGTCAGAAGAGCATCCTCATCGTCGACGACGAGGACTCCGTCCGGACCGGCATTCGGAAGTTCCTGGAGAAGGTCGGATACGACGTGCGCGAGGCGTGGAGCGGCCGGAGCGCCCTCGCGCAGCTCACCGTCGGGCAGCCGCCCGAGCTGATCCTGACCGACCTCAAGATGACCGACGGCTCCGGCTACTGGTTCCTCGATCAGCTCGCACGCGACTTCCCGACGCTGCTGGAGAAGACGCTGGTCATCACCGGAGACACCGAGCACGCCGAGGTGACCGAGATGGCCCAGCGGACCGGGATCCCGGTCCTGCGCAAACCGCTCGAACTCCCCGAGCTGCTCGAACGCCTCGACGAGGTCGCTCGTCGATGAGCCTCAAGACGCCGAACGATCGGCCGACAATGGATATGGGATCCCGAACCGGGATCACGAGTCACCCAGTGGATGCGGCCGCGCGGTCGCTCCCGAACTGCATGGGAACGTCATGGACGACCTTCTTCGCGAGTTTCTGACCGAGTCGCAGGAGAACCTGCTTCGACTCGAGAACGAGATCGTGCTCCTCGAGCAGTCCCCGGACGACCGGGACCTCCTGGGCTCGATCTTCCGGAGCATGCACACCATCAAGGGCACGTGCGGCTTTCTCGGGCTCGAACGGCTGGAGTCGGTCGCGCACGCCGCGGAGAACGTCCTCGGATCGCTGCGCGACGGCACGCTGTCGATCTCCGACGCGATGGTCAGCGACATCCTCGCCTCGATCGACGTCATCCGCGAGATCCTCGACGGGCTCGAGGAGACCCAGGAGGAGCCGCTGGGCGACGACACCGATCTGATCGATCGGCTGGACGCCTGGCTGGGGAACGACGGCGGTCCGAACTCGGATGCGGAGCTCGACGCCCTCTTCGCGACGGCGCAGCGTGCCGTGCCTTCGTCGGAGGTGGCGCCCCATCCGGCAGCCGAGCCGGAGGCGTCGGCCGAGGCGGAGACCGCGACGGACGCGGACACGGCGCCCGCGCCGACCGCGACCGCCGGCCCCGACGTCTCCGACGAGGTGGCCGCGATGATGGCCGAGGCTGATCGGCTGATCGCCGAGCAGAAGGCCGCCCGCGCCGCCACCGAGCAGGCCGAGGCCGC
>JANQLR010000384.1 GCA_028280525.1 Longimicrobiales bacterium
CACCACCGGCTCCGGCTCTGGCGCGGGGCGCTCCACCCGGAAGACGGCCGAACAGACTGCACAGCGCACCTTCACCCCCGCCGCCGGGATCTTGGCCGGATCGACCGGGAAGCCGGTTCCGCAGGAGGGGCAAGTGATCGTAATCGTCATCGTGATGGCTGTGGACTCGTGGAAGTGTGCAAGGGTCGAAACGCGCGAATGCGTCAGTTCCCCCCGGCCGGGACGCCCTCGGGCGACGCGGGATCCGGGGATTCGGGCGAGGTGATCGGGAGCTGTCGGCGGTCGACCACGTACTTCGATCCGGGGAGCGACTTGGCGTAGCTCTTCATTTCGGCCGCCAGCTCGGAGACCTGAGCGGTGTGCAGGAAGGAGATCATCTGATTCGTCACCACCCCGATCGAGAGCGACATCAGCGGGATCCGGTGCACCTGGCCCCTTCGGTCCTTCCCCATGAAGTACCCGGCCTTCCGATCCTCCGGGGTGTACTGATAGGGGATCAGCTCGTCGAAGAGCTGGATGATGTCGTCACAACACCGCTCCAGATCGTGGATCGGGACGTTGAAGATGAAGTCGTCCCCCCCGATGTGGCCGACGAAACCAGCGTCCGAGTGCGCGCGAACGATGTCGCGCAGGATCTTGGACAGGAGCAGGATCACGGAGTCGCCGCTCCCGTAGCCGTACCGGTCGTTGAACTCCTTGAAGTGGTCCAGATCGGCGTAGCAGACCGCGAAGGTCGCCCCCGAGGCGAGGCGCTCCCCGATGTCCCGCTCGATCATCACCGTCCCCGGGAGGCGCGTCGTCGGATGAACGGCGACATCCCGCTCGGCACGTCGGAGGACCAGTTCGAGGCGGAGTTCGAGCTCCTCGCGGTCGGGCGAGTGGCGGATCACCTCGTCGGCGCCGGCGCGCAGCGCCTCGGCAGCGGACTCGGTTTCCCCGGGAGGGACCATCATGAGGATGGGGACGATCCCGGTGAAGGTGTCCCGCTTCAGCTCCCGGCAGAGGTCGATGGGGCCCGTCGCCTCGGAGGCGAGGTCCAGGACGACGCAGGCGGGCAACGTGCGGTTGATGAGCGCCCGCACCCCGTCGAGGGTGTCCACCCTCGAATAGCGGAATCCGTGCGTGCGGGTGAAGCCGTCCACCCAGGACCCGATCGCGGACCCTTCGGGCCCGTGGAACGCGATGATGCTCGCTGATCGCATCGTTCGTCCTGGCTTGCGCTTGGGAGGAGTGGGCACGGTACCCCGCGCCCCTCAGGGTGTCAAACGTCCCGGGAGCCCGCGGGCCCGATCAGGAGGAGGTCGACGTGGCGCTCCTCCTTGTCGACCCGCGAGACCTGAACCCGCACCCGGTCTCCGAGCCGGAGGACCCGACCCGAGCGGACCCCGATCAGCGCCATCGAACGCTCGTCGAACTCGTAGTAATCGTCGTCGAGCCCGTTCACGTGGACCAGCCCGTCGATGAGGAGTTCGTCGAGCTGAACGAAGGCGCCGAAGGCCCGCACGCCGGAGATCGTGCCGTCGAAGGCGTCGCCGAGGTGTCGGCGCAGATACTCGATCTTCTTCATCTCGACGGAGTCCCGCTCCGCCTGGGTCGCCACCTGCTCTCGCCACGAGGCGTGCTCGGCCACACCGGCCAGCCCCTCGGCCACCTGCGGGTCCGGGGCCTCGCCGTCGATCAGCGTCCGCACCACCGCGCGGTGCGTGACGAGGTCGGGGTAGCGCCGGATCGGCGAGGTGAAGTGGGCGTAGTGCTCGAGGGCGAGTCCGAAGTGCCCCTCGAGCTCCGCCGCGTACCTCGCTCGCTGCATCGAGCGGAGCACCATCGTCGAAACGAGGCGCTCGGCGGGGCCGCCGGCCGCGGCCGCGAGGGCGCCGACCAGATCGCCGGGCCTGCGGATCTTCGGCGGGAGTCGGATTCCGAGCCGACCGAGCACCGTCCGCAGCTGTTCGACCTTCTCCACGGAGGGTCGCTCGTGGATCCGGTAGAGGACCGGGAGCCCGCGACGGTCCCCCTCCTCCGCGACGATCTCGTTCGCGAGGAGCATGAAGGCCTCGACCAGACGGTGCGTCGCGAGCCGCTCGACCGGGACGATCCGGATCGGCGCTCCCTGCCCGTCGAGCTCGACGCGGGCCTCGGGGAGATCGAAATCGAGCGCACCCCGGTCGGCGCGGGCCTGGATCAACCCTTCGGCGCGGGCCTGCAGCCCCCGGAGCGCCTCGACGACCTCCTCTCCGGCCGCCTCGAGCTGTGCGGCGTCCCCGTCCAGGATCGCCTGCGCCTGTTCGTAGCTCAGTCCCGCGCGGGAGCGGATCCAGGAGCGAAGGAAGCGGTGGCCGCGGACTCTCCCCTCGTCGTCGAGGTCGATCAGGAGGGAGACGGCGCGCCGATCGACCTCCGGCCGAAGCGAGCAGAGATCCGAGGAGAGGGCGTGCGGAAGCATGGGCACGACGCGGTCGACGAGGTAGACCGAGGTGCCGCGATCGAGCGCCTCGCGGTCCACCGCCCCCCCGGCCGGCACGAACCACGAGACGTCCGCGATGTGGATCCCGATCCGCACCCCATCCGTCGTCCGCTCCCACGACAGCGCGTCGTCGTGGTCCTTCGCGTCGGACGGATCGATGGTGAAGAGAACGAGGTCGCGCAGGTCTTCCCGCTCCTCCCCCTCCTCCGGACCGGGACCCGACCGCGCCACCGTCTCCTGGACCTCGCGGAGAACGCCCTCGGGGAAGTCCGGCGACAGCCCGTGCGCGTAGAGCACGCTGAGCACGTCCACCCCCGGGGCGTCGAGCGCTCCGAGGACCCGCTCGATCTCGCCGACCGGGCCGTGCCGGCGGCTCCCGGGGTGCGTGACGCGCACCACGACGACCTCCCCGTCCCGCGCCTCCCCCTCGTCGCCCCACGGCACCGTGACGTCGTGGGAGATCTTCGCGTCGAGCGGGACCACGTACTGCACCTTCCGCCCCTCGTGGAAGATCCCGACGAGCGTCTCGTGCGCCCGCTCGAGGACCTTGATGACCCGCCCGATCGGCTTGAGTCCCTTCGGCCGGCTCTCCACCCGGACCACGACGCGGTCGCCGTCCATCGCCGAGTCGAGGTTGCGCCCGGGGACGAAGACCTCGCTGCCGTCCTCGTCGCTCCGCACGAAGCCGTCGCCGGAGCGGATCGTGGTGAGCCGTCCCGTGACCAGGCTGATCCGATCGGGGGCGGCGTAGCGACCGCCCTTCACCCGGTAGAGCCGTCCGTCCGCCTCGAGGGAGCGCAGGAGGGTGCGGAGTTCCCGGTAGGCGTCGGTCGGGATCCCGAGCGCCTTCGCGATCGCCTTCGGCTTCATCGGACCCCGGCCGGAGCTGCGGACCGTCTCGATCACCACCTGCGCCTCGGGGATGCGGCTCACGACCGTCCTCCCCCGCCCCGATGCCACCGCACCGCGAGGTCGACGCGGAGACCCCGGTCGAATCCGACCCCGGCGGGCGCGGCGTCCACGCCGACGCGTCCCGAGGAGCGGTCGCGGATCACCTGGTCGACGACCGCCAGGAAGCGGAGGCCGACGAGGGCCGCAACGGCCCGGCCCGCCGTCCGCAGGTGGTCATCCGAGGCCTCGAGGGTGTCGCGGTAGCGGTCCTGCTCCCCCTCCACCCCGGTCCAGTCCCAGGTGAAGCGGTCGTCGTAGGCACGCTCGGCGTACCAGGCGACCGCCTCCTCCCACCCGGGGCTCCCCGGCTCCCCCTCGGCCCCGCCCAGGAAGAGGGAGCGGGCGAGGCGCCACGCGTCCCCGCTGAAGGTGTCCAGGCGCGCCTCGGGCTGGATCCCCGGTGCCGTCGGGTCGGCGTCGAAGGCCCCGGAGCTCCGCCACTTCCCCATCCGCTCGTAGAAGTCGAAGTCGCCGTCGAGGCGCGGTCCGCTCCCCCCGCGGGCGACGACCCACGCCAGGTCGCGGTACGCCTCCCGGTCGTCGTGGCCGCGATCCCGCTGGACCCACGCCGTCGTGATCAGGGTGGCGTCGAGGACGACGGCCGCCCACCCGACGGGGTCGCCTCGGTCGGCGAGGAGCCGGTGGCTCCCCGGTGCGACCGCCGCGGCGAGCCAGCGCTCGAGACGGAGCTCCGTCTCGGGAGCCTGGGCGCGCAGAGTCTCGGTGGGCGTGGCCCCCGCGATCAGGACGAGGCAGAGGAGGACGGGAGAGCGGCTCCCGCCGACCGGTCTCGAGCTCAAAAGACGAGGCCGAAGGAGATCTGGACCGGGTCGGAGTCCGCCACCAGCGAGCTGGAGGCGAGGGAGCGGGCGATCGCGAGGTCGATCCGATCGTAGCGGACGCCCACGCCGACGGCGGCGCCATCGACCTGAAGGTCGGCCCCGAAGACGTACCCGGCGCGGAGGTAGACCGCGTCCTGCACACCGGCCGAGAGTTCGGTCCCGACGTAGGTGGCAGGGGAGCCGGGGTCGTCCCACTGGTCCTCGAGCTCGACGCTCAGGATGGCCCCCAGCCCGGGCTGGTCCGTCCAGTGCCGGGCGAGGTCCCACGCCGCCCCGACGCGCAGGCGGGTCGGGAGGGGGTCGGCCTGATCCTCGTTCACGAACTGAACGTCCTGGCCGAGGTGGACGACCGCCGCCCCGAGGGTGAGCGGGAGTCCGCCGATCTCGCGGAGCTGCGCCCCGAGGTCGACGGCCCACGCGCTCCCCGTGACCCCGGCGTCCGGGCAGTCGCCGCGGCAGGTGATGCGCGCCTGGATGATCTTGAAGTTCGCGCCGAGGGAGACCGAGGGGAGCACCTCCGAGGCCGCCGAGATCATCGCGACGTGGTTCCGGTTCGCCGCCGTGCCCAGGAAGTTGCCCTCCCGGTCGCGGATCTCCTGCGTGCCGAAGTCGTGCAGAATGTAGGAGGCACCGAGTGCGCCCAGGCGCTCGTTCGAGGTCAGCAGGGTGATCGAGGTCCCGTCGCCCGCGAGATCCTGGCCGCGAAAGACGTCGAGCCGACTCTCCCCGAGGCCGGCGAGGCCCGCGGGATTCCACCAGACCGAGCTCGCCCCCGTCGTCGCCGTCATCGCCCGCGCCATCCCGACCGCCCGAGCACCCACCGGAAGGAGGAGGAAGAGCGCCCCCTCGAGCTGGGTGTCCTCCTGGGCGGCGAGCGGCGTGCGCCCACCCGCCCACAGGACCATCCCCGTCAGGGTCAGGAGAGCGAGGCTTCGAAGGGACGGCATGCTGAGCTCACTCCTCCGGCACACGATACCCGAGTCGGTTGAGGTGAGCCCGTTTGCGGCGCCAGCCGACGAGCGGTTTCACCCAGAGATCGAGGTACACGCGGCGCCCGAGAAAGGTCTCGATCTTCCGACGCGCCTCCGCGCCGAGGCGGCGGATCGCCCGTCCCCCCTGCCCCAGCAGGATCGGCTTCTGGCTCTTCCGTTCGACGAAGAGGTTCACCTGGATGTAGACCGGGTCCTGCTCCTCGCGGAACTCCTCGACCCGCGCCGCCACCGAGTAGGGCACCTCCTGGTCGAACTGCTCGAAGACGGTCTCGCGCAGAATCTCCTCGACGAAGAAGCGGACCGGCTGGGTGGCGAGCTCGTCCTCCGGAAAGAGGAAGGGACCCTCCGGGAGCGCCGCCTCGAGCCCTTCGATCAGCGCATCGAGACCGTCGCCGCGGGTGGCGGAGATCGGGTAGGGCGACACGTCGAGCTCCGCAGCGGCCCACGCCATCCGGGCCAGCACCTCCTCCTGTGGCGCCTCGTCGACCTTGTTGACCGCCACGAGGAGCGGTGCCGACGACTCGGCGAGCGCCTCGCGCACCACCTCGGAGTCCACCTCGGCGAGCTTGCGGGTCGCGTCGATCAGGAGGAGGACGACGTCCGCCTCGCGCAGCGCCTCATGCGCCGACTCGAGCATGCTCCGCTGATGGAGGTCCCGCACCTCGAGGAGCCCCGGGGTGTCCAGGAAGATCATCTGGCACCCGTTCTCGGTGCGGATCCCGGTCACCCGCTCCCAGGTGGTCTGCGCCCGGGAGGTGACGATCGAGAGCTTCTCTCCGACGAGGGCGTTGAGGAGCGACGACTTGCCGGCGTTGGGCCGGCCGACGAGGGCGACGTAGCCGGCGCGCGTCGGGGCCTCTCCGGGCGACCGGTCGCTCAGAACCCCACCATGATCGACCAGTAGTTCTCCTCGAAGACGAGATTGCGCTGGAATCCGGCTCGAACGTAGCGGTCGCGTCCGCCGACCGTGAAGTTGCGCGTCAGGCCGAGCTCGAGGTTGTAGAGGTCACCGGCCTCCGCCTCGTAGTAGAAGGGAGAGTCGGTGACCACCATCCCCAGCTGCGCCATCGCGTCGAAGTCACCGAAGGAGCGGTCGAGCTGGGCCCCGGCCCAGAGGGTGCGGTCCGGATCGTAGGCCATGTTCCACGCCGCCATGAGCGTCAGCGGGCCGACCGGCGGCGTCCACTCGCCGTAGAGCTCGAAGGTGCGGGGCGCCCCCAGCTCCGGATCCGAGTCCTGCCAGAAGTCGAAGAAGCCTCCGCCCTGGCTCACGTAGTAGAAGTGGTTGAAGGTCGTCGTCAGCGAGCCGAGGCGGCCCTCCGTCGACCACGACGCGAAGAAGTCGAGCTCCTGGTACTCGTTGCCGCTGAAGGAGAGCGTCGTCCAGAAGCCCGCCTCGAAGTTGCCGAGGCCGAAGGTGATCCCGGGCTGGATCGCGAAGCCGTCCCCCTGCTCCAGACCCCGCCAGATGAAGTTGTTCGCGGCGTCGATGCTCCACGAGACGATCACGCCCCCCTCCTCTTCGTCCTGTGCCGAGAGCGCGCCGGGATGGGCTGCGCCCAGAGCGGCCACGACGGCCAGCGAGAGGAGGGTCGAGGAGGGAGATCGGGTGATCACGGGTCGACTCCGGGTGTGAGAGAACGGGTCCGAAGGAGGAGGAGGTTCCCCCGCACATCGCCGGGGAGCGCGAGGGGAAGCTGTTCGGCGACCTCCGACAGGGGGAGGTCGCCGAGGAGAGCGAGGGGACCGTCGAGCAGGGGCTCGACGGGAGCGCGGAGCGTCGACAGCACGATGGTGTCGCGAACGACCGCGGGTGGGTGCTCCCCGACGAGCCGCTCCATGCGGGGTGGCGCATTCGGGTTCGCACGGGAGAGTCGGGCGACCTGCAGCGTATCGAGCGGGAAGGCTTCCACGAGGTCGCGGATCTCGTCCGGCGCCGCGTCGACGCTGACCAGCCGGCCGAACGCGCGCTCGAAGGCGCCGGCAGCCACGGTCGCCTCGAAGGCGTCCTCGTCCGCGATGCGCCCGCTCCACGTCACCACCTCGTCCCCGACGATCCGCCACCCCCAGAAGGCCCCGGCCTCCGCGGGCCCGAGGCGGGCAAGGGCGATCTCCGCGCCATCGATCCAGGGGAGCGGGTCGCTCCGCAGCTCTCGATACGCCTCGACCGATCGCTCCTGCAGCTTCTTCGGGTCGCCGACGAGGAGGGCGCGGCGCCCGCGGGTCAGGGTGTCGGAGAGGATGCTCGCCATGGTGCCGAGGGTGTTCGACAGGTCCTGAACCTCCTTGACCCCCTCCACCTGGACGGCGCGCGCGTACTGACCGGAGGCCACGACCTCGCCGGCCTCCCGGAGCGCACGGACCTGCCTCCCGATTCGCGCCGAGAGGAAGAGCGCCGCCAGGACCCCGATCGAGGTCAGGAGCCCCACCAGGGTGAAGAGTCCCGAACGGAGCGCCTCGTGGGTCGCGGAGAAGCGGGTCGCGTCGATCACGACGAGGGCGGCCCCGCGCGCCTCCGTGCCTCGGGCGACCCGCATCGGAGCGACGGCGGCGAAGGCCTCCGGGTACGGACCCCAGTCGCGCGGGAGCTCTTCGAGGAAGCGGGGGCCGTCGATCCCGGCCACCTCGCCCGGGGCGAGCAGGGACTCGAGTTCGGCGCCGGCCGGGTGGCGGTGGACGCCCAGGAGCCGCCCCTGCCCCGCCCTCGACACGAGGACGACGGAGAGGAGCTGTCCCTGGCGCAGGAGCGCCGACAGATCGGAGCGCAGGTCCGCCTCCGCGAGCGCGTCCTGCCGGACGAGCGCGGCCTCGGCCCGCTCCGCCGACAACTCCGCGACGGTCACCGCGATCGAGAGCGCCTCTTCTTCGATCCCCCAGAGCACCTCCTCGTCGGCGGCGCGCTGGGTCAGGACCGCCACGGCGAGCCCCATCGCGAGGAAGATCGGCGGGATGACCAGGAGGTTCTGCGTCCGGATCGTCATGCGCCCTCCACCCGTCGCCATTCGGCGAGGAGGTTCACGAGGAGGGGCGGGTACTCGTTCACCAGCGTCAGGAAGTGCGCCCGGGTCAGGACGAGGCACTGCGCTCCCGCCTCCGGGTCGGCGCGGAGCTCGACCGTCATCGGCTCCCCGGTCAGGAGCGAGTTGACGCCGAAGACCTCCGGGACCGGTCCGTCCTCCCGCACCACACGACCGGAGACGACCAGGTGGAGGAGCCGGAGGGGCTGACCCGCCCGCACGACCACCTCCCCCGGGCCGTAGCCCTTGGGTCGCAGCGCGCCCCCGATCGCGCCGAGCTCGCTGTCGTAGAGCTCGGAGAAGGCGGGGCTGCGGCGCAGCCGGAAGATCCGCTCGGCCAGGCTCATCTCCCTCATCGACCCCACCTCGCCGTGGCGAGGAGACGACCGGAGACGACGTCGCGGAGTTCGACCTCCTCGGCTCCCAGCCTCTCGGGGAGGGCGGCCCGCTCTCCCTCGCCCGCGACGGCGATCCGCCCCGAGGCGACCTCCACCACCACGACCGGCAGGCGGTCGGTCGGCCACACCCGGGCGATCCGGTCGGCGAGCGGCGGAAGCTCACGCCCCGTTCCGAGGCGCTCGACCAGCTCCCGCAGCTCCCGCCCCTCGACGTCCCGGGCGAGGCCCTCCTCCACCCCCGACTGGGCGAGCACCGCGAGCTGGCGACCGCTCTCCCCCTCTCCCCGGGTCACCGCCGAGATCAGGAGTACGCCCTCCGTCGCGCCGGGGTCGATCTGGACGAAGCTCGCCCCGTTCCGGACGATCCACCCGTCCCGCGACCCGTCGTGCAGCGACTCGTGCAGGTCGCGGACGCCGCGATCGACGTCGGCGCGGAGTCGCTCCTCGGTGAGGTCGTCCACGGAAGAGGTGAGCACGCGGGTCATCTCGTTGAAGGCGGTGGTGAGGGAGGCCAGGTCCCGGAGCTTCGGGGGAGAGATCGGGTCCGAACGACGCCCGGCCGCCACCCGACTCGCCCCCTCCTGAACCGCGGCGAGGGGCCCGGTGAGGCGAAGGGAGATCACGATCGCGCCCAGCCCGCCGAGGAGGAGGGTGAGGAGCGAAACGAGCCCGACCCGCGCCAGGGCGAGCTGGGTGCGGTCCTGGATCTTCGCCACCGAGATGTCGGCGCCGACCATCCCCACCACCGACCCGGAGGGCGTCTGGATCGGCGCGTACGTCCACTTCAGGAGACCCCACTCCTCGGAGTCCGCGATCCCCGACGAGTAGACGAGCGCCCGCTCCTGCACCTCCTGCACGCCGACGCTCTCCTCCTCGGAGTCGAGCGCCTCGTGCGTCCCGATCGGCGAGTGATCCGGGCCGAGCGGGGTCGCGTCGACCACGTACGCGATCGAGTCCCCCGGCACCGGGATCTGCGAGTAGAGGTACGTCACGTCGAGCGCCTCGCGCACCCGCCGCAGCGGGCGGACGATCTCCTCGTACTCGGGCCCGCTCTGACTCCGGAACCCCCGGCGAGCATCGGCGCGTCGCACCTCCGACGCCTCCGGGTCCACGTGAAGGAGGCGATCGCCGATCCCGAGCAGGCCGGTGGCGAAGGGGCTCGAGGTGAGCGCCCGGATGGGGGGCGCGGCGCGCGCGGACGGCTCCAGCTGCCCCTCCGCGGTCTCCTCCTCGACCTCGTCGGCCGCCAGCTGGAGGGCACGGCCCGCCTCGATCGCTCCCGACCCTGGGTCGACGACGGCGAGTCGGCCCTCGGCGTCGAGGGCCCACACCCGACCCTCCTCTCCGCGGGCCGCCACCGCGACCGCCCCGGTCTCGGCACGCCAGACCGGACGGGTCGCGCCCGCAAGGGGCCACGGCCACCCCTCCAGCGCATCTCCCCGCGCCACGACGAGCCCGCCGCCCTCCGGGTCGAAGGTCAGGTCGAGCACGCGGGGGCCGAGGCGGCCGGCCACACGGGCCTCGGCCTCTCCCGGTCGGAAGACCACGAGCTCTCCTCCGGACCGCCACCCGACCAGCTCCCCCGTCCCCGGAACCGAGGCGAGGGCGGCGATGCCCTCGGCGGGCGCCGGCCCCCGCACCTCGGCCTCTCCGACGACGGGATCGATCGCGAGGAGTTCGCCGGAGATCGAATCGATCGCCCACAGGACTGGCTCCTCGGGGTCGCCGGCGACCGCCACCGGCGCCCGGGGCTGCGCGAGCCGCTCGTGCGTCTCGGGATCGATGAGCGCGGCGGAGGCCGTGCTGATCGCATTGAGCTTCTGCTCGAAGCCGCCGCCGAGGATGATGTCGTAGAGCGTCCGATAGGTGACCCAGCCGGACACCGTCGCGCTCAGCAGGAGGAGCGGGACCAGGACCGAGAGGACGAGCCCCCGGAGACTCCACCTAGAGCGCCGCGACACCGAACGCTCCCGTCACGTGGCGGACCAGCTCGATTCCGACCCGGGGATTCACCTCCGCGAGCGCGAAGACCGGCGCGGTGGGAACCCGGAGCAGCTTCGCGGAGGCGGCGTGCACCGACTCTACGTAGACGTCGCCCGCTCCGAGCGCCTCCGCCCCCAGGAGGTGGACCTCTCCGGTCCGCTCCTCGGGGAAGGCGACGAAGACGGTGTTCGCCTTCGCCCCCGCGGCCGCGAGCTGTTCGCCCGGAGCGACCGTCTCGACCGATGCGCGCAGCGCGACCTCCGAGAGCTGGCCGACCGGCAGACCCTGGAAGAAGGGCGCGCGCGCGAGGAGCTCCATGATGTCGATCGGGGTGAAGGCGGCCTCGCCCCCGGCGGCGAGGCGCACCGAGGTCTCGCGGAAGACGTCGC
>JANQLR010000008.1 GCA_028280525.1 Longimicrobiales bacterium
AGTCCGTCCGCGGTGCTCTCCAGGTAGCGCGCCCGTTCGGCCCGTAGGTCGAGGCGCGGGTCGAAGTCCGAGTTCACCTCCTCCCACCCCTCGAGGAGCGGGACGAGGGCGGCGCGGGAGAGGAAGCCGGTGCGGCGCAGGTAGGCGGGGGTGACCGGGAAGGTCAGCGAAAGGTCCTCGGCGATGGCGGGAAGCTGTCCGACGGGCCAGTCGGGGGTGGGGAGCCGATCCTCCACCGAGGCGACCACGAGCACGTCTCCCCCGCCGACCCGGAAGATCCGGAAGTCGCCGAAGGAGGGGTACATCGCCGCGAGGACACCCAGGAGCAGGTCGTCCGTCATCTCGTAGAGGTGCAGCCACTGCCCAAAGACGCCTCCGGGGGCGAGGTGCTCGGCGACCTGACGGTAGAACTCGGCGGTGAAGAGGGTCGACACCCCGCTCACCCACGGGTTCGACGGCTCGGAGAGGATCAGGTCCCAGCGCCCGGGATCGGCGGCGAGGAGCGCCCGGGCGTCGGACCGGATGAGGGTGGAGCGTGGATCGTCGAAGACGCGGGCGTTCCAGGGTAGGTAGGCGCGGGACGCCTCGATGATCTCCGGCTCGATCTCCGCCGTGACCACCTCGCCGACCTCGGGGCTCCCGAGGAGGAAGTGCGAGCTCATCCCCGAGCCCTGGCCGATGACCAGCGCGCGCGCCGGGTCCGGTCGGTGCGCCAGCGTGACCAGGGCGAGGAGCGCCTGGGTCGACTCGTCGAAGGAGAGCGGCTGGCGGGTCTGGATCGTGTCGCGCGCGAGCCATCGCAGAGAAAGGCTCGCGTCCGGCTTCCCGTTCGTCGTCAGGATCCGGGCGTCGGCGTAGTCGAGGACGCCGACCGAGGCGGTGCGACCGTCGGCCCAGAAGACGACCTCCTCGGCCCCGTCGAGCGTCCCCGTCCGAAAGACCCCCGACCCCAGCACCGAGCGCTCCAGCGGCGAAATCGCGACGACGAGCGCGGTGAAGGCGGCGGTCCCGGCGAGGGGGAGGAGCGGCAGGCCCGGCCGCCTCTCCGCCGGTGCGCGGTCCACCTTCGCCGTCCGGGCCAGGAGGGCGAGGCCGAGGAGCATGTCGAGGACCGCGCCCGTCACCAGGAGCGCCTTGAGTCCGATCGCCGGGAGGAGGACGAGGGCGGCGACGGAGACGCCGACGATCGAGCCGAGGGTGTTCACCCCGTAGACCATGCCGACCGCGCGCTCGCCGCGCGGCCCCCGGATCAGGATCAGCGTGATCAGGGGGAGGGTGGCCCCGGCGAGGATCGTCGCGGGGAGCATCACCGCGAGCGCCATCCCGTAGCGGGCGACGTTGTAGAGGACGTATCCGGTGTCGCTCCGATCCAGAACCGAGAGGAGCGCCTCCGTCCAGTCGAAGGAGGCGAGGTAGACCGGGAGGGTGAGGAGCGCCGCGGCTCCCATCGCCCACTGGATCCAGGCGAGGGTGCGCATCGGGTCGCGCAGCCGGTCGGCCCGCTCGCGGATGGCGAGGGCGCCGATCGCCAGCCCCAGGATGAAGGCCGAGAGCATCAGCTCGAAGGCGTGGGTCGCGGAGCCCAGCACGAGCGAGAGCATCCGGATCCAGGCGATCTCGTAGATGAAGGA
>JANQLR010000021.1 GCA_028280525.1 Longimicrobiales bacterium
ATCGACGGAAATCTTCGCCATGACTGCGCAGGAGACGGAGGAGGCAGGTGCAACACCTCCTCGGAGTATCGTCGGGTGTCCGCTGCGCCTTTAGCCGCCGTTGCGGCCCCAAACGGGGGGTCGGGCGGGGGGGATCCAGGGTGCGGACGGGAGCGGAATCGCGCCCGCCGCTCGGCTCAGATCTTCAGGAAGTTCTCCAGAAGCCGCAGTCCGCCGTCGGAGAAGAGCGACTCGGGGTGAAACTGCACTCCCCAGACCGGGTGCGTCCGGTGTCGCATCGCCTGCACCTCTTCCCCCTCTTCCTCGCCCTCGGCCCAGGCGATCGGCACGAGGTCGTCGGGGAGCGCGTCCGGATCGGTGGTCAGCGAGTGGTACCGGGTCACCGTGAGCGGGCTTTCCAGCCCCGCGAAGATCCCCTCTCCGGTGTGGCGGATTCGGCACGTCTTCCCGTGCATCAGGCGGTGAGCCCGGATGGTGCGCCCGCCGTACGCCTCCCCGATCGACTGATGTCCGAGGCAGACGCCCAGGATGGGGGTCTCGGCGCCGAGCTCCCGGACCACGTCCACGCTCACGCCCGCCTCCGACGGCGTGCACGGCCCCGGAGAGAGCACGATCCTCTCGGGTCCCGAGTCGCGG
Source organism: Longimicrobiales bacterium (assembly GCA_028280525.1). Taxonomy (GTDB): domain Bacteria; phylum Gemmatimonadota; class Gemmatimonadetes; order Longimicrobiales; family Gaopeijiaceae; genus Gaopeijia. The sequence goes on from JANQLR010000021.1 coordinate 637, forward strand.
ATCCGGTCGACCGACCACTCGTCGTTCCGGACGACGCGCAGGTCGGCTCCCAGCTCACCGAGGAACTGCACCAGGTTGAAGGTGAAGGAGTCGTAGTTGTCGACGACGAGGATCATCGGGTCGGGCTCGGAGTGTCGGAGGTGAGCGCGGAAAGGTAGGTTCGCCCCCCATCCCGCCGGAACCGCACCGGACCCCACGTCGTACTCCGCAGCATGCGCGCCTGCCTCCTCTGCCTCACGCCGTTCGAGCCGAACGAGGAGCTCGAACACCTCCCCCGGGGGCACCGCCTCGCCTTCGATCCGGAGCGGGGACGCCTCTGGGTGGTGTGCCGCGCCTGTCACCGCTGGTCGCTCCTCCCCCTGGAGGACCGCTGGGAGGCGCTCGAGGAGCTCGAGAAGGCGACCGTCGACCGGGGGCACCTCCTCTCACAGACCGAGAACATCTCCCTCCTCCGTATCGGGCCGCTCGAGGTGGTCCGGGTCGGGAGGGCGCGTCTCGGCGAGGAGGCGTGGTGGCGCTACGGGCGCGAACTCAAGGCGCGGCGCGAAGGCTCGAAGAAGGTCGCCGTCGGCGCCACCGCGGCGACCGGTGCCCTCATGATGGGCGGGATGTGGACCGGGGGTCTGACGGTGGTCGGGATGTGGTTCCTCTGGTCGCACGGTCCGCGCACCGTCACGGATACCGTCCGCTGGATGCGCTTCGGTGGGAAGGCGTGGCGGGGGGAGCACCGCTGCATCTCCTGCGGCTACCTCTTTCGCGACTTCGCCTACAAGGACCGCGGGGCCATCGCGCTCGTCCCCGGAGAGGGCGCGCGCCGCCCGGACCTCACCGTCCCCTGCCCCCGCTGCCGCGGGTGGGGCGATGAGGGCGGGCTGACGATGAAGGGCACCGAGGCGGAGGGCACGCTGCGCCGCGTCCTGGCCTACCACCACCACGACGGGGCATCGGAGCGGCGGGTGCAGGCCGCGACCCGGCTGATCGAGGAGGCCGGCTCCCCGGAGGACCTCACCCGGATCCTCGTGCGACGGGGACGGCGCCTCGGCGACATCCAGCGCACCGGGGCGATCGCCCTCGAGATCGCGGCGAACGAGTCGCGCGAGCAGCACCTCCTGGAGCTCGAACTGCGGGAGCTGGAGGCGGTGTGGCGCCGCGAGGAGGAGCTGGCCGCAATCATCGACGGGGAGCTGACCCCGCTCGGGCGGCTGCGGAAGCTGAAGGCGGGGCTGCTGGGAGGGGGCACCCGCGAGTGAGGGTGGGCGGGACTCCGTTCGTTGACACGCGTCCCCAACACACCACACACTCGCACACGGCTAAGCTGTCGTCGTGTACCCCGTCCCCCCGTGCGGATTTGGGGGGTGCGCACGGCTCCAGACCCCGAAGGCCGTCGCCCGAACGCTCGGGAAGAGGAAGAGAACGTGCGAACAGATCCCTCGGCATCCATCCGGGCAGCCTGCGAACTCGCGCACGGGCGTCAGGACGCCGGTCTCGGCTCCGGTGCCCGGCGGGTGTGCCGGGCGTTGGCCTGCATCGTCACCCTCGGATCGATGTCGGCGTGCGGAGGCGAGGGGCCTGCAGGGCCCGAGCTGGACACCGTCTTCCCCTCCCTCGCAACGCCTGCCCCCGGGGGCGCGAACCCGAGCGTGTTCAACGTGTCGGGGTCCGAGGCCACCCTCAGGATCTGGACGGTCAGCAACATCCGCGGCAACTGCCCGTTCGTCAGGTCGACCTCGGGTGTGAGGTGGGAGGACGGCCTCGTGGTCTTGCTGCGGGAGGAACGGGAGAGGTGCGGCGGCCAGCGGATGCCTCGGGCGAACTGACGCAGGTGGGGCACACCTCGAGCGGGGGTGCCCTTCCCTAGCCGGTCCCGTGAGGGAACCCGGAGGCGGGCGTCCTCTAGAAGTCGACCGGCCTCAGATAGAACTCCCCGATCGCGCTCGACGACAGGATCGCCGTCGTCGGCAACTCCCGCTTCCAGTGCGTCGAGTGGAGCCGCCGGGCGACGATCTCGACCTTCGCCGCGTCGAACCCCCGCGCGATGAGGTACTCGGCGGTGAGTCCCCGCACGAGCCAGTGCAGGATCGGGTCCGCCTCCGGGTAGCCGATCCCGAGTTCGTCCTCGTCGTGCACGCCGACGATCAGGTCGGCGGAGGCCGGTTTGTCGATCACCTCCGCGGGGACGCCGAGGTGCCGCGCGAGCGCCCACACCTGGGTCTTGAAGAGGTCGCCGAGCGGGTTGATCGGGGGCGAGTCGTCGGCGTGCCAGGTGTAGTAGCCGAGGAGCCGCTCGCTCTTGTTCCCGGTCCCGAGGGGGAGCGCGCCGAGCTTCGCCGACTGGTCGAAGAGGATGAGCGCCCGCATCCGCGCCATGACGTTCCCGCGGCGCTGCGGGGAGGCGTCCTCCTCGAAGGTCGAGAGGTAGCCGTCGACCGCCCCGGTGATCTCGATGGTGCGCGACGGCGTGCCGAAGGCGTCGAAGACCAGCTGGGCGTGGTCGAGGGAGTCGGCGGAGGAGGTCGCGTACGGGAGGCGGAAGCCGTGGACGTTCTCCGCGCCCAGCGCCCGGCAGGCGAGGGCGAGCGAGACCGCGGAGTCCACCCCACCGGAGACGCCGACCACCACCTTCGAGAAGCCGCGTCGCTCGACGACCTCCTGCCGGATGAAGTCGACGAGGGTGTCGGCGACGAGGTCGAGGTCGAGGTCGAGGAGCCCGGCGTCCGACCGGAGTGGCTCGGGGTCGCCGGCGCGCCCGACCAGCGCCGAGCCCGGCCCGCCGGCGTCGTCCGGAGTCCGGCCCGACCCCCGTGCCTCCTGCAGGTCCCGCTGCAGGTGGGGGAGCATCATCTCCAGATCGGCCAGGAGCGGCGCCTCGGCCCGGGCGCGGACGATCTTCGAGGCGTCGAAGCGCGCGGTGATGACGCCGTCGGTCATCTGCGGTCCACGGACCTGCACCCTCCCATCCGGATCGACCGCGAGCCCGCCGCCGGCGAAGAGCTTCCCGCCCTCCGATCCGGTCAGCTGCGCGATCCCCACGAAGACGCCGTGCTCCTGCGCCGTGGCGCGGGCGAGGCGCTCCCACCGGCGGAGGTTGCGCGGCCCGCGCAGCGCGGGGTCACCGCTCAGCGAGAAGTCCCGGGCCGGCGACGCACTCGACACGAAGATCATCTCCGCCCCGGCGACGGCGAGGATGGTGGCGGGGAGGGAGTGCCACATCTCCTCGCACACCATCATCCCGACCCGGCCGAAGCGGGTGTCGAAGGCGCGGATCTCGGTGCCGTGCTCGACGAAGCGCGCCTCGTCGAAGACCCCGTAGGTGGGGAGGAAGAGCTTCCGGTGCACGTGGAGGACCTTCCACCCCTTCCCCTCGGGCGTCAGCCAGGCGGCGGCGTTGTAGAGGCGGTGACGCCACCGCTCGTAGAAGCCGATCTGCACGTCCGGAGCACCCT
>JANQLR010000087.1 GCA_028280525.1 Longimicrobiales bacterium
GACATGGCCGCGGGCGACCCGGTGCTCCCCGCCGGGGTCGAGGTGACCGCGGGACGCGGCGCCGTCCTGGCCGCCGCGGGCGCCGACCCGGTGTGGGTCCACCGCCCGCCCCGCGTCCTCCTCCTCCCGACCGGGGACGAACTGCGCACGGCGGAGGAGTTCGATCGGGTGCGAAGTGGGCGGGGCATCCCGGAGTCGAACGGACGGATGCTCCATCTGGCGGTCACCGCGGCGGGCGGGATCCCCTCCCTCCTTCCCCCCGTGGCAGACGACGAGGCCGCGCTGGAGGCCGCGGTCGCCGATCTCGACGACGTCGACGCCCTCGTCACGCTGGCGGGCGCGTCGATGGGGACGGGAGACCTGGTGAAGCGCGTGCTGGAGCGTCGCGGCCTTCGACTCGACTTCTGGCGGGTGACGATGCGCCCGGGGAGCCCCTTCGGCTTCGGCTGGATCGAGCGCGAGGACGGTCCGGATCTGCCGGTCTTCTCCCTCCCCGGGAATCCCGCCTCGTCCTTCGTGACCTTCCAGCTCTTCGTCCGGCCCTTCCTGCGGGCCCTCGCCGGACGCACGGATCTCTTCCGGCCGGTGATCGAGGCGGTGACAGAGGAGGAGTTCCCGGCCGTCCGCGGTCTCTCCTGCTTTCACCGCGTTCAGCTCGACGTCGACGAGCAGGGCCGGGTGCTCGCCGAGCTCACCGGGTCCCAGAGCTCCGGGATGGTGAGTCCCCTCGCGGCGGCCGACGGTCTCGCCGTCGTCCCCGCGGGGAGCGAGGGGTGCCCCGCCGGAACCGTGGTGGAGGTCATCCTCCTGGACGACGGTCCGCCGGGCACGGGGCGACCGGGCTTCGACGCCGGAGAGGCGCCGTGAAGGTCGGCCGGATCGGCCTGGCACTCGTGACCCTCATCGCCCTGTCGGGGTGTGCCCTGCCCCGGTGGCCCGTCGAGGGACCGATGTCCTCTGCGTACGGGGTTCGGTTTCGCGGGATCGTCCCAGGTATCCACCGCGGGGTCGACATCGCAGTCCCCGCCGGCACCCCCGTCCGGGCGATGACCGGGGGGCGCGTCCGCTTCGCCGGAGAGCAGAACGGGTACGGCCGCGCCGTCTGGATCGACCACGGCGGTGGGGTCCTCGCCGTCTACGCCCACCTCTCCCGACTCGATGTGGCGACGCGCGACGCCGTCGGACCGGGTCAGATCATCGGGCTGAGCGGATCCTCCGGCCATGCGACCGGGCCCCACCTCCACTTCGAGGTGTGGAGGTGGGGCCGTCCGGTCGACCCGGTTCCCCTGCTCGGTGGCCGTCCCGATCCGGGAGGGTGATCAGCCCTCCGCGCGAAGCTCCCGAACCGCCTCGGTGAGCGCCGGGAGCACCTCGAAGAGGTCGCCCACGATCCCGTAGTCCGCGACCTGGAAGATCGGGGCATCGGGGTCCTTGTTCACCGCGACGATCGTCCCGGCGCTGCGCATGCCGGCCAGGTGCTGGATCGCACCGCTGATCCCGACCGCGAAGTACAGCTTCGGCGAGACCGTCTTCCCGGTCTGGCCGACCTGCTCGCCGTGGGGGCGCCACCCGGCGTCGACCACCGCCCGCGAGGCGCCCCGCGCGGCCACGTCGTTCCCGGTCGCGTCCCGGAGCCCCTCGAGGAGGTTCCAGTGCTCGGGGTCCTTCATCCCGCGTCCTCCGGAGACGACGATCGACGCCTCGGCGACGTCGAGTTCCCCGGCGGCGGCCTCGAAGCGAACCACCGTCGACGCGGGGGTCGAGGGATCGACCGCGGCGGCGACCGTCTCCACCGCACCTGCGGCCGGCATCTCGTTGACCGGGAAGACGTTCGGACGGAGCGAGGCGACCGCGGGCGACGCGTCGATCCGGATCTGCGCGAAGGCCTTCCCCGAGTAGACCGGACGGGTGAAGACGAGGGCGCCGCCCTCGACGGACATCGCGGTCACGTCCGACGCCATCGGCACGTCGAGAAGGGCGGCCACGCGCGGCGCGAGGTCCTTCCCCTGCGCCGTCGCACCGAAGAAGACCGCCGCGTATCCACCGTCGCGAACGACCTGCGCGATCGCGGCTGCCCACCGCTCCGGCGAGTAGCCTTCGAGTCCATCGAGGGCCTTGATGCTGGCGGCCCCGAGGCCCTCGAGCCCCACGGCGCCTGCGCCGACCGTCACCCCGTGAACCGCACCGCCGAGCCCGCTGGCGGCGGACGCCGCCGTCGAGACGACCTCGCGGGCTACGCCGCGCACCGTCCCGTCCCGCTGTTCGATGAAGGCGAGAACGTCGCCCATGATGTACCTCCGAGAGAGTCGAGGCAGCCCCCGGCGTCACCTGCGCGCCGGGGCCACCGATGGAATCAGAGAACCTTCGC